>JAYWGR010000063.1:0-3065 GCA_043778145.1 Rhizobacter sp.
CAGGTCATGTCTTCCATCGGCGCGAGCCGCGACGAGGCCAGATCATGCCCAAGACCCAATCCAGCGACGCTGCCACTGTTGCAGATCGCTCTTCACCTCTGCCTGTTCCTGTCCTGCCTCAAACAGGCTTTCTGCGCCAGCCGCAGGTGCTGGCGTTCGTGCCTATTTCCAAGTCCACCTTGTGGCGGCGCGTGCAGGCGCGTACCTTCCCCGAGCCGATGAAGTTGTCGGTGCGAGTCACCGTGTGGAAGGCGGAAGACATCCGCGCGTGGATTGCACAACAGTCCCAAGCGGGCTGACGATCACGCGGTTTGTTGCGGTTCGTCGAGCAGGTGAGTTCGCGTCGCACCTGCTTACGAGGTGACACGCCAACATGATCCGCATTCCCGCACAATGATAGGAATGAGTTGCATTCAGCATGCGCAGGTCATCCCAGTTGCGCAGCCTGGCTGATGCCGAAACCCTGCGCGCTTTCCACCGTTTTTGCCTGGCGAGTTGAAGCGGGAGGTCGGAGCATGGAGGCGTCTCACGGTCGTCGCGTCGGAAGGGGAGGTGCGTCATGCCGGACGAAGTTGAACCCGAGCAAGAAGCCGAGCCTGCCGCCCAATCCGTGGCGATGCTGAAGTCAGTGATCGACGGCGGCACCTACGAAGCCGTTGCAGCGACGTTCGGCGTGACGCGCACAGCAGTCGAACGTCGAATCAAGATCGTCGCGATGCAGCTCTGCGAGGCGGTGGGCATTGAAGGTTTGAATGCAGGGGGTACTGCCTTCGTGCGCCGGCTGCGACAACATCGCGACGCCATCCTGGCCGCGCTTGCGAGCTTCGAGCCCCCGGCACCTTTCGGGCCGCGCGCCACACGGGTCGTGTCAGGCGACGAGATCGTCCGCGCCGCGCAGCGTGTGAAGAGCCGCAGCCAGCGGCCGTGGCACGACTTGTCTCTGTTCTACATGCTGTTTGCCACCGGCGCGCGGCCGCTGGAGATCGCGCGATTCGAAGTTCGCGACTACCTGAACGGCGATGGGAGTGTGCGCCGCGAGGCGGAGGTGCGCGCTGCCGTGGCGATCACTGGAAAAGCGCGCCCCATGTACTTCAACTGCGTCCGCCTCGACGACGCGCTGGCGCCTTACCTCCAGGAGCGGCAGAACCTGAAGCTGGGCCTGGGCTCGTCTGCCGACTACCGTGGTCTCGATCCGCGCAGCCGCCTGTTCCTGTCGTCGTCGGGTGAAGGCTTCAAGATCACGCCGTATGGCCAGCCCGGCCAGCAGCGCTTTCTTTGCCGGCCTATCCTCGAAGCCTATCGAAAGCTGTTTCGATACTCGGAACTGCGCGATGTGACTCCGCTCTCGGTGCGCCACACGGTGGCTTCGAGGCTTTATGACCGTGGCGCCGATGACGAACAAGTGGGGTTGTTGCTCGGCATCAGCGATGCGAGTGCCGTGCGCGAACTGTTCCCACGGCCACGGCCTCAATTGGCGGCCTTGGTCGAAGACCTGATCTGAGCGGCGATGCAGCAGCAACGCCTTGCCATCAAGGGCCGTGTGCTGCCTGTCGGCGATCCTCAGTTGCAGGACGCCCTGGCGACGGTGCACGAGACCTCGGAGCGACCACGCTGCCTGTGTGTGGCGGGTGGCGTCGAGATGTACGTGGCGCGCCACCGCCAATTCGTCGTCAAGCGCATGCCGGATACGGGCGGGCTGCACCATCCGAGTTGCCCTTCCTACGAGCCAGAAGCGCAGCAGTCCGGCCTGGGCGAGTTGATCGGCGAGGCGGTTCTCGAGTCCGAGCCTGGCCGCGTGGAGTTGCGCGTTGACTTCCCATGGCTGCGCACCGCATCGGGTGGTGTGGCTCGAGGCGAGAGGCAGCCTCCGGCGGAAGTCTGCGTCCCGAAACGCAGGATGAGCCTGCGCGCGCTGACGCACTACCTGTTCGAGCGTGCCGGGTTCAACCGCTGGAGCCCGGCCATGGAAGGCAAACGCAATCAGGGAGTGATCCACAAGTACCTCCACGAGGCCGCCGCCGACGTGATGGTGAAGGGGGTGATGCTCGGCGATCGCCTGTATGTTCCGGAACCGTTCAACGAAGCAACGCGCGAGGACGCAGCGGAGCGGCGCCGCGAGAAACTCGCCGTGCTGCGGCCGCACGAAGGGCATAGCCCGTTGGCGTTGGTGATCGGCGAGTTCAAGACCAGCGATGCCAGCGCGCTGGGGCGACGCCTGTGGATCAAGCACATGCCGGATGTTCCGCTGCTGGTCGCAGGCAAGACTTGGGACAGGATTGAGCGGGTGTTCGCGCCGCTGTTCGAGGCGGGCGATGCCGACACGCGTCACAGACTGCGGCTGATCGTGACCGCGCTGATTCGTGCACGGCGCGAGCACACCTACGAGGTCGATGCGGTAAATTTGATGTTGACCACCGAGCAGTGGATACCGGTCGATGGTGTCCACGAACTCTCGCTGATGCACGCCTTGATCTCGCAGCGGCGTCGGTTCGTCAAGCCCCTGCGTTACGACGCGAGAGATGCGGCGGTGTTTCCAAACGCGCTGCTGCTGGACGTCGGCGCAGTGCCTGTGCCTCTCCATGTGGTCAGCGCCTTCATGGCACCGAAGGATCGGGCGGCCAAGGACGTTGCCACCTCTGCTGCCGGGAACGCAATCTGGGTTTGGTGTACCGACCGAGACATGCCGCCGTTGCCGGCGGCGAGCTTGCGTCGATAGCGTCAGCGCCGCAAACGACTCCCATGCACCATGCCGACAACGGCCATCGTGAAGCCGATGATCGAGTGCAACCAGCCCAGCGTCGGCCTGAACGTTTCAGGCGCAAAGTAGTACAGCAAGTAGCCGGTGACGACGAGCAAGCCGGCGAGTACACACAGGCCGATGCCCGTTCCGCGCTGAACCATCCGGCGGTGGCGGGACGTGGTGCGCCAACCCCGCGGGACATGAGCGGCGGCCAACAGGCCCAGCATGAACAGCGCGACGAACGCAGCCATGCCGTGCAGGCGCACGGCCCAAATCTCAGCAGAGTGGGGGATCTCTCCTGTGCCTGCCCCGACCGTGTAGTGCA
>JAYWGR010000064.1:0-28432 GCA_043778145.1 Rhizobacter sp.
CGCACAGTTCCCGCAGCGCATGACCATATTCGGCCGCCAGACCGGCGCCGTCCGGCGCCGCCAAGGTGCGGCACCGCGCACCGGCCATGCGTTCGGTCAGTGCCGGCAAGTCCCCTTCGCACACCAGGACGTGGTGCTGCACGTATTGCGGCGGCGCAACCCCATCGGCCGGCCGCTCCTGCCATTCCGGTTTCAGCAGCAACACGGCGCCATCCGCCGATTGCACTTCCAGTATGCGGGTCTCAAAACCGTTGAAGCGCACGGCCACCAGGCCGTCGTCGTCACATAGCGTGACGTCGTACTTGCGCACCTGCGCCGTGCTCTCGCCGCTGGCTTTCACCAGTGCCCACATCTGGCCGCCACAAGCGCCCATGATTTCCACCGCGTCTACCCCGAACGGCAAGGCCAGGCGCGGCTGCTCATCGGCGCCGGCGAGGCCTGCCACCGCCTGCAGCGCCGCGTCGAGCAAGCTCGGATGCAACACGTAGTCGCCCGCGCTTGCCGCCACGCTCGGCGGCAAGCGCAGCCGGGCCAACGCCAGCCCGGCGCCGGCGTGCAGTACTTCAATCGCCTGATGCGCCGAGCCATAAGCGAGGCCCAGCGCCGCGTACCGTGCGTACAAATCCGCACCCGGCAACGCGGCTTCGCCGCATTGCGCGCGCATCGCCGCCAGGTCGATCCGCTCCGGCGCCGCCGTGAACGTCTCCGCCCTGCCCTGGCTGTGCAGCACGTCTTCATCGCTATAAATCTCGAAAGCGATCTGCCCGTCCGCCTCCGGATACAGCCCGATGTGCAGCTCCAGCGGCGCCTGTTCCACCACCACGGGCCGCAGCCACACGAGTTTGGCAAGGCGCATACTGCCGGCAGCGCCGGACTGCACCAGCGCTGCCCGCGCCATTTCCAGATGGGCCGCGCCCGGCAACACGCGCCGGCCCTGCACCACGTGATCGGCCAGGAAGAACTCGGCGCCGGTCAGGCGCGTGCTGAAGCGCTGCTCGGACAGGTCCGAGGTATTGCGATGCAGTAGCGGATGCAGCACCGCCGGGCCGTTGCTGGCATTGGCCGCTTCGCCTGCGGCCGGCTGCACCCAGTAATGCTCGCGCGCGAACGGATAGGTCGGCAAACCGATGCGCCGTGGCTGGCGGTCGCCATAGAGGCGAGCCCAGTCGAACACCAGGCCCTTGACCCACAGGTCCAGCAGCTTGTCCAGCTTGCCCTTGGCAATCCAGGCGTCCAGCGCGCCGGCCATGTCCTCGTCGGCGGCGAATGCCGCCAGCGAATCCTGGCCGCGCTTGACCTGGCCCAGTTGCAAGCCATCGACATGGCGCCCGCCAGCCAGCCAGCCGTCCAGCGCCGCCTGAAGCGCAGCCGTGGACTGCACCATGCAGGTCAGCCTGTAGTCCATCGCTTCGCGCCCCACCTGCAAGGTGTAGGCGGCGTCCGCCAACTGCGCATCGGCCAGTTCACCGGCGGCGATGGCCGCGCAAAGCTGCACCGCTTGCTCGCGCAATGCTTCGGCAGTCTTGGCCGACAATACGATCGCGACCGGATGCCCCAGCGGACCGGTCGCGTGCGCCGGCGCCACGTATTCCTCGACCACCAGGTGGGCATTCGCGCCGCCGGCGCCAAATGAGGAAATGCCCGCAATGCGCGGATACTCCCGCTGCGGCCATGGCGCGGTTTCGGTCTGGACCGCAAACGGCGTGCTGGCGAAATCGATGTTGGCGTTCAGTTCTTCGCTATGCAGGCTCTTGACCAGTGTTTGGTGCCGCATCTGCAGCAGCACCTTGGTCAGCCCGGCGATGCCGGCCGCGCTTTCGCAATGGCCGATGTTTGATTTGGCCGAGCCGATCGCGCAGTTGCCCATCGTCTCGCCGAAAGCCTGTACCAGGCCGGCGATCTCGATCGGGTCGCCCAGTTCAGTGCCGGTGCCGTGCGCCTCGATATAGCTGACCATGCCCGGGGCAACGCCGGCGCTGGCCAGGGCGGCCCTGATCAATTCGGCCTGGGCGCGCGGATCGGGTACGGTAAAGCCGTTGGTGCGCCCGCCGTGATTGACCGCGCTACCCTTGATGACGCCATAAATCTGATCGCCATCGGCAATCGCCCGCGACAAGGGCTTGAGCAAGACCGCGCCCACGCCTTCGCCGGGCACGAAGCCGTCCCCGCCGGCGCCGAAGCTGCGGCAGCGGCCGTCGCCGGCGGCCATGCCGAGCAGCGCGTGCGTCACGTACTTGTTCGGATGCAGCGACAGATTCACGCCGCCGGCGATGGCGACCTCGCACTCGCCGCGCCGGATGCTTTCGCAAGCCAGGTGCATCGCCGTCAGCGACGACGAGCACATGGTGTCGATGGCCATGCTCGGTCCGTGCAGGTCAAGCACATACGAGACCCGGTTGGCGATGGTGCCGTAGCTGCCGCTCACGCCCAGACCATCTTCCAGGCTCGGGTACAACTGGTATTCGCCATACATCACGCCGACAAACACGCCTACCCGGCGCGCGCAGGCCGCGCCCAGCGAGGCGCGCGTATAGCCAGCATCTTCGAGCGCGTGCCAGGCGGTCTGCAGGAACAGCCGTTCCTGCGGATCGATCAGGGCCGCCTCGCGCGGTGTCATTCCGAAGAACATCGGGTCGAACTCGGCGACGCCGTCGATGAAGCCGCCCCATTTGCTGTAAGTCTTGCCCGGCTTGCCGCGCACGCTGTCGAAGTGGCGCGCGTGATCCCAGCGCTCGGTCGGAATTTCGCTGATGCAGTCGACGCCCTGGGACAGATTGGCCCAATATTCGCGCAATGTTCGCGCCTTTGGGTAGCGCCCGCTCAGGCCAACGATGGCAATGCCTTCGCCGGGCTGCACGAGTGTGCGGACTTGCACGGCGCGCTTGCTTTCGGCCGACCGTACCGGCGCAGCGGGCCCGGCACCGAAGCGCCGGCTCGCCGCCTCGCGGTGATGCTCCACCAGATGCTCGGCCAGTTGGCGCACGGTGCGCACCTCGAAGAACAAGGTTTTCGACAAGGCACCGAAAGCTTCCTCGAGCTGGCCGTTCATGTTCTGCACCATCAGCGAGTTCAGTCCGTAGCCTTCCAGCGGGGCATCGGCGTCGAGGCGCGCGGCAGGCACTTCGGTCACGCCGGCCACCAGCCGCAGCAGATGGGACAGCACCTGTTCGTGCAACTGCGTGTTTGCCGCTGCATGTTCCGGTGCCGGTGCCGACGTTGGCAACGCCTCGGCGCTGCGTCCGATCCAGTGCCGCACCCGCTCGAACGGGTAAGTCGGCAGCGCCAGCCGCCGGGGTTCACCCGCCACCCGACCATGCCAGTCGAGCTTGCCGCCCTGCACCCAGTGCTGCGCCAACGTGCGCAGGTCATCGGCGCTCGGCGCCGCTGCGGCGCCGCGTTCGGCGCGCCCGCGCCAGGTGTCGTCGCTTTGCGCCTCGCCGGCCAGCCAGGCCGTCAAGGCTGCGCGCAGCGCATCCGTATTTGGCACCAGCAGCGCCAGCCGTTCGGCCATCGCTACCCGGCCAAGCTGCAAGGTGAATGCCAGGTCGTCCAGGCGCGCATCGGGCGAGCGCTGCAGGAAATCGAGCAGTTGCTGCGCCTGCAGCCTGAGCTGGGGTTCGGTGGCGGCAGACAGCGGCACAATGGTCAGCTCGTCGCAAGTTGGCCGGCGCGTACCGACCACGTATTCCTCCAGCACCAGATGGCCTTCGGAGCCGGCGGCGCCGATCGCATTGATCATGGCTCGCCGCGCACGTCCGTCAGCGGCGCGCGGCCAGGGCGTCAGCTGTTCGACGATGCTCAAGCCGGTGCCGTCGAGAGCGATCAGCGGATTGCGCGGCCGGCTGTTGAGCGAAGGGGCGAATTGCCCGTCTCTCATCTGGTACAACACCTTGGTCAGCTGCGAGAACAGCGAGGCCGATTCGAGATGGCCGACGTTGGCCTTGACGGTGCCGACCTGGCAGGCCGCGCCCGCCTTGCGAGCGCCGAACACCGCCTTGACCGCGCTCATCTCGGCGGCATCGGCCATGCCGGCGCCGGGCGCCGCCGCTTCCAGGTAATCGATGTCGTCCGGCCCCACGCCCGCATTGGCCAGCGCCAGGCGCATGATCCGTTCCTGCTGCCTGGCGCTGGGCGCGCCGTAGCGCATGGTGCGTCCGCTGTGACCGATCGCGCTGCCCTTGATCAGCGCGTACACATGGTCGCGCTGGCGCTGTGCGGCGGCGGCCGGTTTGATCAGCACCGTGCCGACGCCCTCGCCCAGGATCCAGCCGTTGGCCTGCGCCGAAAACGGCCGGCACGCGTCCTCTTTCGACAGAAAATCGATGGTCTCGAGCAGCCGCGCATGGTAGGCGTGCGACACCAGGTTGACGCCGCCGACCAGCGCCACGTCGCATTCGCCGCGCCGGATGCTCTCACAGGCGAAGTGCAGCGCCGTCATTCCCGACGAGCACGAGGTGTTGATCGCCACGCTCGGGCCGGAAAAATTGAACAGGAAGGAAATGCGGTTGGCCAGCGAAGCGTGGTGCGAAAACTCTTCGACCCGGCCTTCGCTCTCCCAGAGCTCGGCGCCGTGGCTTTGGTAATCGTTCCACATCGCGCCGATGAATACACCGACCTGCAAGTTATCGCGCAGCAGCGTTTCGGCCGTATAGCCCGCATCTTCCAGGCAAGTCCAGGCGCTTTCCAGCAGCAAGCGCTCCTGCGGGTCGAGCGCGCGCGCCTCTGCCGGCGAAATGCCGAACAGCAGGCTGTCGAAACAATCGATCTGGCCCAGGTAGCCGCCTGCGCGCAGCGACTGGGCCGAACCCTGTGCCAGCAGTGCCTGCCGCTCGGCCGGCAGTAGCGCGATGCTGCTCACGCCCGCCTTCAGATTTTCCCAATAGCCTTCCAGTGCCTCGGCTCCGGGATAGCGTCCGCTCAGGCCGACGATGGCGAGCGTCTCGCGCTCGCCGGACGCCGCTGCATTGCTGCGCACCGGCTCGGCCAGCGTCTGCCTGCCGGCCGGGATCTCTTGATGGAACATGCCACCGGTAAAACTGTGCAGCAGCACCGCGCCTTCCGGCAGTTGCAGGCCGGCGCGCACCAGGTCAAAACGCATGCCGCCGATCGGGCACAGTCCCAGACCGAACTCGGCCTGCCGATCCATCAGCAACTGGCTGAAATAACCGGCTTCGAGCAGCTGCCAGTGGATCGCTTCATCTTCGTTGAGCCCGTCATACGGCGGCGCCACCACGAACAAGCTAAACGCCGCAGCCTTGTAGTGTTTGCGGTTGTACGGCGTATACGCCTGTACCATTGCCGCGTCGGCGAAGTCGCTGCACAGGATCAATGCGTGGCGCTGTTCGTCATAGCGGTACAGGCCTTCGGCCAGCCCGTCGATCCGACCGCCGCGGGCGTACAGATACAGTTGGCGGGCCGGCCGGCCGGTCACCGAGCCGTGCAGGTAAGCGCCCGCGCCGTCCGGCTGCATCCGCGACAAGGCCAGCAAGCCTGCCAGCGCCGGCAGCGGCAGCGCCGCCGCGTCGTAATTGCGCCGGCAGGCGCGCAGGCGGTAATCGTCCCAGGCGAACGGGCCGGCAGCCGGCAGGCACGCAGCAGGCAAGCCGGCCACGTTGCGCAGGTGGCGCTGCTCGTGATGCAACTGTTTCGTCATTTCCTTGGACAGTGGCGCCTGGGGCGGCGCCGCAGCAATGGCGCGGTGACTCAACGCCGCGCGGCCAACGGCTGCCGGAGCGTTGCGCTGCAGCGCCGCCACCAGGCCGGCGGCGCCGGCACGGCCGGCCGCCGGTAGCGGCGCGCCGGCCAGCAGGCAGTGGACGAAGCGCTCGCCCTCTTCGAGCTGGAAGGAGCCTGCGATGCGGTCGAAATCGACCCGCGCCAGTGGCCGGGTTTCTAGGCCATGCGCGACCTGCCGGCTCATCAGCAGCTGCCCCATGTAGCCGGCCTCCAGCGCTACCAAGGTGCCGGTGGTCTGCTGGTAAAGCGGCGCGATGGCGTCGAGCGCGGCAACGAAAAAGACTGCCGTAGCGGCGCTGTCGAATGCCGCCCGGTCGATCTCGCCAAAGGCGGCGCGGTCAACTCCTGCCACGTCGCCCACCCGGTGCAGCGTATGGGCGACCGGATGAAAGTAGTAGACGCCGTCGGCCAGGCCCGGCACCGCGTCCGGCTTGACGGCGACATAGGTCCGTACCGCGTTCAGGCCGCCGCCGGACGGATGCAAGTAGCGCTGCAGGCCATCCTGTTGCGCAGCGCCGAGCAGCATCAGCCAGGCGCTGAAATTGGCGAAATCGATCGGTGTTTGCGCGAAGCGGTCAGGGGCCGGCGGCAGATATGCCGTCGCGCGGATATGCAGCGGGGGCAAGGCGGTCAGTTGCCCGGCCTTGGCCGCCGGTTCGGCAACCGTTGCGGCCGGCGCCGCGCGGACGCCAGCACCGCGTTCGCGCAGGTAGCCGGCGATGCCGTTCACCGTCGGCGCGTCCAGGAACACCTCCACCGGCACCTCGATGCCAAACTCCTGTCCAATCCATTCGGCAACGCGCACCAGGCTCAGCGAGGTTGCGCCCAAATCGAACAAGTCGGCGTCGTCGGCCAGCTCGCTGCAGCGCAGGACGGTGGCGATAAAGTCACGCAACTGCTTGGTCAGCGTACCGCAATCTGCTATGGTCGGCGGCGGTACAGCCGGTACTGCCGGAGCGGCCTCGCAACGCCCCCCGGCCTGCATCACATAGGCCGCGATGCCCTGCACCGTAGGCGCGTCGAGGAAGTGTTCGACCGGCACCTCGACGCCGTATTCCTGGCCGATCCACTCGGCAAGACGCACCAGCGTCAGCGACGTCGCTCCAAGGTCGAACATGTCCGCCGCCTGGTCTACCTTGGCGCATTTCAGCAGGCCGGCGACAAACCCGGCGATCCGAGGGCGCACATCGGCCACGAGCGGCGCCGCAACGGCCTTCGCGACTACCGCCGGCGCTACCTCCCCGGCCACCGGCCACGGCAAGGCATTGCGGTCAAGCTTGCCATGGGGCGTCACCGGCAGCCGTTCGAGCACGGCCACCATGTTGGGCACCATGTACTCCGGCAGCCGCGTGCGCACGAAGTCCCTCACCAGCTTGGCCTGCGGCACAGGCTCGCCCGCGCCCGGTTCCAGATAGGCCACCAGCTTAGGATCGCCGTCATCTTCGCCGCGCACCAGCACGACCACCTCATTGACTCCCGGGAACTCGTGCAGCGCCGCCTCGATTTCGCCCAGTTCGATCCGCAGGCCGCGCAGCTTGACCTGGAAATCGACGCGGCCGAGAAACTCGATGTTGCCGTCGTCCAGCTCGCGCACGCGGTCGCCGGTCCGGTACATCCGGCTGCCCGGCTGGCCAAACGGATTGGGAACAAAACGTTCATCGCTCAGTTCCGGCCGGTTCAGGTATCCGCGCGCCAGGCCCACGCCGGCGATGTAGAGTTCGCCCTTCTGCCCGCGCGCCAGCCGGTTCCGTGATTCGTCGAGCACGTGCAGGTCAATGTTGGTGATGGCCCGGCCGATCGGCACGATCTTGTCGGCACGGATTTCGCATTCCCAATAGCTGACGTCGACCGCCGCTTCGGTGGGACCGTAAAGATTATGCAGCCGCGCGCCCAGCAGTTCCTTGAAGCGGCGCACTAGCTCGAACGGCAGCGCTTCGCCGCTGGTGAACACGTGGCGCAGGCTGGCGCACTGCGGTGCCTGCGCATCGTCCAGGAAAAAGCGCAGCATCGACGGCACGAAATGGCAGACGGTGATGCCTTCCTGGCGAATCGTTGTGCTCAGGTAATGGCTGTCCTTGTGGCCCTGCGGCTTGGCCAGCACTAGCGTGGCGCCGGCCAGCAAAGGCCAAAAGAATTCCCATACCGAGACGTCGAAGGTGTACGGCGTCTTTTGCAGCACCCGGTCGCCCCCGCTCAGCAGGTACTTGTCCTGCATCCAGTCGAGCCGGTTGCATATCGCGCGGTGCGTCAGCATGCAGCCCTTCGGCTGGCCGGTGGAGCCGGAGGTGTAGATCACATAGGCCAGGTCGTCCGGCTCGTTGATCAACTCGAGCGCCGCGCCGTCGTAGGCGGCCAGCGCGTAGTGTTCTAGGTCGAGCGGAAGCACGGTGCCGCCGAATTGGCCGAGCTTGCCTGCCAGGCTCGGCTGGGTGACAACGACGGCAACGCCTGCATCGTCGAGCAGAAAATCGAGCCTCGCCTGCGGGTAGCCAGGATCGATCGGCAGGTAGGCGCCGCCGGACTTCAGAATGCCGAGCAGGGCCACCATCATCTCGAGCGAGCGCTCCATCAGCAGGCCAATGATGACGTCGGGCCCGGCGCCGAGTTCGCGCAAATAGCGGGCGCAGCGGTTGGCACGCTGGTCCAGCTCGGCATAGCTCAGTGACTTTCCGGCGTAGCGGACCGCGACGGCATCAGGAGTACGGGTGGCTTGCAATTCAATCTGCTGATGTAGTAACACAGTCTTTTTCCATTACAGTAATTATTGACCTAAGAAAACCCCGAGCATAACCTAACTGCTGCTATAAATGCACTGCAAGGCCTTCGCCGCAATCCGCTCCTCGTGTGGATAAGCGAAGGCATTGTTGATGTAGTTGATGCCATCAATGACGACGTTGCGATTGACGTGGCTGTGTCCGTAGACGTGGATGGCGGGACCTATATCGCGCACCAGGCGCTCCAGCCGGGTGCTGCCCAACACGGGATAAATCTTGCGCATGGCCGGCGGAATGAATCCGGGCATCACGTCAATGCGCGGCAGGAAATGCGAAAACGAAATGGTGACCTGCGCCTTGACGATATTGCGCATATCGGTCAGGCCGATGAAATGATCGGTGATCTGTGTATCAGACCAGTGCGCCGGCCAGCGGCACGCATGGAAATCCATCCAGACCTCGGCCAGTTCCGGCGCCAGCAGGCCGAAGGAACCGTCGTACCAGCCAAACAGCGGAATGATCGACACGCCATCGACGACGTCGGCCTCCATGCTGGCGCCGCAAGCCTTGACCGCCGCTTCGATCAGGTCGAATTTATCGAGCGAATTGATGTGCGCCGGATCGCGCAAGACCCACAAATCATGATTGCCCGGCACGAAAAACACTTTCCGGAAACGGCGGGCAAAGGCATCCAGGCATGATGTGAACCGGTCCATCGAATCGGACACGTCGCCGGCCAGGATCAACACGTCCTGTTGATATTCCGTGGTCGACAATGCTGCCACCCACAGCGCGTTGGATGTGTAATCGACGTGTATGTCGGACAAGGCAAAAACGCGCATTTGGCTATATTCCTACGGCGGCCGGCAAGCCGGCGGGCAGCAATTGCGCAGCCATCGACGCCAGCAATTCGACGTCACTTCCGTAAGGCGTCATCAGGGCGAAACCCCGCGATACCGAATGGGCTGGCAGCAGATACTTCAAGAACGTGGCCAAGGTCCCAGACGCCCCCAGGTCGAGGTAATTGAAGGCGCCCCCTTGCTCCATCTGCGCAATCGCAGGCATGAAGCCGATTTCGTCGCGCGCCACGTTCCAGAAGAAGTCGTCGGAAATTTCCCGCACCACGCCGCCCAGGGCGCAGCAAATCACCGGCGTTTCAGACAGGCGAATCCGGGCGGTTCCGGATGCCGCGATCAGCACTTCCCGCATCGGATCGATCCACGGCGCGTGGAACGGGTAACGCACCGGCACCGCCTGCCAGGTGACGCCGGCGCGGGTCAGGAAGCTCTGAATGGCGCTCAGATTTTCCGCCGGCGCGGAGAGCACGAAATGCGCGGCGAAGTTGCGGCCGGCAATCACCGAGCGCGCCTGCAGGAAAGGCGAATCGTCGTACAGCGTGGGCGCGCCCAAGACCGCGATCATGCCTCCCTTGGGGCAATATTCTTCAATGGCCAGGGCTTGCCGGATGACCATGGCCAGCGCGTCGTCTGCCGTCATGCAACCGGCGACGGCAATCGCCGCAAAGGTGCCCAGGCTTGCCCCCAGGGTGCAGTCGGGCGTGATGCCCAGGTCCATGACACTTTGCGCCAGCGCGTACTCGACCATGAAGATAGCCGGATGGGTCAGGCGCAGCTCGTCGAACGGTTCGGCCTTGCCGTGCGTCCGGTACAGCGCCTCGACCACCGACGTGCCGAGCATGTCGCGCGCCAGCCGGTCCATGTGGTCCATGCTGGAGCGAAACACCAGATTTTGCTCATACAGGCCGCGGCCCATCTGGTAGTACTGGGAACCCTGGCCGGAAAACAAAAAGGCGATTTTTCTTTTCATCGCAACGATTCCCGCACGACGTCAAAGGTCATGTCTTGTTCCATTACGAAGGGAATGGTGCTCCGTACCTTGATGCTGTGTCCAATGCCTGGCCGACTTTCGACGCACAGTGCCGCGATACTGTCCGCACTGGGACGCCACTGCCAAAACGTCCAGTTGTGCGGCGCGTCGTTCAGGGCGGGTTCGAAATTGACCTGCAGTTGCGGCTCGACGCCCAATTCGAAACCGAACTGGTCCAGCGGCAGCGAAAGCCCCTTGCCGCGCGCTTTGATGTAGCTTTCCTTCAGCGTCCAGAAATCGAGAAAACGCGCCGCCTGCAAGGCCGGTGGCAAGGCCCGCAATTGGCGGATTTCGCCGGGCGCAAAAAAACTGTCGGCGACGTCGATCGGCACGTTGCGTTGCAAGTCTTCGACGTCGATGCCGAGTCGAGCGTCGCGCGTCACGCCCAGCAGCACCACCTGGTCGGAATGGGAAATGTTAAATGTCAGGCCGGCCACGCCGGGATGCGCATTGATGATACAAGGCCGGCCAAAATAGGTGGCCTCGAAACGCCAGTCCTGCGGCCGGATCGGCAGGTAGCGCGACAGCACGTACCTGACCATCGCGCGCGTGACCAGATAGCGGCGCCGGTCTTTTTCGAAGACAAACCTGGCGCGCTGCAACCGCTCCTCTTGCGTCAACACCTGCTCGTAGCGGCTTGCCGGCTCGGCCTCGCAGGCCTGGTCGACCAAGGCTACCCAGATGTCGACCTGCCCCGACAGCAAGGATAAAGGAGCAGGCTGAGCGCGCAATCCAGCCTCGTCGTGACAGGGCACGTCCGGATGCAACCCGGGCGCGATCATTGCGACCAAGGCGAGTACGGCGCGGCCGGTGGAGGCAAACTGCTCATACCGCTCAGGCTCCAGCCGGCTGAAATAGCTGTTCCAGGCTGCGGTTCAGATAGTCCGCAGTTTCCAGCAGCAGCTTCTTGCCGATTTCATCGGCATGACGGTTCGACCAGGATTCGAGCGGCGTACCCTTGACCCACTGGTTGAAGGCGCCCAGCGCCGGTCCGGTATGAACCTGGTAATTGATCCGCTCTTCGTGTTTGCCGGTGAAGGCCAACTGCGTTGTGTAGCTGAAATACCAGCGGAACACCAGCGCCATCTTGTGTTTCGGGTTGGCCTCGGCCTTGACGATCTCATGGCCCAGCCCCCGCGCTTCGAGGTAGGTGCGCGTGTCTTTCCAGATCTCTTCGAAGGTCTTTTTGAAATACGTCGTCTGCAACTGCTTGCGCGTCTTTTCCGGAATCTCGTCCAGGCTGGCGTGGTGGCTGTAGAGCGAAAACAGCTTGTTGGCGCGGGTCGGGAAAAACACGCCTTTTTTCAGTACCTGGACCTTGGCGCCGGTTTCGAACATGTCGCCGGCTGGTGCGTATTCGGTATCCTGGACGTTAATATCCTGCAGCAGCGACTTGACGTCGTCGCTGGTGCTAGCGTCAACCGTGCACTGGTTGATCGAGCCGGTCAGGATGAAATCTGCCCCCATCATAAAGGCTGCGGCAGCCGCCTCGGGAGTGCCGATCCCGCCGGCCAGCCCCATGCAGATTGGATTAACGTAGGCCCACTTTTGCTCCATGGTCCGCTTTAATTGCATCATCGCGGGGAACAGCACCGTCGGGATGCCGCCGTCGGTATGCCCGCCCGAGTCGGCTTCGACGCACAGATCCTCGCTCATCGGCACCCGCTTTGCCAGCTCCGCCTGCTCGGCGGTGATCTGCCCTTCCTTCAACAACTGCTGGACAATGTACTCCGGCGCCGGGCTCATGAATACCTCGGCCACCTCGGGCCGCGAAATCTTGGCCATGATTCGGTGCGCGCTGTCGACCTGGCCGTCCTTGCCCCGTTTCAAGCCCTTCAGCCGGAACAGCACCAGCGCCGGCGTCACCTGCATGAACGCGGCCGCTTCGATCAGCCGCACGTTATAGCGCAGGTAGAGCTCGACCGTCTGCCGCTCGAATTCGGGATAAGCGTAGTTGGCCAACAGATTGAGGCCATACGCTTCGCCGTTGCGCAGCTCGGCCTGGATGGTCTGGATGCCCTTTTCGATTTCTGCAATTGGCAAGCCACCGGTACCGAAAAAACCGACCAGGCCGGCCTTGCCCATCCGGATCACCAGTTTTGGCCCGGCAATGCCGCGGTACATCGCGCCGGCGGCGTAGGCATATTTGATGCCGAAGCGCTTGCGAAACAGCGCGCTGCCAAGATGCTCGGGTGACAGCTTCGGACGGCCGCCCGCTGCCGGTGCCGCGACCGGAGCAACACTCGGCGCCGCCGGGACACTCCGGACGACGACCGGCGCCGGTTCTTCCTGGGGCACCAGCGGCGTGGCGGTCTTGCGGATCTCGGTGACCATCTTGGTCAACACCGCGCCGCCGACCTCGATAAACTCGGTGCAGCCGGCGCCCATCAGGTAGCGCACGGTGTCGGTCCAGCGCACCGAACTGGTGATCTGGCGCGCCAGCGCGTCGGCCACGTCGCCCTGACGGTAGGGCCGCGCCGACACGTTGGCAATGACCGCAATTTGCGGCGCATTAAAATTGAACTGCTGCAGAAATTCCGTGAAGGCTTGCCGGGCGTCTTGCATGTAGCGCGAATGAAAGGCGGCGCTGACGTTGAGCACAACGCAGCGCGCGTTGTTGGCAGCGATCAGCTTCTCGGCCTGCGCGATCGCCTCTTTCGGCCCGGCGATGACGATCTGGCTCAAGGTGTTGAAATTGGCCAGGTCGATCGACGACAGGTGGTGCTGCTTGAGCAGCGCGAGCAGGCTGTCTTCGTCGATGCCCATCACGGCCGCCATCCCGCCATCCTTGGCCGCGCCCATCAGTTCGCCGCGCCGCTTCACCAGCTTCAGCCCGGTCTTGAAGTCGAACACGTCGGCAGCGAGCAGTGCGTTGTATTCGCCAAGGCTGTGGCCAGCGACGAAATCGGGCTGCGCCATGCCGTCGTCGCGCCGCTTGCAGTAGCCGAGCGCATTGACGACGTACAGCGCCGGTTGCGTGTACTGCGTCAGGCGCAGCTTGCCATCGACGTCTTCGGTGCACAGCTTTTCAATCGAGTAACCGAGAATATCCGACGCCGTTTCCGTCAGCTCCCGATACAGAGGAAACAAATCCTTGCCCATTCCACGGAACTGCGCGCCTTGACCTGGAAATAAAATTGCCTTCACGAAAACTCCTTCGTCATTGAGCTTATTGCTGTTTGATTGAAAAATCATAGTGCCACTGCCAACTCGGCCGCCGTGCCGTAGGTCGCCGGCCGCGCCCGGATGACATTGCTGAAATCGGTTCGCTGCCATGCCGCCGGATCGCTGCCCAGCAGCTCCAGCAAGCGCAGATAGCCGTCGAACATTTCCCTGACCATCGCCGGCGCATACACGCCGCCTGCAAAGTCCCAGCTGCAGAACAGGCGGCTGCCCGCTTCGCTGCTGAGGTTATCGAGGAAGACTTGCGGCGTCTTGCTGAGTGCTTCGCCGAGCTTGAACTGCGAGCCTGGCAGCGACAATGGCGCGATCTGGTTGGTAAATACCACCGGAAAGCGCAACCGCCGCTGTCGATCGCGCAGCGTCAAGCACCGCAAAACCTGCAAGCCACTCACCGGCCGCTGCGCCAGATCGTCTGCGTGCTGGCGCGCCACCTGCGACAATCGTGTTAATAATTGTACCATGTTACCGCTACGAATAATCCAGCTTAAGGTGGTGAAATCGCCGACAACGCGTTCGATCTCCGCATGCACCGGCAGCCGCTCCCAGCCCGGCACCACGACAGCCAATGGCCGCTGGCCGTTCCACGCGTAGAGCACCTCCAGATAGGCGGTGAGCAGGATCATGGACGGCGCAACATTCTGCGCCGCCGCGTACTGCTTCAACGCCGGCCATTGATGCAGTTCGCCGCCGATGCGCAGATGCTCGTCGGGCGCGCCGGCGGGCAGCTGCGGCAGCGCCGGACCGCCCGGCAGTTCGGCGAACTTGCGCTGCCAGTTGGCCAGCCGCTCGTCATAGCCCGGCGTATCCTTGAAGCGCTCGACAGCGCGCTGATAGCTGCGGAAAGTCACGCCCGGCGCCGCCAGCCTGGCCTGCTGCTGCTCGTACCCCTCGATCAATTCCTGCAGCAGCACGCCGATGCTGGTGCTGTCGATCATCATCAGGTCGAAGCACAGATGCACCGATGCCGCAGGGCCGTCCAGGAGCGACACGGCGACCGTGAAATACGGCCACTGCCCCATGGGCGCCGCCCGCTCCAGCAAGGCGCGCCGGACAGAGACGAGCGCAAGCTGCCGCTCCACCGGAGCGTGCCGCGCAAGATCGCTGACCTCGATCTCGTAATGCGGCACCTGCGCCAGTTCCGACTGGCTGCCGTCGGCGTTGACCACCGTGCGCAGCATCGGATGGCGCGCAAACAGACCGGCCAGCGCCTTTTCGAGGCGCGGCAGATCGAATTGCGCAAGCTGCAGTTCCTGGTAGAACTGGCAACTGCTGCCGCCGCCTTCCTGGCGCGAGGCGCGCCCGTAGGCGTAGGCTTGCTGCTGGTCGCTCAGGGGGAACGCCGCCTGCGCATCCTCATAGGGCGCATCCCGCAGCAAATCGGCCAGCAGTGCAGTCGCTGCAATAGCCGGCTTGTCCACCGGCCGCGAGAAGCTGTCCAGCGTCCACGCCAGTGCACCGCCGGCCAGGCCAGCCAGGGTTTGGCAATAGGCGACGAACAGCGCCTGCAGGTAGCCCGCTTCGAAACCGTCCTCGGCAATGTCCCAGCTGCAGTCGATGCCGCCGTTCGCATCGCGCAACTGGTGGTCGAGGTAGACCTGCGGCGTCTGGTTGACCGTGTAGACCACGTCGCCCAAGTGCGCCAAGGGATCGGCGGCCACGTCGCTGCCGAGCATTGAGGTAAATACCACCGGCAGCGCTGCCGGCACGCTGCGGCGGCGGTTGCGCAACTGCCGCAACACCTGAATACCGCTGACGCTGCTATGGTCGAGGGCTTGCCAGAGCTGCTGGTGATGGCCTTGCACGACCGCACCGAAATCGTCGCCGCCAGCCGGCTCGACCACGAACAGCAGCGACGAGATCGCCGGTCCGATCAGTTCGCGGATCTGCCGATGCAGCGGCGGCCGGTTGAAATAGGTCAGCACCAGCGTGAAGCTGGGGCTCGCGCTCCAGGCACGCAACACTTCGGCGAACACACCCAGCACCAGCGCCGTTGGCGACACGCCAAGCTCGTTGGCCTTGGCTTGCAGCGCCGCCCAGGACGCCGCCGGCAGGTGGTAGTGCAACCGGCTGCGGCGCGCCGGCGCGCCGCCAGCTGCTGCCGACCGCGCCAATTGCGGCCCGCCCGGCAGGTTCTCCAGCCGCGCCATCCAGTAGCCGAGATCCTGCGCGTATTTATCCGAAGCTTCAAACGCCTTCATCGCCAGTACATAGTCGCGAAACGACAGTTCCATCGTCGCCAAGCTCTGGCCTGGATCGGCGTACAGCCGGTCCCATTGCCGCACCAGCGTATCGACCGACAGGCCGTCGACAATTAGCTCATCGATGCTGAAATGAATCCGGTAACGGCCTTCGCCGTGGATCGCCACGCGGATGTCGAACAGCGGCCACTGCTGGCCCGAAAACACGTGCTGTTCCATCGATTGCCGCAGCGCGCCCGCCTTGCCCATCCGTTCGGCCTCGCCCATCGAACGCAGATCGAGCGCTTTGAACCGGTAATCGCGAACCTTCGGCAAGATGGTCTGCCGGTCGCCGTCGAACACTGCGCGCAGCATGTCGTGGCGGGCCACTAGGCGCAGCCAGGCCTGGTTCAGGCGGAAGATGTCGAGCGCACCGGCAACCTCGATTTCAGCATAGATGTGGGCGCCGACGCGCTCAGCGCCCAAGCTGGCGCGGCGCCCGAGCACGAAGGCTTCCTGCATGTCGGTCAGCGGGAATGGCTCGTGGCACGCCTGCGCCTGCGCCTGCGCCTGCAACACCGGCACCGGCAGCGCAGCCACTGCCGCTTGCGGCGCGTGCTGCACCTGCTCGTCCACGCCGTGCGCCAGCTCGGCAATCGAACGGCTGCCATCGCCGATCAGTTGCAGGGCGATGCTGCGGCCCAGCGCCGCTTCGAGCCGGAATTTGAGCTCCATTGCCGCGATCGAGTTGTAACCGAGCGTCTGCAGCGGCTTGTTGACCGGCAATTCGGCCGCCGGGATGCCCAGCGCGCTGGCCAGTAGCTCCACCATCAGCTTCTCGATGCCGCTGTGGACTGCGGGCGGCGCTACAGCAACGGCGCTTGTGCCCGGCGTCGGTTCCGAGGCTGAGGCCTGCATCACGCCAGCACCGCCGATCGGATAGACGGTCTTGGCAAACGGATAGGTCGGCCACTCGATCTTGCGCGCGCCCGTGCCAGCATGCAGCTTGGCCCAAGGCACCGAACCGCCCTGCTCCCAATGCATGGCCAGCCCTTCAAGATTGCGCTCGGCCAGCAACACGTCAACCACCGAGGCTGCCCCTGCTGGCGCCGTGGCCCGCCCGTCCAGTCGTGCATGTAGGCGCTCGATCAGTTCCTGCCGCGTTGAGGCCATCACCGCAAGGCGGCTGTCCATGGCCTCGCGCCCCACTTGCAGCGTGTAGGCCAGATCGCGCAGGCACAGCATCTGCCCGCCTTCGAGGCGCCCCAGCGCTTGCGCAAGCGTCGCCCGCAGGCGCTCGTCGGTCCTGGCTGAAAACACGAACACCTGAGCCTCCGGGGCCGCCTCGCCGCTTCCCTGCGGAGCGGCCGGCGTTGGCACATACTCTTCGATGACGCTGCAGACATAGGTTCCACCGGCGCCGAACGAATTGATCAGCGCGCGCCGCGGCAGGACCTGGCCGTCGGCGCCATGCGCCGGCACCCATTCCGTCAGCGTCTGCTGCAGGTGGAACGGCGTCTCCTCCAGGCGCAACTGCGGGTTGAGGGCGCCGACCGACACCAGCGGCGCCAGCTCGCGATGCTGCAACTGCAGCAGCACCTTGGCCAGTTGGGCGATGCCGGAAGCCCACTCGGGGTGACCAAGAACGGACTTCACCGCGCCGAGCGGGGCGCGCCAGCCATCCTGTCCGGCTGCTTCGAAAACGCTGTTGAGCGCGGCGATTTCAAGCGCGTCGGCCAGCGCCGATCCGGTCGCCGCAGCTTCGATATAGCTGATACTTGACGGCGCCACGCCGGAGCGCAGCAAGCTGTCCTCGATCGCCTTGGCCTGCGCAATCGGGTTCGACACGCCGTAGCCGTTGGCGCGTCCGCTGTGGCGGGTGGCCGTGCCCTTGACCACGCCGAGTATGGTGTCGCCATCGGCGATGGCCTGGCGCAACGTTTTGAGCAATACCGCGCCCACGCCTTCCGATGGCAGGTAACCGTCGCCTTCGGTAAAGCTGCGGCATGCGGCGTGACTGCCCGCCTGCTGCATCTGGCTCAGGGCAACGAAGCGCGCCGCCGACAGCGGCACGTTGACGCCGCCGGCCACGGCCAGCGTGCAATCGCCCTGCTGCAGGTCGCGGCAAGCAAGGTGAATAGCCATCATGGCCGACGAGCACATGGTGTCGATGGCGATGCTCGGCCCTTCGAAATTGAAGAAATGCGAGACCCGGTTCGCAATATCGCTCGGCGAGGCCAGCGTCGGCTGCGGCATCGCGCCCACATACACGCCGACTTTCCCCTGGTGCTGCCGGCGCAGGCTCTCGCGCGTGTGGCCGCCGCCCTCGATCAGATTCCACACGGTCTGCAGATACAGCCGGATCTGAACGTCCAGCGCCTGCGCTTCGCGCGGCGAGATGTTGAAGAACAAGGCATCGAAATGCTCAACACCATCGACGAAGCCGCCCCAGCGCGAGTAGGTCTTGCCGGGAATTCCCTTGCGCGGGTCGAAGTGGAGCGCACTGTCCCAACGCTCCTTAGGTGCTTCGGTGACGCAGTCGCGCCCGCTGCGCAAGTTTTGCCAGAACACGTCAAGATCCTCGGCCTGAGGAAAACGGCCTGTGATGCCAACGATCGCGATCGGCTCCGGCGCCGACGATGCGGGCGCAGCCAGCAACGGCTGCTGCGGCCATGGCGCGGGCGCAGCAGGCGCCGCCACAGGCGCGCCCAGACGCGCAGCGAAAAGCTCCGGATAACGGCCGCTCAAGTGGCGCGCGAGGCCGCCCAGTGTTGGATACTGGAAGAAAACCGTCGGCGCTATGTCGAGTTGATATTCCTGGTTGAGGCGATTGCCCAACTCCGCCACCACGATCGAGTCAAAGCCGTACTCGTGCAGTTCGGTATCGGCGTCCAGGTGTTCCGGCTTGACCTTGGCCAGTGCTGCAGCCATGCCGATCAGCATGCGCTCGATCTGGGCCGCGAGCCCTTGCGCCGCTGGCGCGGGCGTCGTACCGGCGGGCGGGCCCGATACCGGGGCCGCCGTTGCCGGCAGCCGTGCTTGTGGCTTGGCGCCGCCCGAGAACATGCGGCCAATCCGGGCCGGATCGCCGGCCACCACCGCCACCTGGTCCAGGCCGCTGCCGTACGCGCGGTACAGCGCTTGCACGCCATCGCGGCGGCGTAACGCCACAGTGCCGGTATGACGTTCCATGGCCCGCTCGACTGCGGCATCGACCTGCAGCCCGCCGTCCTGCCACAGATGCCAGTTGATCGACAAGGTTCGGCCGTGCCGCTGGTCCATTGCCACCAGGCTGTTGCGGTAGGCGGCGTAGAGGTCCATGAAGGCATTCGCGGCCGCATAGTCGGCATGCCCGACAATCCCCAGCAACGCCGAGGTTGAAGAAAAGCAGAGGAAGCAGTCCAACGCAATGTCGCGGCTGGCTTCGTCGAGATTGATCAGGCCGGCAACTTTGGGCGCCAGCACCGCATGCAGATCTTCCCGCGTCTTCTTCATGAACAGCCGCTCGTGCGCCACTACCCCGGCGCTGTGCACGATGCCGCTCAAGCCTTCGTGCTCTTGGTGCGCCTGCAACACCAGCCGCTTGACCGCATCGCGGTCAGCCACGTCCACCGCCCGGTATTCGACGGTGGCGCCCAGCGCCTCCAGTTCGCGGATTTGCTGCCGGCCTGCATCGTCAAGCTCGCGCCGGCCGGTCAGCACCAGCGTGGCGCCTTGAGCCTGCTGTGCAATCTCGGTGGCGAAGATCCGGCCCAGGCCGCCCAGCCCACCGGTGATCAGATACACACCCCCTGCTTTCCAGGGTTGTTGCGGCACCTCGTCGGCCAGCCCGATCCAGCCGAGCACCTGCCGTTCGCCATCGGCGTAGCGGATCTGGAGCTCGTGCGGACAGCGGCTATTCTCGCGCAGCTTGGCCGCCAGTTGCCCGACGTCGTCGTCACGGTCGAGCGCAATCACTTGCCCCACCAGCCTTGGGTACTCAGGGCGGGCGCTGCGCAGCAAGCCCGCAAGAGCGGCCACCACCTGCTGACGGCCAAACGCCGGCACCACCAACTGGACCAGCAGCGACTCCGACGGCTTCTCTTGCAACAGCTTTTGCAACCGTGCCAGCACTGCCTCGGCCTGGTCGGCATAGTCCTGCGGCAGTTGCTCGCAACTGGCCGAACCCAGGTGGGTCGCCAGCGTGGCCGGATCGGCGATGTTCTCGCACAGCAGCACCAGGTGATCGGCATATACAGGTGCATCGCCCGTCGCCGCCGCTACGGTTCGCCATTGCGGCTGCAGCAGCACCGTTTCGAACGTGGCGGGCGCAGTGGCCGCGACGACACCGGCGGCTTCGACGGGAGTACCTACTGGCAGCCAATAGCGTTCTCTTGCAAACGGATACGCCGGCAAGCTGATCCGGCGCGGCGGCTGGCCGACACCGTACAGTCGGTTCCAGTCGAAATTCAGCCCCTTGCTCCAGAATTCCAGCAGGCGGCCGTGTTTGCCCTTGGCGACCCAGCCTGCGATCAGGCCAGCCAGGTCTTCATCGGCCGTCAACAGCGACATCTCGTCCTTGTGCCGCTTGACGTCGCCGCGATGGACCTGGTCAATCGCGGCGTCGCCTTGCAACAGCAGCTGCAGCTTGTCGCGCAGCATGTCCACCGAATCGACGGCCAACGCCAGCCGCGCGTCCATCGCTTCGCGCCCTACCTGCAAGGTATAGGCGGCATCGGCCAGGTTATCCGGTCTTACCTCGCCGCGCTCTACCGCGTCGAGCAACTGGCGCACCCGCTCTTGCAAGCGCACCTGGTTCTTCGCCGACAGCAGCACCAGTATTGGTTGCACGACGGGCTGACGGAAGTCAAGCTGCGCCGGCCTGCGGTACTCTTCGATGATCAGGTGGGCATTGGCCCCGCCCGCCCCGAACGACGACAGGCCCGCGATGCGCGGATATTCGCGCTGCACGCCGTCGATCTCGACCACCGGCCGCTTCCATTCGGCCAACTCCTGCTGCACCACGAACGGCGTGCGGGCGAAGTCGATGTTCGGGTTCAGTTCGCGCGAATGCAGGCTCGGCACCAGCTGGCCATGCTTCATCTGCAGCAGCACCTTGGTCAGTCCGGCGATGCCGGCCGCGCTCTCGCCGTGGCCGATGTTCGACTTCACCGAGCCGATCGCGCAGAACTGACGGTCGCGGGTATGCTCGTCGAACGCCCGCTTCAAGCCCGTAATTTCGATCGGGTCCCCGAGCGAGGTGCCGGTGCCGTGCGCTTCAATGTAGCTGATGGTACGCGGGTGCACGCCGGCAGTCTTGAGCGCGCGCGCGATGACGTTCGCCTGCGCCACCGGATTGGGCACCGTGTAACCGTTGGTCTTGCCACCATGGTTGATGCAGCTCCCCTTAATCACGCCGTAAATGTGATCGCCGTCGGCGATCGCCCGTGCCAAGGGCTTGAGGATGACCGCACCCACGCCTTCGCCTGGCACGTAGCCGTCGCCGCCGACGCCGAAGCTTTCGCACTGTCCCTTACTCGATGCAAATTTGCTTTGACTGAGGATCAAGTATTTGTTCGGGTGGACCGATACGTTCACGCCGCCGGCGATCGCTAGTTCGCAGCCGTCGCGCTGCAGGCTCTCGCAAGCGAGGTGAATCGCCGTCAGTGACGAAGAGCACATGGTGTCAACCGCCATGCTTGGCCCGTGCAGATTCAGGAAGTACGAGACCCGGTTGGCGATCGAAGCAGGATTGCCCGACACCGTCACCGGATTGCCGAGCTGCTGTTGCTCCGCGGCATACAACTGGTATTCCTCGAACATCACGCCGACGTAGACGCCGACGTTGCCCTTCAAGCCGTGCGCCTGGAATTGCGCCAGCGTCTCGCGCGTGTAGCCGGCATCTTCCAGCGCGCCGTAGGCGCATTGCAGGAACAGCCGTTCCTGCGGATCGATCATCTCGGCGTCGCGCGGCAGCAGATTGAAAAATTGCGGATCGAATTCGTCGACGCCGTCGATAAAACCGCCCCACTTGCTGTAGCTCTTGCCCGGCTTGCTCTTGTCAGGGTCGAAATACTGTGTATGGTCCCAGCGCTCTTTCGGGATTTCGGTGATGCAGTCGACGCCGTCGCGCAGGTTGCGCCAATACTCTGCCAGATTGCGCGCCTGCGGATAACTGCCGGCCACGCCAATGATGGCGATGTCGTCGCCCGTCGCCGCCGACAGGTCCCGAGGCTGCGCGTCGCGCGGCCGAAAACGGCTGCCGGCGCCATGCTGAGAGGACGGCGCCACGCTGCTTTGCGCCGTTGCCACGCTGCCCGGCGACGCCGTAGCTTTTGCTTCGCCCCCGGCTGCCAGCAGCGGCTGCATCTGCGCCGCATGGTTTTCCAGGAAGTAGTCGGCCAGCGCCCCCACCGTCTGGTATTCGAACAGCAGCGTTTTCGACAGCGAGCCGAATGCGCGTTCCAGCTCGGTCGTCAGGCTCATCACGATGATTGAATTGATGCCGTAGGTTTCCAGTGGCGCATCGATCTCGATCTGCTGGGGCGTCATATTGAGCGCGGTAGCGAACAACTTGCTGAGGTAGTGCCCCGCCTGTTGCCGCAGGCCGCTGTCCGTTTCGCCTGCGGCGAGCGCCAGCACCGGTGCCGCACGGGGAACAAAAGCTGCTGGTTGAGCGAGCAGCGACTGCCGTATCCGCGCGCCGTGGCCTTCGATCACCGCCACCTGGTCCAGCCCGCTGCCGTACGCACGGTACAGCGCGTCGATGCCGCTTTCGCGGCGCAGCGGCACCATGCCCGCCGCCGCCATCGCCTGCTCGGTCGCGACGTCCACTTGCATCCCACCGTCGCGCCACAGCGGCCAGTTGACCGACAAGGTACGGCCTTGCCGCATGCCGCCTGCCACCAAACTGTTGCGATAGGCCGCGTAAGCATCCATGAAGGCGTTTGCGGCCGCGTAATCGGCCTGCCCGACGTTGCCTCGCATCGCTGCCAGCGACGAGAAGCAGATGAAGCAGTCAAGCTCGATGTCTCGGCTGGCCTCGTCCAGATTGATCAACCCGCCGACCTTGGCCGCCAGCACTTCACGCAGCGACGCCGCAGTCTTCTTGAGCAGCAGGCTGTCGCGGATCAAGCCAGCGCTGTGCACGATGCCGTTCAGCGCCTCATGATGCTCCTGCACCTGCAAGACCAGTGCCCGCACCGCTTCGCGGTCGGCCACGTCCACCGTTTGGTATTGAACCGTGGCGCCCTGCGCTTCCAATGCCCGGATCTGGCGCCGGCCAGCGTCATCCAGTTCGCGCCGTCCGGTCAATACCAGCGTCGCCTCCTTCGCTTGTAGGGCAATTTCCTTGGCGAACAGCAGGCCAAGACCGCCCAGCCCCCCGGTCACCAGATACACGCCGCCGGCGCGCCACGGCTGCGCCGGTTCGGCCGCCAGCTCACGCCAGCCCAGCACCTGGCGCTCACCGCCGACGTAGCGGATCTGCACGTCGCGTGGACAGCAGCGGTTTTCCCGCAGCCTTACGGCCAATTGCCCCGCATCATCCGTGCGCTCGAGCGCGATCACCTGCCCGATCAACTTCGGGTGTTCCAGCCGCGCCGTCTTGATCAGTCCGGCCAGGCCCGCCGCCACCTGCTGCGCACCGGAGCTCGGCACCACCAGTTGCACCAGCACTGGTACGGCGGCCTTGCCCGGCATTAGCAACTGCAACTGTTCCAGCACGGCCTCGGCTTGGCCGGCGTAATCGTCCGGCAACTGCATGCAGCGCGCGCCGTCCAGCAATGCCGACAAGCCGGCCGGGGCGCCCTGGCTGGCGCACAGCAGCACCAGGTGTTCGGCGCAGGCAAGCGACTCGCCCGCCGCCGGTTCGGCCCGCCATTGCGGCTGCAGCAGCAGAGTTTCCACGATCGCAGCTTCGCCGCCGACGGCGCCTTCCAGCACGCGTGTGGTGAAGCCCCGGTAACGCGCGCAGATCCGGCCGTCGTCGTCACACAGATCGAGATCGAACTTGTGCACGCGCTCGGCCGCCCGGCTGCCCGCGCTGAACCGTGCAGCCACCCACATCCTTTCGTTGAAGCCGGCCAGTACCTCCAGTTCCTCCAGCGCAAACGGCAGCAAGGTCTGGCTGCCCTGTTCGGACATGACAAAGCCGATCAGCGACTGCAAGGCGCCGTCCAGCAGGCAAGGATGCAATCCGAAGTGCCCGCCTGTCAACGCCGACGGCGGCAGCGCCAGGCGCGCCAGCACCGCGCTTTCGCCGCGGTAGATTTCGGCGACCACGCGGTAGCTCAGGCCATGTTCCATGCCGATGCGCCGGTATTGCTCATACACCTGTTCCACGGCAACCGTCTCGGGGCAAGCCTGGCGCAATTGCGCCAGATCGAGCACGCCCGGCGTGCCGTTGAAGCCGGCCCGTGCCCGCCCCTGGCTGTGCAGCCGGCGTTCGGCGCCGTCTTCGCTGAAAATCTCATAGGCGATGCCGCCATCATCTTGCGGCTGCAGTTCGATGTGGACCTCGACCGGCCCGCCCTCGACCACGATCGGCCGCACCCAGGCAACATGGCGCAACTGCAGCTGGAATGCGTCCTTCTGGCCGTTCGCCAGCCAGATCGCTTCGCGGATCATTTCCAGATGCGCCACCCCGGGCAGCACGCGCTTGCCCTGAATCACATGGTCGACCAGGAAAAACTCCTTGCCGGTGAGGGTGGAACTGTAGCGCTGCACTGAAAAATCGGAGGTATTTCGGTGGACCAGCGGGTGCAGCGCCGTCGCGGCACTGGCCGGGGCAGCCGCTGCGCTTGCGGGCGGTACCCAGCAGCGTTGCAGGGCGAACGGATAGGTGGGCAGACTGATCCGGCGCGGGCGCTGTGTGCCGTCGGCGCCATACAGGCGGCTCCAGTCGACTGCCAGTCCCTTGACCCACAGTTCCAGCAACTTCCCATACTTGCGCTTGGCCAGCCACGACGCCATCAGCTGCGCGGCGTCTTCATCGGTGCCGAACAAGGCCATGTCCTGTTGGCTGCGCTTGAGTTCGCCACGGTAAAGGTCATTGGCCGCCTCGCCGGCCGCCGCCGCTTCCAGCATTGCCGCCAGCGCGCCCATCGAATCGGCCAGCAACCCGAGGCGCGCGTCCATGGCGTCGCGTCCGACCTGCAGCGTGTAGGCGACATCGGCCAGGTTTTCTTGTGTGACCACGCCGCACCGGATCGCCTCGCGCAGTTGCTGCACGCGCTCCCGCAACTGTTGCGCATTCCTGGCCGACAGCACGATCATGACCGGCTGCGCGGCATCAACCGGCCGCGCTGGCTGCGAGCTCACCTTCGGGATGTATTCTTCCAGCGCCACGTGCGCATTGACCCCGCCGAAGCCGAACGACGACACGCCCGCGCGGCGCGGCAGCTCATTGCCCGCTGCGTCCTGCGGCGCAGCCCAGGCGCGCATTTCCTGCACGATGTAGAACGGACTGCCGTCGAGTTCGACGTAAGGGTTGAGGGGTGTACTGTGCAGGGTCGGCACCAGCGTCCGGTGCCGCATCTGCAGCAACACCTTGATCACGCCGGCCACGCCGGCCGCCATTTCCAGATGGCCAATGTTGCTCTTCACCGAGCCGATGCCGCAGTGCGCCGCTTCGACCTCGGTGGCGCCGGTGGCGGCGTACAGGTCGCGAAACGCGTGCTTCAGGCCATTGATCTCAACCGGATCGCCCAGCGGGGTGCCGGTCCCGTGCGCCTCGATGTAGCCGACCGTGCGCGGATCGACGCCCGCCTTGCGCAACGCCGTCTTGACCAGTTCGGCCTGGGCTTTGGGATTAGGCGCGGTAAGCGAATTGGCGCGCCCGCCGTGGTTTTCGGCGGTACCAAGGATCAGGCCATAGATGTGGTCACCGTCGCGTTCGGCGGCGGACAGCCGCTTGAGCATCAGCATGCCGACGCCTTCGCCGCGCACGTAACCATTGGCCCGGTCCGAAAACGTCTTGCAGCGGCCGTCCTCGCTCAGCATCCCGGCTTTGCTCAGGCTGACGTAGACGTCGGGCGTAAGCAAGGTATTGATGCCGCCGACGATGGCGACGTCGCTTTCGCCGTTCTCAATCGCCAGCACGCCGCGCCTGATTGCCACCAGCGAACTGGAGCAGGCGGTCTCGACCGGCTGGCTCGGCCCGTGCAGGTCGAGGAAAAAACTCATCCGGTTCGGCCCCACCGACGGCACCGCGCCAGTCGAGGTGTAGCCTTCGATCGCGCTTTGCCCCTGATGCATCAAGTCGGTATAACCGGTACTACCGGTGCCGACAAAGATCGCCGTATTGCTGCCGGCAAGCGAGCCGGCGGCATAGCCGGCGTCTTCGATGGTGTTCCAGACATGCAGCATCAGCAGCCGTTGCTGGGGGTCCATCTGTTCTGCTTCCTTCGGCGAAATACCAAAGAACAGCGGATCGAATTGTTCGACACCGTCGATGAAACCGCCCCATTTGACGCGGGTCTTCTGCTGCGTGGCCGGGTCGCCTTCATACTCGCGCCAATCCCAGCGCTCGGCGGGGATTTCGGTGATGCAGTCCTTGCCTGCGGCCAGGTTCTGCCAGAATGCCTTGATGTCTGCCGCTTGCGGGAAGCTGCCGCTGAGGCCGACGATGGCAATCGGCTCGCTACTTGCCGCCTGGGCCGGAAGCGGCGCTGCGGCCCGGGCAACTGGTGCTGCAAGGGCCGCAGGCGCCAGCGCTTGCGTCGTCCGGACCGTGGCGCCGAATCTGGCAGCGAACAGGCTGCGGTAATCGGTCATCAGGTAGTCGGTCAGGCCGTTCAGCGTCGGGTATTCAAAAAACAATGCGGGCGCTAGCCGGGTGCCGTAGTCCTGGTTCAGGCGATCGGCAAAGCTGCGCAAGGTCACGGAATCGAGGCCAAGCTCGCTCAATTCGGCATACGGGTTGATTTTCTCCTCCTTCACCATCAGCAGCGAAGAGACTGACTGCAGCAGCAGGTGCCGCAGCTTCTCGCGCAGCAGCGCCTCGTCGATCCCGGCGGCCGCTGGCGATACGTCCTCAAAGGGCGCAACCTCCTGTGCGTCGAGCCATGTCTGCCGGATCCGCACGGCATCGCCTGCCACGACTGCAACCTGGTCGAGCCCGCTGCCCAGGGCCCGATAGAGCGCCTCGATGCCGCTTGCCGTACCCAGCGGCGCCATGCCGCTGGCCCGGCGCATTGCCTCTTCGGCCGCACCATCGAGCTGCATGCCACCGTCCTGCCACAAGGGCCAGTTCAACGACAGCGTCTGGCCGTGCCGCTCGCCGTTCGCCACCCGCGCGTTGCGGTAGGCTGCGTAGCTGTCCATGAAAGCATTTGCTGCCGCGTAGTCCGCCTGCCCGACGTTGCCGTGCACTGCGGCAAGCGACGAGAAACAGACGAAGCAATCGAGCGCCATGTCCCAGCTTGCCTGGTCCAGGTTGATCAAGCCGGCCACCTTGGCCGACAGCACCTCGCGCAGGTTTTCCCCGCTCTTCTTCGCCAGCAAACTGTCGCGGATCTGGCCGGCGCCATGCAGGATGCCGTTCAGTCCTGCGTGCTCTTGTTGTATTTGCAAGATAAGTTGCGCCACGGCGTCGCCGTCGGCCACGTCAAGTGCGCGGTAGCGTGCCTTGGCGCCCAGCGTTTCCAATTGAGCGAGCTGTTGCCGGCCCGCGTCGTCAAGTTCGCGCCGACCGGTCAGCACCAGCGTGGCGCCCCGCGCCTGGCGCGCGATCTCCTGCGCGAAGATCCGGCCCAGGCCGCCGAGGCCGCCGGTGATCAGGTACACACCGCCGGCTTTCCATGGCTGCTGCGCCACCGTGCCGGTCAGTTCACTCCAGAGCGGCACCTGGCGCTCGCCCGCCGCGTAACGTACCTGCGCGTCCTGCGACCGGCAGCTGTTCTCGCGCAGCGTCGCCGCCAGCGCGGCGGTATCGCCCTCAATGTCGATGCTAATCACTTGCCCGAGCAACTTTGGATGTTCCAGCCTTGCCGTCTTGAGCAAGGCGGCCAGCCCGGCCGCCGCTTGCTGCGGTCCGGTCGCGGGCACGACCAGCTGGACCAGTACCGGCGCTGCCGGCTTGCTCTGCAGCAGCGACTGCAAGTGGCCAAGCAAGGTTTCGGCCTGCGCTGTATAGTCGGGCGGCAAATGGCGGCAATCGGCCTGGCCCAGCAGGCCGGACAACTCGGCTGCATCGACGTCGCTGCCGCATAGCAGCACCAGATGCCCTGCATAGGCCGGCGCTGGCGCTGGCGTGACCGTGCTGGCCCGCCATTGCTGGCGCAGCAGCAGCGTGTTGACAACGTCGGCGTCGGCGCTCTGCGGCAGTACTAATCCTGAGCGGTCGGCCGGCCAGACCCAGTAGCGGTCCTGCGCAAACGGATACGTCGGCAGCGCGATGCGGCGCGGTTTGCGGCCAGCGTGCAGCATGTTCCAGTCGTAGCTCAGGCCTTTCACCCAAAGTTCGGCCAGCTTGTCGAGCTTGCCGCGCGCGATCCACTTTGCGATGGCTTCCTGCAGTTCCAGATCCGCGTCAAATGCCGCCACTGTATCCTTGTGGCGTGTGACATCGTCGCGATACAGGTTGTCGATCGCGGTTTCGCCTTGCAGAAATTGTACGAGCTTGTCGCGCAGCTGTTCCAGCGTGCTGACCACGCAGGCCAGCCGCACGTCCATCGCGTCACGCCCAACCTGCAGGGTGTACGCAGCGTCGAGCAGATTGTCGGCCGTGATGACGCCGTGCCGGATCGCGTCGAG
>JAYWGR010000065.1:0-28380 GCA_043778145.1 Rhizobacter sp.
CACTTACCACCCTGGCGGGCGCAGTGCGGTGAGTTGCAACAATGCAAATGCAATACCTACCGCGAGGACGCGGCGGAACCGACCTTCTGCGCTGCGGGTGCCTCTGGCATCAGCAGGTAGATGGTCAAGTCGAGTGGCTTGTCGTCGTAGTAACGAATGACAATGCCGGCAGTGCTCTGGGGGCCGCCTGCGCTGTCTTGCAGATCAAGCAGCTTGCGGAGAAAGTCGTTGACGAAATCGGGTTCGTTGTGGCTGATATGCACGCGGCACACCTCGACGCCGCAGGCTGATTCGCCCACCACGGCCTGCGGCCATGCCGCCTGTGCTGCTCGGCGCAGTTCCATCGGCGGCGCCCACTGGCGCCGGCCGTCGCGGGCAGCGACTTGTTGGTCCAGGCGCGCGTACTCAAGTTCGCTTTGCGCCGCTTCGTCCCGTGCGGTGTCTGCCGGGGCTGCTTCGAGCTGGAGTTGCGCGCCGTCTGGCGTGCTGGCGGCGTAAGCACCCATGTGTAACGCGGCGGCGGTCACCATCGCCAGGCTGGGCTGGGCAATCCAGTGGAGCAATGCACGCGGGGCGACTGTCGGCCGGAACAAGTTCTTCATTGGGCGGCTTTCGTTGGGTTGACGCCGGGCTCCGCCTGAGCGTTGCCGGAGGATTGCGGGCTCAACAGGTAGACCACGACGCGGTTGGGCTGGTCTTCTGGGTAACGAAACATCAGGGCGCCCTGGCCGGCCAGTGGCGCGGTGATGGCTTCAGCAACGTCGCCTTGCGCCATGCCGCTGGCGGTCTGCACGTCGAGCCGGCAAAACTCCTCGGCGCAGGCGAAGTTTGCAAGCGTCGTGTTCGGGTCAACGCTGCTCACGGCCGCCGCCAGGTCGCGCTCGGCCACCCACTCCGGCACGGGGCTGTTGGGTTTGAGCTTGGCGTCCATGCCGGCGTACTCGGCCAACTGCGCGGCATCTGCTTTGGTCAACGCGCTGTGTTGCAGCGCCAGCGGTGTGGGGGTAGCGAGCACCGCGCTGCTGGCCGGCAAGCCGACTTGGGCGGGCACGGGTGCGGCCAGCGGCGTGTCAGTGGCACGAACCGCGGCAAAGGGGCTATCGCGCCAAGCACTCGCCAGCTCTACGCGGGCCCTGGGCGGCGCATCGTCGTTCAGCACATGCGCCCACAGCCACCAGGCCACTGCGTACAAGACGATCGCTGCCAAGCTCCAAGTGCCCCAGGGCCGCTTGGTGCGCATGCTGATGATTCGAGCGCGAGAAGCCATGTAAATCCCTTTTGCGTTGGAGCCGGTCTACCGAGCCAAACTGGCAGCGGGTTGCAGCGGGTTGCAGCGGGTTGCAGCGGCTCAAGCGTTGGTTGGTCACTGCACAGGGCCAATGATTACGAGGTAAGCACTTGTAATTTCGACACCAAGCGAAGGAGCGCGCAGAAAGCCGAAGCCCTGGCGCAGCGCACTCGGGGGTGCGCCAAAAACCGCACACGCTGTTGTGCTGCGGGCCCGAACGCCGGATCAATCGATCGGGCGCTGCAAGCGCGCGCGAGGCGCGCCAGAAATCAACAACCCGAGCAGGCTCAGGTCATGAGCCACTAACGACTGGTTGGCGACAAACCCGACAGCTCGCGGGCCAGGAGCCGCGCACCGCCATGCGAGCCTTGTCGCACGCGCCTCACGGCGCGCGCTGCGGTCTACTCCGCAGCGGAGTCGTTGGCGCAGCGGGTTTCAGCGCTGCTTGAACGATGGCTTGCGCTTGTTCAGGAAGGCGTCCATGCCTTCTTTTTGATCTTCGGTCGCGAAGAGCGATTGGAAGAGGCGCCGCTCGACCATGATGCCTTCGGCCAGCGGCCCTTCGAAGGCGCGGTTGACGCTCTCTTTGGCCATCATCACGCTCGGGCCGCTGAGCTCGTTGATGGCGTCTGCCGCAGCGAGCGCCACCGCAATCAACTCGGCCGCCGGCACGACGCGTGAGACGAGCCCGGCGCGCTCGGCCTCGGCCGCATCGATCATGCGGCTGGTGAGCACCATGTCCATCGCCTTGGCTTTGCCGATGGCGCGCGGTAGGCGCTGCGTGCCGCCGGCGCCGGGGATGATGCCGAGCTTGATCTCGGGTTGGCCGAACTTGGCGGAGTCGGCCGCGATGATGAAGTCGCACATCATCGCGAGCTCGCAACCGCCGCCGAGCGCGAAGCCGGCCACTGCGGCGATCACCGGTTTGCGAATGCTGCGGATTTGCTCCCAGTTGCGGGTGATGAAGTCGCCGCCGTAGGCGTCGCTGAAGCTCATCGTCGCCATGGCGGAAATGTCGGCACCGGCCGCAAAGGCTTTCTCGCTGCCGGTGATGACGATGCAGCCAATCGCCGCGTCAGCATCGAAGGCCTTCAACGCGGCGCCGAGTTCGTCCATCAGCGCGTCGTTCAAGGCGTTGAGTTGCTTGGGGCGGTTGAGGGTGATGAGGCCGGTGCGGCGCGGGCCGTCGCCGCGGGTTTCGACGAGGATGTTTTGATAGCTCACAGGGGCTCCTTGGAGTGCCGAGCCACTATACGAGCCATGTGCCGCGGCAGTGGCGCGGCGGCTTTAAGGTGACGCCATCTGCGGCTTGCGCGCGATCATCAAATCGACGAAGTTGGCAGCGTCTTGCTCGATGCGAATGCGCACCGGCAAGTAGCGCAACTGCGGCGCAAACCAGATCTCGGCGCGCAAGTCGCCGGGTTTGGTCGACTCGCGGCGCGGCTTCAAGTGAAAGCTCTGGAGCGGGCCGAAGGAGGTGTAGAGCGTTTCCTCGCCGAGCACGTCGTATGTCCAGCGGTCGACTCTGTTGGGCAGCGCCAGCGGCACCTCAAACGAGCCGCCCACTTTGAGCAGATCAGGACGCGTCGTGAAGAGAAAGGTGAGCTGCACGAACTGGCTCGCGGTGTCTTGCACGCCGGGGACGCTGTCGCGCCGGTCGCCGTTGGCGAGGGTCACGGTCTGCGGATCAAAGCTCATGGCGATGCGCTTGCGGTCGCGCATCACAACCTTGGTGTCTTGGTCATAGCGGCGCGGCTCGAGGCCACCGGGGCCGAGCTCGCCGTCGCTGCTCATGCGCCGCGTGATGAGTGGCGCAAAGCTCGGGCCGACGGTCAAGTCGAGGTGCACTTGGTAGCGGTTGCCTGCTCGCACCCATTCGACTTGCGCATCGCCCTGCACTTCGCCGCGGTAGTTGCCGGTGAGCACGTAGGTCACTCGCGTGGAGGCTGGCCAGTCGAACGTGGCCGCGCCGGAGGCGGCCGAGGCCACGGCTTCGGCCGCGGCAGCCGCCGTGTCCAGCGCAGGTTCTGAGGCTGCAGCGCTGACGGGCTCTGGGGCGGATGCGGCCGATGCGGGCTCGGCAGCGGCGGTGATGGCGGGTTCTGGCGCGGGTTCAGGTGGCGGCTCGGCGGGCGCCGCTTCGGCTGGCGGCTCGGGCTCGGGCGCGGTCACGGTCACGCGTGGCTTCGCGGCTTTCGCGGTCTTCACGTTCGTGGCGCCCGATGCAGCGGCTGACGCTGCAGGCGCCACGGCCGGCGGCGCAGCCACGGGTGCGGCAGCTGGCGCAGCCGCCGGCGGTGGCGCGGCCAATTCGAGTTCGCGCACATACGCAACTTCGATTCGCGCCGGCATCGCCTGCGCCGCGCCGAAGTCGATCATCCCTTCGGCGATGTGATTCGTCACTGCCACATGCGCTGCGAACACGACCAGCGCCAGCGCCAGCAGCACAACGCGCCGCCGGCTCGCGAGCGGCGGTTTCACCCGGCGAGCCATGCCTTTTGCAAGGCCAGCGCCGCAGCCGTGGCGCGCGCGCCCGCTTGCAACGAGACGGCGCCTGACGCAGCCGCGTCGGCCGGCAAGGTCAGCGCGAGTGTGATGACACGCTGATCGCGCGCGATGAGCAACTCCGCCGGCTTGCCCGGCACGAGCACGCGGAGCGCGTCATCGAGGCGGCGCACGCGCCAGCGGTTGACGGCGAGCACCTCGTCGCCCGGCGACAAGCCCGCCTGCTCGGCCGCGCCACCGCGCAGCACGTGGCTGAGCTTGATGCCGGTGAGCGCGCTTTCGCTCGCGCGCAAGCCCAGGCGCTGTGCCAGCGTGGCGGGCTGGTGATGCCAATCGATGCCAACAGCGGCGAGCAACGCCGGCAGGGGCAAATCATCGGTGCCGTGCACCCAGGCGGCGAGCTCGGGCGCAAAGGAGCGGCCGCCGATTTGCTGCAACGCGGCGGCGATGTCGGCCTCGGTGATGAGCCCGGCGCGGGGCCCGCGGCTGCTGTTGGCCCAGAGCGCGCGCATCACATCGTCGAGCGTGCCGTGGCCTTCGGCGCGCAAGGTGAGGTCGAGTGCGAGGGCAACGAGCGAGCCCTTGGTGTAGTAGCTGATGGTGGCGTTGGGCGTGTTCTCATCGGCCCGGTAGTACTTGACCCAAGCGTCGAAGCTGGCCTCGGCCAGGCTTTGCACATGGCGGCCGGGTTGGCCGAGCACAGCGCTGAGCGTGCGCGAGACGAGCTTCAGATAGCGGCTGCTGTCGATCAGTTTGGCTCGCACGAGAAAGAGATCGTCGTAGTACGACGTGAAGCCTTCGAAGAACCACAGCAGCTCGGTGTAGTTCTCTTGCGTGTAGTCGTAGCGCTCGAATTCGGCGGGCCGCAGCCGCTTGACGTTCCAGGTGTGAAAGTACTCGTGGCTGATCAGGCCGAGCAAGCTGACGTAAGCGTCACTCGCTTCGCTCTTCGCGAGCGCACCCGCTTTGCCGCGCTCGGGCACGGCGCGGCGCGCGCCGAGCAAGGCGGTGCTGGCGCGGTGCTCCAGGCCGCCGTGGCTGTCTTCAACCAGGTTGAGCAAGAACACGTAGCGCGTGAACGGCGGCTTCTTGGCGCCCCTGCCGCGGCCATGCCAGAAGGCGATCTCGGCGGCGCAGATTTGCTGCGTGTCGGCCAGCAGACGGTCGAGATCGGCATCGGGCAAGGCGCCCGAGACGACGAGCTCGTGCGCCACGCCGCCGGCCGTGAACGTGCCGCGCCAGAAGCGGCCGAGCTCGAAGGGGCTGTCGGCCAGTTCGTCGTAGTCAGCGGCCTCGTAGGTGCCGCGGCCATTGGCATCGACCTTCCCCGCGGCCAGCGCCGTGGCAACCTGCCAGCCGGCGGGCAGGCGCTTGATGTCGATGCGGTGCGGCTCGGCCTCGCGCCCTTCTGCGCGCAGGCACAGGCTGGTTGGGTTGAAGAAGCCTCGGTGGGCATCGAGAAACGCAGCGCGCACGGAGGTATCGAACGCGTAGGCGAGCCAGCTGACGGTGACTGAGCGGGTGCTGCTCTCACCAGACCAAACCCAGGTCGCTTTGTCAACTTGCGCGAGGGTGCCGGCAGACACGGTGAGGCCCGACAGGTGCCGTGCGAACTCACGCACGAGGTAGCTGCCGGGTATCCACACCGGCAAGCTCAGGCGCTGGCCGTCGCGCGGTGCAGGCAGTGTGAGGCTGACGCGGAAGAGATGTGCGTGGGCATCGGCCACGTCGATTCGGTAGGTGAGCATGGGTGGGCGATGAGTGGCGCTGGTTGCGGATGAGTAAGAGGGGTCAACTGCCGGCCGCGCCGACGAAGCAACTGAGGCTGGCGATCACGCTCAGGCGAAAGCGCAAAGTGAGCCACGCCGCCGCGCCGTGCTTGGGGTAGACCTTGCGGTCAACCAAATAGCACACGACCAGCATCACGCCGTGAACCACGAGCCCGGCGTAGGGCGGCATCACCACCGCAATGCACGCCACGATCGCCGGCACCACGCCCCAGACGAAGAGCGATGCCTGCGGCGCCGGCTCGCGAAAACCAAAGCCCCAGTGAATGCCGCCGATGAAAGCCACCACCACCGCCGCGTAGGCTGACAAGCCGGCCGTGACATGCGGGTGCGCATCTTCACGAACGATCCAGACCAAGCTGGCCCCGAGCAAAAAAGGCAGCAGCGCAAGAGCGCCAAGACGGGTGGCAACGGGCGTGGGCAAGGCAGTCAAGCGAAGGGCTCCGTGGGAGGTCAGATCGGGCAACGATTGTCGCTGCGGGCGGCAACTTTTTGCCCGATACGGGCGTGCGGTCAAACCTGAACTTTCAGAGATTACTGAATTTTCGGTAGACTCATTTCCCATTGCCATGGCCTACCCGAGCTCGCTGATGACATCGCTTTCACCACTCGTTCGCAGCTTCGTAGCCCACTTCGGCGAGATGGGCAGCCGCTGGGGCATCAACCGCACGGTCGGCCAAATCTACGCACTGATCTTTGTCTCGCCGCGCGCGCTGAATGCCGACGAGATTGCCGAGCAACTCGAGTTCTCGCGCTCCAACGTGAGCATGGGTTTGAAGGAGTTGCAGGCCTGGCGCCTCGTCAGTTTGCGGCACCAACCTTCCGACCGGCGCGAGTATTTCGATGCACCGAGCGACGCCTGGGAAATCTTCCGCACGCTGGCCGAAGAGCGCCGCCGCCGCGAGATCGAGCCGACGCTGTCGATGCTGCGCAATGCGCTGCTTGAGACGCCGGCCACGGAAGAAGACCGCATCGCACTCGAACGCATGCGCGGCATGCACGACTTGATCGAACTCACCACGACCTGGTTCGACGACGTGCAGCGCATGGACCAACAAACCCTGGCCAAACTGATGCGCATGGGCGCGAAAGTTCAAAAGGTGCTTGAATTCACCGGCCGCCTCGGCACCGCCAAAGCCGCCGGCAGCAGAAAGTAGGAGTACCGCGAGATGGACGCACTCATCCTGGCGCGCATGCAGTTCGCCGCCAACATCACCTTCCACATCCTGTTCCCAACCATCAGCCTCGGCCTCGGCTGGCTGCTGCTCTTCTTCCGCTGGCGCTGGCTGCAAACGCGCAACGGCCCCGACAAAGCGCTCGCCCAAGGCTGGCTCGATGCCTATCGCTTCTGGACCAAGGTGTTCGCGTTGAGCTTTGCGCTCGGCGTGGTGAGCGGCATCACGATGAGCTTTCAGTTCGGCACGAACTGGCCGGGCTTCATGGAGAAGGTGGGCAACATCGCCGGGCCCTTGCTCGGCTACGAGGTGATGACCGCCTTCTTCTTGGAGGCGGGCTTTCTCGGCGTGATGCTCTTTGGCCACGGCAAGGTGACCGAGAAGGTGCACTTCATCGCGACCTTCTTCGTCGCCTTTGGCACCACGCTGAGCACCTTCTGGATCCTGGCGCTGAACTCCTGGATGCAGACGCCCGCGGGCTACGAGATCATCGACGGCGTCTACCACGTCAAGAGCTGGGTCGATGTGGTGTTCAACCCGTCGTTCCCGTATCGGTTCACGCACATGACGCTGGCTTCGGCCTTGACTTGCGCGTTCCTGTTGATCGGCCTCTCGGCCTGGCAAACGATCAAAGGCGTGGGCCAGCGCTCGGCGCCCCGCGTGATGCGTGTGGGCCTCACGCTCGCGGCCATCGCGATCCCGCTGCAAATTTTGGCGGGCGATGCGCACGGCCTGAACACGCTCGAACACCAGCCACAAAAGATCGCCGCCATGGAAGGCGTGTGGGAGACCGAACGCGGCGCGCCGCTGCTGCTGTTCGCGATTCCGGATGCCACCGAGCGCAAGAACCACTTCGAGATCAAGGTGCCGAAGGTCGCGAGCCTGATCCTCACGCACGACCCTGAAGGCGAGATCAAAGGCTTGAACGAGTTCAAGGGCGCGCACCCGCCGCCGCTGCCGCTGTTCTTCGCGTTCCGAATCATGGTGGGCGTGGGCCTGCTGATGCTGGCAGTGAGTTGGGCAGGCTGGTGGCTCTACCGCCGCACGAAGTGGCAACCGACGATGCTGCCTCGGCCGCTGCTCTGGGTCTTTGCGGGGATGACGTTCTCAGGCTGGGTCGCAACCGTCGCCGGTTGGTATGTGACCGAGATTGGCCGGCAGCCCTTCATCGTCTATGGCCTGGTGCGCACGGCCGATGTGGTGTCGACCACGCCCGCGCCGATGATTGGGCTGACGCTGGCGCTCTACGTCACGCTCTACCTGGCGCTCATCGTGTCGTATGTCGGCGTGCTGAAGTACATGGCCGAGAAGCCGGAAGAAGTGCTGCGCGAAGACGCCGCTGACCGCGCCGCCACGCCGGCCGGCGCGATGACTTCAGGTGCGGTGTCGAGCGGGAGCGCTGCGTGAGCTTCGACGCTTCCCTCCCCGTGATCTTCATGGCCTTGATGGGCGTCTCGATGCTCATCTATGTGGTGAGCGACGGCTACGACCTCGGCGTGGGCATGCTGATGCACCGCGCAACGCCGCAAGAAAAGGACGTGATGATCGCCTCCATTGGCCCCTTCTGGGACGCCAATGAAACCTGGCTCGTGCTCGGCATCGGCATCTTGCTGGTGGCCTTCCCGAAGGCGCATGGCGTGGTGCTTGGCCAGCTCTATCTGCCGGTCACGCTGATGCTGATTGGCTTGATCTTGCGCGGCGTGGCGTTTGACTTCCGCGTCAAGGCGCGCGCCGCTCACAAAACAATGTGGGACCGCCTTTTCTTCGCCGGATCGACCATCACCGCCGTCTCGCAAGGCTGGATGCTCGGCCGCTATGTGAGCGGCTTTGGCGACAGCGGCTGGAACTACCCGGTCTTTGCGGCGGCCATTGCGGCGGCGCTGCCCATGGCCTACGTGCTCATGGGCGCGACATGGCTCATCATGAAGACCGAAGGCGATTTGCAAGCGCAAGCGATTCGCTGGGCCAAGATCGCCTGGGGGCCGATGGTCATTGGCATGGTGCTGATCTCGATGGCCACGCCGTGGGTCAGCGCCACGGTGCGGGCGCGTTGGTTCTCGTTGCCGGAGGTCATTGCGCTGTTGGCCATTCCGCTGATGACGGGCATTTGCCTGCTCGCCGTGCGCGGCTTGTTGAACTCGAAGGTGGTGCGCGGGCCGGTGTGTTGGCTGCCGTTCGTGCTGTTGATCGTCGTCTTCGTGCTGGGCTTTTTGGGGCTCGCCTACAGCATCTATCCGTTCGTGGTGCTCGATCAGCTGACGATCTGGCAAGCCGCGAGCAGCGCGCCGGCGCTGAAAGTGCTGCTGATCGGCGCGTGCATCTCGGTGCCGGCGATCGCGGGCTACACGGTCTTTTCGTACCGCGTGTTCCGCGGCAAGACGGGCGAGCTGACCTACGCGTGACCTACGCCTCACCTACGCCTGGGGGCGGCCTCGCGCTGCACGACTTGGTAGAAGCGGCTGAACGACGAGCAAAGCCGCTCGGGGTTGGGGAGCCAGCGCGGCGCTGGCAGCAGCTGGGCGTGGCCAGCAAAAGCAGCGTCGTAACCCGGCATGGGCGCATGGGTGGTGGCGGCATCGTCACCGCCGTCAAGCTTGGCGACATCACCGATGAACACCGCCTCGGTCACATCCGCCATGCGCGCCAACACCCAGCGCCAACGCCGCTCGCTCCAAGGCAAGGCCGCATGCGCGGGCAGGTGGATCACGCCGAAGCGGGCGGCGGCCGCAGCGGTGTCGGGCTCGTCGAGCTGCCAGGGATGGACCCACCGCACGGGGCGGCCGCCGGCATCGAAGCGGGTCACGGCGTTGGCGATCAGGTGCTCGGGCGGGCGCGGCAAAAGCGGCGGCTCATCGACGGCGGCGTGAACGCCGCGCTCAGGGCCCACATCGCGCTGCGATCGGGCGATGTGGTCGAGCGCCTCGTAGCTCGTGTCGATCACGGTGCCGGGCGAGAGCCACGCGTCGGCTTCGGCTTGAGGGGCAAAACGCGCCACGTTCTCGGCGTTGAAGAGGTAGGGCTTGCGCGAAAACGTGGCGGCCACCCATTGCCAGCTGAGGTGGTTGCTCGGCACATCGCCATCGAGCAAATGGCCATAGAGCCAATCGGCGCCGGCGCGCCACGAGACTTTGCGCAGGTGGACCACATAGCTCGCCAGCCACATGCGCGCATGGTTGTGCAAATAGCCGGTTGCGTAGAGCTGGCGCACGGCGGCGTCGACCACGGGCACGCCGGTGCGGCCCTCGCGGATGTCAGCGGGCAGCGCGTCAGCATAGCGGCCGGGCCAGAGCTCGGCGGAATGCATGTCTCGCAACACCGCATCACCACAGTGCGACCAAACGTGGTGAAAGAACTCGCGCCAGCCGAACTCGAAGGAGAGCTTGTCGGCAAAGCCGATCGGGTGGCGCAGCGCAATGCGCTCGATCGCCTCACGCATGCCGATCACGCCGTGCGCAAGGTAGGGCGAGAGCCCGGTGACGGCGCCATCGAGCGCATTGCGGCTGCGGGCGTATTCGTGCGGGTTGACGGCCTCGAGGCGCCGCAGTGCCTCGGCATGGGTTGGCGCGAACGGGCCGCCGGGCGTGGCGCTCATGCCTCGAGGGTTGGCAATGGCAGCGCCATGCCTTCAGCTTGTGCGACGCGCTCCAGCGCCGTTTCGAACAAGGCCCGGGCGGTGCCGGCCACATCGGTCAGGTACGCGTGCAGGGCCGCATCGGCTGGTGTGCGCGAGGCGCACTCGGCGCTGTAGTGCTCGAAGGCTGAGAGCTGCATCAAAAGCTCGGCGATGTGCCGTGGGCACTCGCAGGCCACGGTGGACGACGTGGCGGCGAAAGCGGCGAGCGCGGCATCATCAAAGCGGTGCGGCGGCGCCGGGGAAATGACGCTCGGCATCGTCGGGCGGCCAGCACCATCGGCCGGGGCGGCGAGGATGTCGGCGAGTTCGGCATCGCTCAGCGGCCCGCGGCGCAGCACCACGCCTTCAGCGCGCAAAGCCGCCGCAGTGCGCTGCGGACCGAAGGCGTAGAGCACGACGACGCGTTGCGCGCGCAGGCGCCGCGCGAGCACCCGAATGCGGTCAGCCGCCTCGGCTTGCAAGGCGGGCAATTGCACGAGCAGCAGCAATGGACCGGTGCTTGGCGCCGGCTCCGCAGCGGCGGCAGTTTCAGCATCGGTGATTTCTGCAAAGCCGGCTTGCAAGGTGAAGAGGCCGCTGAGCGGCGCGCGCGGCAATAGGCCACCCAGCCGATGAGCGAGGCCGGTACCGATGGCCACCAAACCCATTGGCTGCAGCGGCTCGCCCGGCGCCGCCACCGGCAGCGCTGAGGCGCGCACCAGCGGCAAAGCCTGAGGCATCGATTGCAAGGCCTCGAAGGGCAAGCCGGCAATGGTGCCGATGGCGTGGCCGCCGTCGACGAGTTGCTTGAGCAAAGCCAAGCGCTGCACATCATGCGGCGCATAGAGGCGGTGGCCTGACGGCGTTTGCACGGGTGCAACCACGCTGTAGCGGCGCTCCCATATGCGCAGGGTGGCCACGGGGATACCGGCCAAGCGCGCGGCGGCGCCGCTGCGGCACAACATCGCCGGCGCGGCGCGCTCGGCGGGCGGAGGTGCAGTGGTGGTGGTACTCATGCCGCTTGTCTCGCTTCTGTATCCATTAAGTTTTCGGATGATGCCCGAAAACACAAAAACTCGACTCAACCCTGCGAACAACAGTGCAACAATGCGGCAAGAACTGGCTTGGCATTGAGTCAAGACGAGGTCGAACCTTTCAACACCGCCAGCGTAAAGAGGCCCCGAATGCATTCTTCGAGCATCGCTTTGGTCACCGGCGCCCGCGGCGGCATTGGCCGTGCGCTGACCACGCGGCTGCGCGCTGCGGGCCACCGCGTGGCGGCGGTCGGGCGCGACGGCGCTTCGCTCGCCGCCGTCGAGGCCGACCTCCACATTGCCGCCGACACGAGCACACCCGAAGGCGCGGCGATGGTGATCGCCAGCTGCACCGAGGCGTTCGGCGAGCCCCCCACTCTGCTGGCGCATTGCGTGGGCAGCACGCTGATCGCACCACTGCACCGCACGCGGCCAGAGCAATACCGCGAGGTGCTGCGCATCAACCTTGACAGCGCGTTCTACATGCTGGGCGCGTGGATCGAGGGCCGGCGCCAGGCGGGCGATCGCGCAGGCGCTGCGGTGTTTTGCAGCTCGGTCGTCTCGCGCATTGGCGTGGCGAACCACGAGGCCATCGCGGCGGCCAAAGGTGGTGTCGAAGCGCTGGTGCGCAGCGCGGCGGCAACCTATGCGGCCTCGGGCTGGCGCATCAACGCTGTGGCGCCCGGCATGACCGACACACCCATGACCGCCGGCATGCTCAAGCTCGACGCCATGCGCGAAGGCGCGGGCAAGCAATACCCGCTCGGCGGCGTGCAGAGTGCCGACGAGGTGGCCAGCGTGATGGCCTGGTTGCTCAGCACAGAAGCCAGCCGCCTAACAGGCCAAGTGATCGCGGTTGACGGTGGTTTCACGCAGGTGCGGCCGCTCGTCAAGTAGCCACACTCAAGTACTTCAAGGCGCCAAGACCTGAGTTAATTTTTATGGTGAGAATCCACCCCGGCTGACCACAGGCCAGGCACGAAGAGTCTTTCTTCCAACCCGCAATCAAGGACGACAACGATGATGACCTCCCGCCGCACTTTCATGATGACCGTGGCCGCCACGGGCGCCGCGCTGGCTGGCGCACAAGCCTCGGCCCAAGCCGTTCTCGACGAGAAGGACCCCGCCGCGGTTGGCCTGGGCTACGTGGCCGACACCACCAAGGCCGACGCCAAGAAGTACCCAAAGCACGACAAAACGCAGCACTGCAGCGTGTGCGCACTGTGGGGCTCCAAGCCGACTGACAAGCTCGGCAACTGCGCGCTCTTCGCCGGCAAACAAGTGCACGCCGAAGGCTGGTGCAGCGCCTTCGCGAAGAAGGGCTGAGCGCTTTGACAACCGCGGGCACGTTCCGGGGCAACAAGGCCTCGCTGCCGAGCAAGCCCTGCGTGGCCTGCGGTCGTGAGATGAGCTGGCGGCGCGCCTGGGCCAAAAACTGGAACGAGGTGAAGTACTGCTCGGCCAAGTGCCGCGCAGCACCCGCTGCCAGCCACGCCCCGAGCGCTCCGCGATGACGGCGCCGGCCCACGCCGGCAGCTTGCGCGATCTGGTGCTGGTCTTGGGTGACCAGCTCAGCGCGAGCAGCCCAGCACTCGCGCAGCTCGACCCAGCCACGGGCGCCGTGCTGATGATCGAAGCGCCGGGCGAAGCCAGCCACGTCTGGAGCCACAAGGCGCGCATCGCCTTGTTCATTGCCGCGATGCGCCACTTCCGCGATGAGCTTCGAGCCCGCGGGTTCACCGTTCACTACATCGCTTTGGGCGACAGCAGCGAGCCGGATTTGCCAGCGCGCCTGGGCGAGGCACTACGCCAACTCAAGCCCACCACGCTGCGCATGCTGGAGGCCGGCGAGTGGCGGCTGCAGCAAGCGATCGGGCAGATCGCGCAAGAGCAAGGCGTGACGCTGCGCGTGCTCGACGACACGCACTTCATCTGCTCACGCGCCGATTTCGCCCGCTGGTCGCAACGCTACGGCCGGCAGTTGCGCATGGAGTTTTTCTACCGCGAGATGCGCCGCCGCGAGAAGGTCTTGCTGACGGCAGATGGCGAGCCCGAGGGCGGCCAATGGAACTTCGATGCCGACAACCGCAAGCCCTACCCGAAAGCCGGCCCCGGGTTGATCCCGGCAGCAGAAGCCTTTGCGCCCGATGCGCTCACGCGCGAAGTGTTTGCCGAAGTCGAACACCGCTTCAAGGATCACCCCGGCTCGTTGGCCGACTTTGCTTGGCCGGTGACGCGCGCGCAGGCGCTGCTGGCGCTAGAGACCTTCATCGACGCTCGCCTCGCCCAATTCGGCGATCACCAAGACGCGATGTGGACGGCCACGCCCTTCGGCTGGCATTCACTGCTGGCGAGCAGCCTGAACCTGCACTTGCTCGACCCGCGCGAAGTGATTGCAGCAGCCGAAGCCGCTTACCGGCGCGGTGATGCGCCGCTCGCAGGCGTGGAAGGTTTCATTCGCCAAATCCTGGGTTGGCGAGAGTTCATTCGCGGCGTCTACTGGGCCGACATGCCGGGCCTCGCCAACGCCAATCACTTCGATCACCACCGCCAGCTGCCGCGTTGGTACTGGACCGGCGAGACGAAGATGGCGTGCGCGCGCGACGCTATTTCGCAGACGCTGCGCTACGGCTACTCGCACCACATTCAGCGGCTGATGGTCACGGGGCTCTTTGGGTTGCTGGCCGAGATCGAGCCGAGTCAGGTGGCGGATTGGTTCTTGGCGGTCTACGTTGATGCCGTCGAGTGGGCCGAGTTGCCGAACGTTGCCGGCATGGCGCTCTATGCCGATGGCGGGCGATTCACGTCAAAGCCCTATGCCGCGTCTGGGGCGTACATCCAGCGGATGAGCAACCACTGCGGTGGCTGCAAGTACGCACCGACCGCGAAAGAAGCCGCCAAATCCGGCAAACCGACCTGCCCCTACACGGTGCTCTACTGGAACTTTCTCGACCGGCACGAGGCTGAACTCGCGGGCCAGCCGCGCACGGCGTTGATGGTGAAAAACCTGGCGCGGCTCGGCGATGAGGAGCGCCGCCGGATTCGCGAGCAGGCCTCCGTTTTGCTCGGCTCGCTCGACACGCTCTGACGCCTCAGCGCGCAGCCATCAACTCAGCGCAGTTCAGCCCTTGGAGCGGCTGAGCGCGAACTGCTTTTCGACTTGGTCAAGCGTCATCGCACCCGGCACGCGCTTGCCGTCTTCAAAGACGATCGCGGGCGTGCCGTTCACGCGGTACTTCTTCGCCATCGCCACGTTGCGGTCGATCGCTGCGGTGTCGCACCTGCCCATGTTGCGCACCGGTGCCGCGCCGTTGAGCATCCAGTCGCGCCAGGCGCTGGTGTTGTCTTTGGAGCACCAAATGTTCTTTGACTTCTCAGGCGAATCGCCGCCGAGGATGGGGTAGAGGAAGGTGTAGACGGTGACGTCTTTGACCTGCTGCAACTCTTTCTCAAAGCGCTTGCAGTAGCCGCAATTCGGGTCGGCAAAGATCACCAGCTTGCGCGCGCCGTTGCCTTGCTTCCAGACGATCGCGTCTTTCAAGGGCAGGCTTGCGAAGTCGATCGCGGTGAGTTTGTTCAGGCGCGCCTCAGTGAGGTTGGTGCGCGTCTTGGTGTCGATCAGCTGGCCTTCGAAGAGCGTGTCGCCGCGCTCATCGGTGTAGAGCACTTCGGTGCCCATGCGCAGCTCGTAGATGCCGGGCACGGCGGTCTTCGTGACCTCGTCGATCTTCGGGAAATCGGGCAAGCGCTCGGTGATGTTTTTGCGAATCAGGGCTTCTTGCGCACAAGCGGCGTGGCCAAGCGTCAACGCCAGGGCGAGAGTGGCGATTGAGCGTGCGAGGTGGGAGAGCTTGCGCATGGTGGAGTGCCTTCAGGCGTCGAGCGCGCGGGCCGTGAGCCAGCGCTTGAGGGGAGTGAGCTGGTTGAGCAGACTCAAGCCCCGGTTGCGAAGTTCCCGGGCCGCTGGGTCGGCGCGAGAGAAGAGCTGAAGCAAGCCATCGGTGACTTGATCCATCGCCCAGGTGGGCGTGAGGCGCTCGCGGTCGTAGCGGCGCAGCAGCTTGGCGTCACCGAGCGCACGCCAAGTCTCGCGTTCGCCAATCACTTTGGCGAGCGCGGCAACATCCGCCAAGCCGAGGTTCAAGCCCTGGCCGGCAAGCGGATGGACCACGTGAGCCGCGTCACCCAGCAGCACCCAGCCCGGCCCGGACCACGCACTCGCCCGCGCCTGCATCAGCGGCCACGATTGACGAGCCGATGCCAGTTGCAATTCGCCGAGCGCGCCTTCGGTGGCGTGCGCCACGGCTTGCGCGAAGCCAGCGTCGTCGAGCGCGAGCATGGATTCAGCCTGCACCGTCGGCAGTGACCAAACGAGCGCGTAAGAGCGCTGCGGCAAGGGGCTGTCGAAAGGCAGCAGCGCGAGCACATCGGGCGAGCGAAACCATTGCCGCGCCGCGCCTTGATGCGCGCGCGATGAGGTGAGCCGCGCCGCGATCGCCCGCTGGCCGTGCTCGCGCCGCTCGAAGCTCACGCCCAAGGCATCGCGGCCCGCGGAGGCTTTGCCGTCACACCACGCGGTGAGTGGTGCGTCGACAGTGGCGTTGGCATCGACCATGCTGACATGCGGCGCAAATTTGATGGCCGCGGCCAGTTCGCGCTCGAGCGACGCCGCATCGGTGATCCAGGCCAGCGCGCCCACGCCTTGCTCCCATGCCGAGAACTCAAGCATCGCGCCAGCAGCATCGCCGTGGACTTGCATGTCGTGAACGACTGTCACGGCCTCGGCGGGCAATGAATCCCACACTTTGAAGCTGCGCAGCAGGCTGACCGATGCGGCGTTGAGCGCATAAGCGCGAACGTCTTCGCTGCCGGCCGCTCGCGGTGGCTCGCGCCGCAACGCCACCCGCAACCCGAGCCGCGCCAACGCGAGCGCAAGGCTCTGGCCGACGATGCCCAATCCCCGCACTTGCACGTCGAAGCTTGTCATCGAAAGGATTGTAGGCAGCGCCCTCACCGGGCGTTGCCGCGGGAACGGCACAATCCGGCCGCTGTTCGAGCGACGCTTTTCCACCTGACTCCTGAGGATTGCCGTGACCCCAACTCCCGCCTCGGCGACCGCGCAAGGTGATGTCGCACTCACACTGGCCTCGCTGCACATCTACCCCGTCAAATCGTGTGCGGGCATCGCGCTTGATGAGAGCCTGCTGATCGAAACCGGGCTTGAATTCGACCGCGCCTGGATGCTGATCGATGCCGACCGCCGCTACGTGACGCAGCGTTCCCTTACCCGCATGGCGCTGATCCAGCCGACGCTCAAATCCACCGAGATGGTGCTCCGCGCACCGGGCATGCTGGCCTTGCATGTGGCGCTCGACCGCGTTGAAGCACCGACACGCGCAACCGTCTGGGCGGATGAGGTGGCGGCGTTCGACATGGGCGATCTGTGCGCGCAGTGGTTCAGTGACTTCTTGGGTCAGCCACTCCGGCTGGTGCGGTTTGATCCAGACCAGAAACGTTTGTCCGACCACCGCTGGACGGGCGCGCTCGACGCAGAAAACGGCTTCGCGGATGGCTTTCCCTTGCTGGTCACCACGCAAGCTTCGGTCGATGAACTCAATGCCCGCCTCGCCGCGCAGGGCGAGCAGCCGGTAACGATGGCGCGGTTTCGCCCGAACATCGTGCTGAGCGGGCTGGTGGCGCACGACGAAGATGCGATCGACGAGATCGTCTTCGACACGCCCGATGGCCCGGTGCGGCTGAAGCTGGTGAAGCCGTGTGCGCGCTGCACGATTCCCGATGTGGACCCATTGACCGCCGCGCAGGGCCACGCCGTTGGCGACGCGCTGGCGGGCTACCGCGCCGATGCGCGCGTGGGCGGTCAGCTCACCTTCGGCATGAACGCCGTCATCGTGGACGGCATCGAGCGCGTGCTGCGCCGTGGCGTTGCGGGCCACGCCACGTACCGGTTCGACTGACCGGCGGGCGACCGGGGCGCGGGGTCAGGGCCGCGGGGTCAGGGCCGCCGGGGCGGGAGCGGGATGAACTCGGTCTCGCCGGGAACGTGCGGAAAGCGCTGCGCTTCCCAGTCATCTTGCGCCTGCCGGATGAGCTCTTTGCTGCTGGAAACGAAGTTCCAAACGAGGTAGCGGTGCCCGAGAGGCTCGCCGCCGACGAGCACGATGCGGCCACCGCGCGGCGCCGTCAGCAGCGGCTCATGGCCCGCAGCCAAGATCGCCATCGTGCGCGCAGGCACCAACACGCCGTCGAGCTCGAAGTCTTCATCGAGGCTGTAGAGCGCGCGCTCCGACACGGTCGCCGGTACCGCCAGCGCGCTGCCGGAGGCGAGCTCGAAATTGAAGTCGAGGTAGAGCGTTGGCGAGAGCGTCGCGACCGGCGATGCCAAACCATACGCGCTGCCCACGAGCACCCGCACCGCAACGCCAGGCTGCTGGTGCTCGGGGATGGCGGCGGAGGGCGTGTGCTGAAAGCTCGGCGCGTCTTCCTCGTGCTCGGCCGGCACCGCCACCCAGAGCTGCAGGCCGTGGCTGCGCCGTTCGTGGCCAAGCAAATCTTCGGGCGTGCGCTCCGAATGCACGATGCCTCGGCCAGCGGTCATCCAGTTGACGGCGCCGGGCTCGATGCGCTGGACCACGCCGGTGGAATCGCGGTGCATCATCGCGCCTTCGAAGAGGTAGGTGACGGTGGCCAAACCGATGTGCGGGTGGGGGCGAACGTCGTGGTTATCGCCCGGTTGCGCAGTGATCGGGCCGAAGTGATCGAAGAACACGAAAGGCCCGACCGACGCTTGCGTTGCAGAGGGCAGCAAGCGCCGCACGACGAAGCCGCCGCCGAGGTCTTTGAGAAGGGGCGTGATGGTGACGAGGTCGGTCATGGCACGGCTCGATCTGCAAATCATGAGTTTAGGACGGGCACCTAAAATCCCCTCTTTTGTGTCACAGCGACAAGGTCCCCCATGAGCCTGAAATGCGGCATCGTCGGTTTGCCCAACGTGGGCAAATCCACCCTCTTCAACGCGCTCACCAAAGCCGGGATCGCCGCCGAGAACTATCCCTTCTGCACGATCGAGCCGAACGTCGGCATCGTCGAGTTGCCCGACCCGCGGCTCGATGCGTTGGCGGCCATCGTCAAGCCGGAGCGCATCGTGCCGGCGATCGTTGAGTTCGTTGACATCGCCGGGCTCGTGGCCGGTGCATCGAAAGGCGAGGGGCTCGGCAACCAGTTTCTCGCGCACATCCGCGAGACCGACGCGATCGTCAACGTCGTGCGCTGCTTCGATGATGACAACGTGATTCACGTGGCCGGCAAGGTTGACCCCATCTCGGACATCGAGGTCATCCAGACCGAGCTGTGCTTAGCCGACATGGGCACCGTTGAAAAGGGCTTGCACCGCTACAACAAGGTCGCCCGCTCGGGCGACAAGGAAGCGCAAAAGATTGTCGACGTGCTGACCAAGTGCATGGCCGCACTCAACGAGGCCAAGCCGGTGCGCGCGATTGCGTTCAGCAAGGAAGAGCTGGCGCTGGTCAAGCCGCTTTGCCTGATCACGGCAAAGCCCGCGATGTTCGTGGGCAACGTCGATGAAGGCGGCTTTGAGAACAACGCCTACCTCGACAAGCTGCGCGCTTATGCCGAGGCGCAGAAGGCGCCAGTGGTTGCGATCTGCGCCAAGACCGAGGCCGAGCTCTCGGAAATGGAAGACGCTGACCGGCTGATGTTCCTTCAAGAAATGGGTCAAACCGAACCCGGCTTGAACCGGCTGATTCGTGCCGCGTTCACGTTGCTCGGCTTGCAGACCTACTTCACTGCAGGCGTGAAGGAAGTGCGCGCCTGGACGATCCACATTGGAGACACCGGCCCGCAGGCGGCCGGCGTGATCCACACCGATTTCGAGCGCGGCTTCATCCGCGCGCAAACCATCGCATTCGATGACTTCATCGCCTTCAAGGGCGAGCAAGGCGCCAAGGACGCAGGGAAGATGCGCGCCGAAGGCAAAGACTATGTGGTGAAGGACGGGGACGTGCTGAACTTCTTGTTCAACGTTTGAGTGGCTGAGGTCGCGCATTCCCCGCTGAATCGCCCCGCAACCGCCCGCCCCCTCGAACGAACGAGCTTGTTGACTTCGAACCCCACCGCGGGCTGGCGCCATCCGGCCACCGTGCTCTGCTTGACCGCGTTGGCTTACGCGCTGCTCGGTCTGGTCGTCATGCCGTTGGCCACGGCGCCTGGGTTTGCCGCACCGCTCTTTCCGGCGGCAGGCGTGGCGCTCGCAGCGGTGCTTGTGTTTGGCGCGCCCGCGTGGGCAGGCGTGGCGCTCGGCGCCTTCGCTGTCAACCTGACGCTGGCTGCAGCGCGAGGCGATATGGCCACCAGCGCCCCGCTCTTGGCCGCGGGCTTGGCGTTGGGCGCCACGCTACAGGCTGGCGCAGGCGCGTGGTGGGTAAAGCGGGTCGTGCGGCACCCACTGACGCTTGCTGAACCGCGTGACGTGGTGCTTTTCTTCGGTGCTGGCCTGGTCTCGTGCCTGGTGAATGCGAACCTCTCGACCGCCGCGCTGGCTTACAGCGGCGCGCTCCCTCGGCCCGCGCTCGGGTTGGTCTGGCTGACATGGTGGGTCGGCGATTTGCTCGGCGTGCTGGTCGCCGCACCCGTGGCGCTGACGTTCATCGGGCAACCTCGCGACGCCTGGTTGCCGCGCCGCGCAAGCGTGGGCTTGACGCTCGCATTGGCCGTCGTCTTGCTCGCACTCGGCGTGCGGCAAGTGACCCAGCGCGACGAGCAGCGCATGCGAAGCGCATTCGAGCGCGACGCTTCCAGCGCCGCCTTTTCGCTGCAATCGCGCCTTCAGGAACCCCTGCACGCCCTGGAGGCGATGCACGGCGTGTTCATGACGTCGACTGCCGTGACGCGCGACACCCTGCGTGTGGCGAGCCAAGCCTGGCTGCGCTCGAACACGCTTCGCTCGCTCGGCTGGGCTGAACGCGTGCGACCGGGCGAGCTGACCTCGTTCGAGGCGCAGCAGCGAAATGACGGCATCCCGAATTTCCAGATCTTTGAGCGCACCGACGGCGGCGCGCCCATCAGCGCCGCTGACGACAAACTCGTGATTCGCTACATCGAGCCCGCGGCAGGCAATGCCGCCGCGTTGGGCTTCAATGTGCTGTCGACACCGCAAGGCCAGCGCGCCGCGGAAGCGGCCATCGCCAGCGGCCAACCGGCCGCGAGCGGCCTCTTTCGTTTGGCGCTGCAGCGGCCAGACCAAGCGCCCGGCGGCATCGTGCTCTACCGCGCGATCTACCGCGGGCCGGCCGAGACCGAAGCCCTGCGCCGCGAGAATGTGGCCGGCGTCGTTTTCGCGAGCCTGCTCGTCGAATCCCAGCTGGACGCTCTCGCGAGCCAGATCGCGCCACAGCTGAAGCTCTGCCTGGTCGACACCGAAGCCGGCCGGGCACCGACCCGCATGGCCGGGAGCTCGGGCTGCGAGCAGCGCGCTCACGCAATGAACGCCACGCACCCGTTGACGTATGCCGGCAGACGCTGGGAGCTTCGGGTTGGCGCCGATTCGCCCGTGCTGCACGGCTCAGCCGACCGAGACGCATTGGCCTTCACGCTCATCGGCGTGCTTGCGGCCACGATGCTGGGCGGGTTTTTGCTGATCGTCACCGGGCGCACACGGCGCGTTGAAACGGCGGTACGGGAGCGCACGGCCGCGCTCGAAAGCGAAGTGCGCGAACGCGGCATCGCTGAGGCCGCGCTCCGCGAGAGCGAGCAGCGCTTTCGCAGCATCCTCGACAACGTGCCGATCGGCATGCGCTACACCGACCTGCACGGCCAGGTGATCCAGACCAATCCCGCGCTGCGCGAGTTGACCGGCTACAGCGAGGCCGAATTGCTCGAGTTGCACGCCAGTGCCTACACGCACCCTGACGACGCCCCACAAGACGCCGCCTTGACGGCGCAGTTGGCGCGCGGCGAGATACCCATGTACCGGCGCCATCAGCGCTACATCGCCAAGGGTGGAGAAATCGTCTGGGTGCGCGTGACGGTGTCGCTCCTGCGCGATGCGCACGGCCAGCCGCTGCGGCTGGTTGCCGTGGTCGAAAACATCACCGAGCACCTGCGGCTCGAAGAAGCCGAGCACGCGCGCGAGGTGGCCGAATCATCAAACCGCGCCAAGAGCGAGTTCCTGTCGCGCATGAGCCATGAACTGCGCACGCCGCTCAATGCCATGCTCGGCTTCGCCCAACTGCTGGAGCTCGATCGCCGCCACCCCTTGGCCGCAGCGCAACAGCCCTGGGTTGCGCAGATCCAGCAGGCCGGTTGGCACCTGCTGGAGATGATCAACGACGTGCTGGACTTGTCGAGGATCGAATCGGGCCAATTGCGGCTGCAGACCAAAGTGTTGAACCTGAGCGAGCTGTTCAATGCGAGCCTGTCGATGGTCGAGGGCCTGGCGCAGGGGCGCCGCATTTCCGTCTCAACGGACCTGGCCGACGGCGCCGGATCAGTGATGGGCGACGCAACGCGCGTGACGCAGATCCTCACGAACCTGCTCAGCAACGCGGTCAAGTACAACGTTGAAGGCGGGCGCATCCACGTCTCAAGCCGGCACGTGGGGGCCGAACGCGTCGAGATCAGCGTCACTGACACGGGCATGGGCATGACGCCCGAGCAGCTCGCCCAGCTCTTCCAGCCTTTCAATCGTCTCGGCCGCGAACGCTCCACGCAGCAGGAGGGCACGGGCATCGGCTTGGTGATCGCGCAGCGCCTGGCCGAGTTGATGGGCGGCTCGTTGCACGCGCGAAGCGTGACTGGCCAGGGTTCATCGTTCTTCCTGACGCTGCCCGGCGTGATCGACCCAGACACCGTGCGCTCAGACCTTGTGGGACTCGACACCCCGTCTGCCGACTACCACCGGCGCATCGTGCACTACGTTGAAGACAACGAAACCAACGTGGAGGTGATGCGCGGCATCCTGGCCCAGCGGCCGCAGGTGCAGATGGAAGTCTCGATCAACGGGCTGGACAGCCTGCCGGCGATGCGGCTGTTGCGCCCGGACTTGATCCTGCTCGACATGCACTTGCCCGACATCAGCGGCCTGGAGTTGCTGCGCCACTTGAAGGCCGACCCTCGGATGCTGGGCATCCCGGTCGTGGTGGTGTCGGCAGACGCGCTGGCACAGCAAATCGATGCGGCGCTGGAGGCCGGCGCGTCGCACTACTTGACCAAGCCGGTCAGCGTGGCCGAGTTGCTGGGGGTGGTCGACGCGCTGCTGGAGCAAAGCGATACGCGCTTCGGTTGAACCTTGGGGGCCAATGCGCGCTCCAAACACCGCGAAAAGCACTTACTTTTGCGATTTCGCCCTTTAAGCACTCTCACCCATCGAGTGCTAATATTTGGGGAACTGAAAGGAGTTCAGCTTGTCTGAAACTGCTATGAACACTCCTACTGCGCTGACCGTTCGTGACCCATGGGCCTTGGTGCCGTCACTCGGCAACCTCGACGCCTACATTTCCGCCGCCAACCGCGTGCCTCTGCTGACGCACGAGGAAGAGATCGCTCACGCCACCCGCTTGCGCGACCACGGCGACCTCGACGCCGCGGGCAAGCTCGTCCTGTCGCACTTGCGCTTGGTGGTGTCGATCTCTCGCAAGTACCTGGGCTACGGCTTGCCACACGGCGACCTGATCCAAGAAGGCAATGTCGGTCTGATGAAGGCCGTGAAACGCTTCGACCCTGACCAGGGCGTGCGGCTCGTCAGCTATGCAATGCACTGGATCAAAGCCGAGATCCACGAGTACATCCTGAAGAACTGGCGCATGGTCAAAGTCGCGACGACCAAAGCTCAGCGCAAGTTGTTTTTCAACCTGCGCTCAATGAAGCAAAGCTTGAAAAACGATGCCGAAGACGTCGACACCCATCGCTCGACGCTGACGCAATCGGAAGTCGACACGCTGGCATCGGCGCTGAATGTCAAGCGTGAAGAAGTGCTGGAGATGGAGACCCGCCTCTCGGGTGGCGACGTGGCTCTCGAGCCGCAAACCGACGACAGCGAAGAAAGCTTCGCGCCGATCGCCTACTTGGCCGATGACGCCAGCGAACCGACGCAGGTGCTCGAAGCCCGCAACCGCGACTGGCTTGCCGGTGACGGCATAACGCTGGCCCTCGACACGCTCGATGATCGAAGCCGCCGCATCGTGGAAGAACGCTGGCTGAAGGTGAACGACGACAGCACCGGCGGGATGACCTTGCACGATCTGGCTGACGAATACGGCGTCAGCGCTGAGCGGATTCGGCAAATCGAAGTTGCGGCGATGAAGAAGATGCGCAAGGCTTTGGCAGCGAGCGTCTGAGTCCACAGCCGCGACAATGGCCTCGCGCCATTGCCAAACTGACCTTCAGCCGCTCGCGAGCAAGGCTTTCAGGTCGGCGGCGAGCGGCTCGGCGCCTGCGCCGTAGCGTTCAAAAATTCGCATCCGGCCGCGGCCATCGATCACGTAGGAACCGGCGGTGTGGTCCATCGTGTAGCTGCCTTCGGTCTTGCCGGGCACCTTGGCGAAGAACACCTTGAAATCCTTGGCCGTGGCGGCAGTTTGCGCCACCGTGCCTCGCAGAGCGATGAAGCTCGGGTCGAAGCTGCTCATGTAGCTCTTCAGAATCGTCGGCGTGTCGCGCTCAGGGTCAATCGTGATGAAGACGCCTTGAATCTTGTCGCCTTCTTTTCCCATCGATTTCTTGACTTGCGCCAGTTCCAACATGGTCGTCGGGCAAACATCCGGGCACTGCGTATAACCGAAGAAAACAACGGTCACCTTGCCGGCGAAATCAGCGATCGTGCGGACGCGACCATCCTGATCTGGCAAGGACAAAGCTTTGCCGTAATCCGCACCGGTGATGTCGACACCATTGAACTGAACCTTGTTGGAAGAAGCGTCGCTTGCGGCTTGATCGCAAGCTGACAGCGCCACTGCCACGAGACCCAGCAAAGCCATGCGGCGTAACACGTTCATGGCGTCAACTTCACATAGTGATCAAGCAGCAGCGCGCCGAAAAGCAGCGACAGATGCAGGATCGAAAATCGGAAGGTCTTGCGCGCGAGCGCATCGGAATACTGGCGCCATAGCCGCCATGCATAGCCGATGAAGATGCCGCCGAGCAGCACCGCCGAAACCAAGTAAATCAAACCGCTCATGCCTGAAACGAAGGGCAGCAAGCTGCCCGCGAACAGCACCAACGTGTAGAGGAAGACGTGCAAGCGCGTGAACTCCGCGCCATGGGTGATTGGCAGCATCGGCAGGCCAGACTTGCGGTAGTCCTCCGCTCGATAGAGGGCAAGCGCCCAGAAGTGCGGCGGCGTCCAGAGGAAGATGATGAGGCAAAGCATCAGCGCCTCCGGCCCGACATCACCTCGGATCGCCGCCCAGCCGAGTACCGGCGGCATGGCGCCCGATGCACCGCCAATCACGATGTTCTGTGGGGTCAGCGGCTTGAGGATCACTGTGTAGACGACTGCATAACCGACGAAGGTTGCGAAAGTCAGCCACATCGTCAGGGGGTTCACCAAGGTGTAGAGCAGCACGCTGCCAGCGCTGCAAAGCGCAGCTGAGAACGCCAGCGTCTGCGAGTTGGTGAGTTGACCGCGCGCCGTGGGCCGCCAAGAAGTGCGGGCCATGCGCGCATCGATGTGCTGCTCGACGAGGCAATTGAAAGCCGCAGCCGCCGAGGCCACGAGCCAAATGCCAACGGTGGCGGCCAGCGCAGTTTGCGGATCGGGCAGGCCCGGCGTCGCGAGCAGCATGCCGATGACGGCGCAGAAAACGATCAGTTGAACGACGCGGGGCTTGGTCAACGCATGAAACTGTCGAAGCCGCGATGGCAGCGAGGTTTCGGCGGGCGCGGGGCGGGCTATGGTTTGTGACATGGCGTTTGGGCGTCGATTCTACGAAGTCGCACCTGCAGGGCGACCGCCGACGTGCAGTGCGCGTGCCGGCGCAGGCTGGCACTGAGCGCTGGCCAGCAAGCTCGTGAGCAAAACGACCAGCATGGCCGCGCCGCCTGTGTGCGCCACAGCCGCAAGCAGCGGCCAGCCCAAGACCACATTGCTTAGGCCACTGGCCAGCTGCCAAAGCGCCACGCCTGCCAAGCCCATGGCCCAAGGCCGCAGGGCTGGATCGCCGCTGGCGCGAAGCCTCCAGGCGAGTAACGTCAGCGCTGCGAGCACCACGTACGCGCTCAGTCGGTGGGCATAGTGGATGGCGGTGAGCGCAGCGAAAGGCAGGTAACCGCCGTCATGTGCCGCGCCCAATTCGCGCACGACGGCAAAACCGCGAGCGAAATCCATCGCCGGCCACCATCTCCCCTGGCAAGTGGGAAAGTCGCTGCAAGCGAGCACCGCATAGTTGGTGCTGACCCAGCCGCCAAGCGCAAGCTGAGCCAAGCTCAGGCCGGCGACTGCCAACGTGCCGATGTGCAAGCCGAAGCTCATGGAAACTGCCGGCCTGCGAGCGCCGCGCTGCACCTGGACGGCGAGCAACGCCAGCAGGCCAAGGCCTCCGAGCAAATGCGCCGTGACGATCGCGGGATAGAGCTTCATCGTGACCGTGAGCGCACCGAATGCCCCTTGCAAGCAGACCCAAATCAACGTGGCCGCTGCCCACCACGGCGTGGGTTCAAACCGATCCCGGCGCCATTCCCGCCAGCGCGCGAGGGCGAGCACCGCAATCAGCGCGCCAACCGCCGTCGCCAGGTAGCGATGCGTCATTTCGACCCACGCTTTTGAATGGGTCACCGCACCGCTGGGCATCGCAGTCTCCGCCGCTTGAATCTGATGTTGCGCACCGAGTGGGCTCGCACTGCCATAGCAGCCGGGCCAATCGGGACAACCGAGACCGGAATCGGTGAGTCGGGTGAACGCCCCGAAAAGCACGAGATCGAAAGTCAGAAACAGTGTCAGTACCGTCAAGGCGTGCAGCTTGCCGGCGCCTTGGGCACGGCGCGATCGGAACATCACCCAGGCCAACGGCCCGAGCGCGAGCGCCGCACCGAGCAGCGCAATGCGTGCGAGCGGCGCAAGGTCGTAGAGCGGCTGCGGTGTCATCGTTGATCGTGGCTCACGGCTTGGGCACGTTCCAGCCAGCAGATGCGCGCAGCAACTTGTCGACATCGCGTTTCAGCTTGGCCGGATCGGGATCGGCGGGCACCCGCATCATCCAATTTCCCATCGGGTCGACGATGGCCATGTGCGCTTCAAGCGCTTGGCCCGGCGCTGGCGCCAGCCAATCTGCCAACGCGGCCCGGGGAACGCGCAACGCCAGTGCGGGCGTGCCGACGCTGATGGCCTGCAAGGTTTCAGTGCGCGGCGCCGCGGCATCGTCGATGAGCCAAACTTTGGTCAGCCGGTCTTTGTCACGACCGAGTGCCTCCCGAAGTTGGCGCTGCACCCAAAGATAGCGCTCGCAGACTGCATCACATGCGCCTCCCGAGACAACGACAAGAAGCCACTGGTCTTTGAGCGACGTGGCGTCGACACGTTGACCTTGCAGATCAGTCAGCGGGAGTTGCGGAGGTATCGGCCGCTGCGGCTCGATCAGCTCGCTGTAGTTGGTTCGACCCTGGGGCCGAATCACAAAGTACGTCAGGTACGACGCGATCACCGGCGCGGCGCACACCAGCAGCAAGAGCAGCATCTTTAGCCGGCCATTTGCGGTACGACGCGAGGCAGCATCGCCCGCATCGGCAGGTAACGGCATCGAGTGCACTGTGAAGCTCAACAGCGCCGCGTCAGACGCGGCGCCGGAGCCGGGGGCGGACGAGTTGGTACCAGACATAGAGACCCGCCATCAAAGCAGCCATCGCAAACCATTGGAATGCATAGCCGTAGTTCGTTTGAATGTTCAGCGCTGGACGCGGCCATTGGCGCATCAGGCCGTCGCCCACGGTGGATTGGGAGTCGACTTGTTGCACCGAAAGCGGCCGAAGCGCCAAACCGGTTTCGCGAGAGAACTCGTCGATGTGCACATTTTGCCGGATCGTGCCGCCCGCAGCCGACGTGAACTCGAAGAGCCGACCCGGGGGCGGGGCAATGATGCCCTCGATCTCGACGACGCCTTCTGGCGTTTGGAGGAGAGGCAGCGCTGTGCGATCGAGCAAACTGCGTTGGACCCAGCCACGCTGCACCAGCACGGCATCGGTCTCGTGAGCGAGCAGCAATGGCGTGACGACGTAGAAGCCAACTCGGTCGTTCATCTGGCGGTTGTCGAGGTAGATCGTGCGCTCGGGCAACCAAGTACCTCGCAGGCGAACCGGACGGTAGAGCTGGTCTGCGCTGGCTTCGGCGGTGCGGGCGAGTGCGGCGCCATCGAGCGGCGGCAAGTTGCCACGCACCTCAAACGCGCTTTGCATCGCCTCCTTCTGCGAAGCACGGCTCAGCTGCCAAACGCCAAGCCGTGTGGTCACTGCGATTCCCATCAACGCAGCGACCAGCAAGACGACGGCTTGCGCGCGAGTCGCGGTCAGCGACATGTTTGAAGCCTCAGCGGATAATCGATTCGCATGAAGTACCTCGTTGGCATAGCCTTTGTCGGCATCCTTGGCGCCTTGGCCATGGCCGGCGTTTTCATGCTCCGTGATGGCCGTAACGGCAAACCCAAGACCGGCATGATGATGCGCGCACTGGCGCTGCGCGTTGGGTTGTCGGTCGTGCTGTTCACGCTGATTTGGCTGAGCTATTCGTTAGGCTGGATTCACCCCACCGGCATCCCACTCGCGAAGTAGGCGCCAACGAAAACGCCGCCCGAGGCGGCGTTTCGTCAGGCCCGCGCTCGGCCTACAGCCAATAGACGACGATGTAGAGACCGAGCCACACCACGTCGACAAAATGCCAGTACCAGGCAGCACCTTCGAAGCCGAAATGGCGCGTCGGTGTGAAGTGACCCTTCATCAACCGGATCGTGATGAACAG
>JAYWGR010000066.1:0-3049 GCA_043778145.1 Rhizobacter sp.
CGCTGTGTCGAAGACTGCAACCAACTGCCGGTGCATCCGCGACATCCGTATGCCGGCGATTTGGTCTACACATCGTTCTCGGGCTCGCATCAAGACGCAATCAAGAAGGCTTTTGCCGCGCGCCGCGAAGACGACGTTTGGCACATGCCGTATCTGCCGATCGATCCAAAAGACCTTGGGCGAAGCTACGACGCGGTCATTCGCGTCAACAGCCAATCGGGCAAAGGCGGCATCGCGTACTTGCTCGAAAGTGAATATGGCCTGGAGTTGCCACGCAGACTGCAGATCGAGTTCAGCCGCGTCGTACAAGCGGTGATGGACGACAGCGGCAAGGAGCTCTCAGCCGCTCAAATTTGGGGCATCTTCGAGCGCGAATACGGCATGGGCGCCACTTGCGGCGCACGCGTTTCTCACCCGGCGGTCGTCGAACAAGCCAACGGCAGCGTCGCCCTGCGCGCAGGCCTGAAGATCGCCGGCCGCGAGCTGGTGATCGAAGGCCGCGGCACCGGGCCGATCGACGCTTTCGTCACCGGCTTGGTCGCCCGCACCGGCTGCTCGATCCGGGTGCTTGACTACCACGAGCACGCGATCGGCAGCGGCTCGGATGCGCGCGCAGTGGCCTACCTGGAGTTGCGCATCGATGAGTCGCGCACGCTCTTCGGTGTCGCAATCGACGCCAACATCGTGCAAGCCTCGCTCAGCGCGATCATCTCGGCGCTCAATCGCGCCGGTGTGCTTGACCGCGCTGCAACAGATGCCGCAATGGGCGACCCAAAAGACGACCCCAAAGACGCCAAAAAAGACACCGCCCTGTCGGCCTAAGATGCCGGCGCTTCACAGGAGACAAACCACCATGGCCGACAAGCTCATCATTTTCGACACGACCCTGCGCGACGGCGAGCAATCCCCCGGCGCTTCGATGACCAAAGACGAGAAGCTGCGCATTGCGCGCCAACTCGAACGCTTGAAAGTCGATGTGATTGAGGCTGGCTTTCCGGCCTCATCGAACGGTGACTTCGAAGCCGTCAAAGCCATCGCGCAAACGATCAAAGACAGCACGGTCTGCGCCTTGGCCCGCGCCAACGATCGCGACATCTCACGCGCGGCCGATGCCCTACAAGGCGGGCAATCGACACGCATTCACCTCTTTCTCGCGACCAGCGCACTCCACATGGAGAAGAAGCTGCGCATGACGCCGGACCAGGTCTTCGAACAAGCGCGGCTCGCCACGCGTTTTGCCCGCAATGTGTCAGGCAATGTGGAGTTCTCGCCCGAAGATGGCTACCGCTCCGACCCCGACTTCTTGTGCCGCGTGCTTGAAGCCGTGATCGCCGAAGGCGCCACCACGATCAACATTCCCGATACCGTGGGCTACGCCATCCCCGAGCTTTACGGCAACTTCATCCTCAACCTGCGCAATCGCATTCCGAATGCCGACAAGGCGATTTGGTCGGTGCATTGCCACAACGACCTCGGCATGGCGGTCGCCAACTCGTTGGCCGGCGTGATGATCGGTGGTGCGCGGCAGATCGAGTGCACGATCAACGGCCTCGGCGAGCGTGCTGGCAATTGCTCGCTCGAAGAAGTGGTGATGGCGATCAAGACGCGGCGCGATTACTTCGGGCTCGATCTCGGCGTCGATGCGTCGCAGATCGTTCCGGCGTCGCGCTTGGTCTCGCAGACCACGGGGTTCGTTGTGCAGCCGAACAAGGCCGTCGTCGGTGCCAACGCGTTCGCGCATGCGTCGGGCATCCATCAAGACGGCGTGCTCAAAGCGCGCGACACCTACGAAATCATGCGCGCCGAAGATGTGGGCTGGGCGGCCAACAAGATCGTGCTCGGCAAGCTCTCGGGCCGCAATGCCTTCAAGCAGCGCTTGGTCGAGCTCGGCATCCAACTGGGCTCCGAGGCCGAGGTCAATGCCGCATTCGCGAAATTCAAAGAACTCGCCGATCGCAAGAGTGACATCTTCGACGAAGACATTCTTGCCCTCGTGATGGACGAATCGGTCACCGCCGAGAACGAGTTCTACCGCTTCGTTTCGCTCTCGCAGCATTCCGAGACCGGTGAGCGCCCGCAGGCCAGCGTGGCATTTGCCGCCGGCGATGTGGAGCATCACGCGCAAAGCGATGGCAACGGGCCAGTCGATGCGAGTCTCAAGGCGATCGAATCCAAGCTTGCAACAGGGGCGGAATTGCTGCTCTATTCCGTGAACGCCATCACGTCCGGCAGCACAGAATCGCAGGGCGAAGTGACGGTGCGGCTGCAACACGGTGGCCGCGTCGTCAACGGCGTGGGATCAGATCCGGACATCGTCGTGGCTTCGGTCAAGGCGTATTTGTCGGCGTTGAACAAGCTGCACAGCAAGGTTGAGCGCGTCGCGGCGCAGGGCTGAGACCTGGCCCCGCTGGCGCTGAAGCCGGCGCTGGCGAGCGCTTCGTCGGCAGGTAAAGATCTGACTTGAGGAAAGTCGCGTAAGTTTTTGATCTTGCGCGACTTTTTCCAATCATCTACACTTGCGCGACGACGCGACGAAGGGCCGCTGTGCTGACCATCCAACGATATTTTTCGACCCTTCTGCTGGCGATTTCTGCCGCCATCGCGCTCCCAGCAGCCGCTGACGCAGCGCAGTCCTCTGCCCACAAGAAAAAAGCCGCTGCGAGCACCTCTTCGGCTCGTGCAGGCAAGGCGAAGGTTGCACGAAGCGCCGCTTCGAGCCGCAAAGTCGCTGTGCGCCGTACCGCCACTTTGGTCCGCTTGGAGCCGGCTCGTCCATCGTTCGGGCAGCTCTACGGATTGCATGGCACCGAAGACGCGCTCGATCTGAAATCCAGCGTTGCCTTTGTGCTCGACCAAGACACCAACGAGGTGCTGGTCAACAAGAACTCGCAGGCGGTGCTGCCCATCGCATCGTTGACGAAGCTGATGACGGCGCTGGTCGTCACCGAAGCCAAGCTGCCGCTCGACGAGGTGCTCACGGTCAGCGATGAAGACGTCGACACCGAAAAATTCAGCCGCTCGCGCCTGAAGGTCGGCACGCAGCTCAACC
>JAYWGR010000067.1:0-8308 GCA_043778145.1 Rhizobacter sp.
GCCCAGCGCCGCCAATCGCCAATCAGGCCGGCGGCGCCTTGAACGCCTCGCACGGATCGGGCCGCGCCTGCGCGGCGGTGGTGAAGACCACGTCGAACGCGCCGGCATCTGAATTGCTCGCCTCTGCCTCGCCGGACTCGAGCAAGCCGATCGACACGCTTTGCGCGCGGTCGGCAGCGGGCAGCCAGCGCGGCACGCCGATGTCGCGCCGCACATGGCCGTTGCCGGCGAGCAGCACCACGCCGCGCGAGGCGTTGGCGGCAATCAGGCGCGCCATGAACTGATCGCGCGCGATTTGCGCACCGACCATGCGGCGCGCTTGAGGCACATCAATCATTCCGCAGTGGCTCTCGGCAATCGCCTCGGCTTGCGGGGTTTCGATGTCGCTCGGTACGCTCGCATCAAAGCCCGCGGAGGCCAGGCCCGAGTCGATCACCCGGCGCGTGTCCGCACGCGAAACGTTGGCCGCGAGCAGCGGCAAGTGGTAGTCGATCGCAAGCGCAATCAGCGGCCGGTAGAGCGCCCAATCCCATCCGGCTTGGGCCGGCGCGGCCGCGGCGATCACGTCATCAGCCGTTGCGCCGGGGCGCGTGAGCGTGCGGTCAATGTCGGCCTGGCGTTCGCGGTCGAATTGCTCCATCAACAAGGCCGGCCGCGCGCCGCTGGCCAAGAGCCGGCGCAAGGCATCGGCCCGCATGGCGTGTTGGGCCGCGTTATCGTGCACTTCGCCGAGCAGCACGATGGGGCGGGAGCGCAACGCGGCGTCGAGCGCATTGGCGGGTGGCTCGTGCGCGCAGCCGGCGAGCAAGCCGGCCAGTGTGGCAAGTGCCCAAGCCCCAGGCGAGATGGTTGTATGCCGAAGCGGTTTCATCGCCTCATTCTGACGGGCACACGCGCGGCGCGTGGCCACGCGGGCATTCAGCGGCGGCGCAGCGCAGTCGCTTCGATCTCGATCTTCATGCGCGGGTCAACCAGGCCCGCCGAGATCATCATCGCCGCTGGCCGCACCGTGCCGAAGGCTTGCCGCAACGCGGGCCAGCACGCTTCGAACTCCGCGGCATTCGGGAGCACGTAGGTGACACGCACGACATCGGCAAACCCCGAATCGGCCTCGCGCAATGCCGCCTCAATGTTCTTCAGGCATTGCTCGGTTTGCGCAAGCACATCGTCTGCGATCGTCATCGTCGCGTAGTCGAAGCCGGTCGTGCCAGAGACGAACACCCAATCGCCGGCGACGACGGCGCGCGAGTAACCAATTTGGGCCTCGAAGGCCGAGCCGGAGCTGATGAGTCGACGGTCGTTCATGGCGTGGTGGGCGGGTGGGGTGGGCGCACGAGCTTATCGAGTCGTGCGCCGCAGGCCGGGGGGCTGCTCAGTGCTGGCTGGACCGAATCGCTTCTTGATAAAGCTCAAGCACGTAGCTCAACCTCGACAGACCCGCTTGCGACTCAATGCCGAAGTGAGCGCCAATGGTCTCGGCCGAGTGTTGATAGAAGTTCGGCGCGGCTGTGACGCTCAGGTTTTCAATGGCGAGGTACTCCATTTGGAGCAGGGCATTGGGCGAAGTGATTCCCTCTCGTGCAGCCACCTGACGAACATTGGCGCCCTTGAACAACTCCTTCGAGATGCGGCGCTCGATCGCAAAGAGCTCCAAGCTTTCAATGCCTGCCGGCGTGGTGATGCCGTAGGACCCGGCCACATGGCTGACCGTGCTTCGCGACGCTGCCACCGCGCGACCGGCGCGTCCGCTGATGGCGTGGCATTCCAGTCTGTAGATCGCGTCAGGATCATCAATGCCGTGTTTCTCAGCCAGCGTTGTCACATTCTTAGTTTCTGGCCCTTCCCGGCCAGCGAGCGCGAGACACGCGATCATTTGCAATTTCTTGCGGCCTGCGTCTGTTTGGAAGTCAAACCGTGCGGCGACCGCACACACGTTCTCGCCGCTGTAGGCGGCTCTGCCTGCTTCCACATCGATTCCAGCAGCCAACTCCTCCAAGGCCGCCAACTCTTGCGGCTGGCTCAGCCCATAGCGCTCCTTCACAACTGTCAGCGAATCGCCGGCTTGTAAATCTTGATGGCTTCGACGGAGCAAAATTTCGGCGAGCCTTGCACGCTCCTGCTCATCAAGCACGTGAAACAGGTCGATCGCGTTCAAGTTCTCGCCCTGACTCGCCGAGCGCGTGGCGTCGTTCTCATCCGCCACGCGCAACAGGCTGGCAAATCCGTGTTCGATGGGCGTTGCATCCGCTGCGTCAAGCGCGGCGCGCAAGGCCGATTTCACTGCGGGGCGCTCTTCTGCTGAAAGCCTGCGGTAGACGTGGCAAATTTCCATGATCGGCACTGCGCGCATGTCTCTGGGCAAGCTTGAAATGCCGCCGCCGCTCGGGCTTTGCAGTGCAGGGGTGACCCCCAACATCCTGAGGCAGCCCGCCTGATCGACCACAGCCCGCGCTTGTGCCGACACGGACTCATAGGCTAGATCCAGCGCACTCAAGCCCACCGGCGGCCACTCGTGCACAACGGTGACGACGCGCGCCGTCGCGCCCGGGCGAACATTTGATCTGGTCGGTGGGCGGCCCATGGCGGCAGGGTCGGCGCCGCCGAATCGGCTCGCTCGAACTTCGCGCGCTGACGTGGCACTCGACTCGTTCAATGCCACCCGTTGGTTTGGTGCAGGAGTGGCTGAATGAGTCCGTTGAGTTGGAAGACTGGTGCAATTGCCCATGAATAAATAGAGTGAGTGAATAGGGGCGCGGAGTGTCTCAGCTGTCTTTTCGCAGTCACCACCGGCACCCGAAGTAAGGCCAGACGACGCGAATGTGCGCCTTTGCCATCGCACTCAAGCCGCACTCAATCGACCTCGATTGCGTGGTCGCGCGGCAGGTTTTGCAATGCTCCATAGGCGCCCATACAGAGATCGCCACAGGCAATAACCCTTCCCACATGCGCGGGGGTTGCAGCGAACGGCGCATAGGAGGAAATTGAAAGTCTTCGAGACGTATCTCGATGTATCTGCCAACGCTCACAGGCACCCACCATTGGAGATGGACATGCACATCGAATCTCGACACCCCTCTCGTTTGGCCAAGCGCACGCTCACAGCGGCGCTGGCCGCGGGCTCGCTCTTCGGCGTCAGCTTTGACGCGAACGCCTTGCTGACACTCAACGCCACGGGAATTGCGAACGGCTTCTCCCTCTCGACCTTCTACTCCGACCCTGGCGCCACCTACGGGCTGCTGGGTGCCGTCAGCGCCCCCGGAGGCTTTGCCATCGGGACGGGCTACGCGCGCGGCCAGCTTTACAAATTCAACAATGTGGATGGTCAGTCATTCGGCAGCGCATTGGCAACTGTGTCTGCGGGCGGCACGCCGACGGGCATTGCCTCGGTGGGTAGCAATGTCTATGTCGGCCTGCTCGGCGGGCAGTATTACCAAGTCAATACCAACACGCTGGCATTGACGCCAATCACTGGCGCGGGCATCAATGCGTACTACGGGCTTTGGGGCAACTCTGTGACCGGCCACTTGCTTGCCGGCACGAGCCAGGGGCTCTTGGACATCAATCCGCTCAATGGCGCGTCATTCGTCGTCGGGCAGCCGGGCGGCAACATTGATGGCGTGACTGTCTCGCCAGACGGCACGATTGCGTATGTCGAGACCAACAGCAGCGCGCTCTTTGGCTACAGCATCACGACGCCCAATCCCAGCGCGCCTATCTTCTCGCGCACTGGCCTGCCCGGCGGGCCGGACGGCACGGGCGTGATCAGTGGCGGCGGGTTCAATGGCGACATCATCGTCAACAACAACGACGGCACCGTTGGGCTGATCGATCACTTGACCGGCGTCGAAACCATCATCGCCAGCGGCGGCACCCGCGGTGATTTGGTGGCACCAGACACCAGCAACGGCACGCTCTTCCTGGCGACCAGTGATACCACCTATCGCCTCTCCTGTGGCCCCAACTGCGCCATTGGCTCGAACGTGCCGGAGCCGACCACGTTGGCGATGCTGGGCTTGGGCCTCGCCGGGCTTTGGTCGGGCAGGCGCCGGTTCAAAAACTAGACGCGTCGCATGTGTGGCGGCCCGGCGTCTTCAGGGCCGCACCACTTGGCAAGTGACGTCGCCTTCGCGGCATTCGGCCAGTGCCGCGAGTTCGGCGGCGCGCGCCGTGGTCATGCGCGCCGCACACGACCAATAAGCAAACGCGTGAATGCTGCCGCCTTCGCTCGGGCCAGCCTCAAACCGACAGGCTTCTGTGCGGTAGCGAAGCCAAGCGCTCTGCATCTGGCGCAGGCGACCGCGCTGCGCCTTCGGCAAGGCGGCTGACAGCGCTCGATAGCGCTCGGCATACCGGCCATTGGCCGCCAGAAAGGCTTGCTCGGCGCAGGCGTTCGTCGCGCTTTGGTTGATGGCGGCGCCGCAGTCAGGGCCCGGCGCGGCCGAGGCGGCGGTGGCGGCTGGTGATGCGGGCGCATCAACGGCCGGGGCGGCATGTGCCGTCGAAACAAGGCCAGACACAAGCACGGCGCCCAGCATGTGCAGATGCTGTGAAGGGCGAAATTTGCTTGCCAAGCGAAAGAGCCATGGAGTCATGCGCGCATCCTCAAACCGGGTGACAGAGCTCGATTACAACCCGGCACTTGCGCCTTTGCAGGAGGCGGTTCGGCGCGCTGCAACGAGCTTGCGCGGGCTCATCGTTCCGCCAGCAACGTCTCTAGTGTTTGCAGGCTGTCGGCTTCGTGCAGGGGCTTGTCGTGGCGAATGCGCAGCATGCGCGGGAAGCGCACCGCGATGCCGCTCTTGTGCCGCGGGCTGCGGTTGATGCCTTCAAAGCCGAGCTCGAAAACCATGCTGGGTTTGACACTGCGCACCGGGCCAAACTTCTCCAGCGTGCTTTGGCGAATGACCCGGTCGACGCTCTTGAACTCGGCATCGGTCAGGCCCGAATAGGCCTTGGCGAATGCAACGAGTTGGAGACTCTCGGGCTGCGGCGGCTCGCGGCGTTCGATGGCGTCGATCACGGCTTGCGCCTCGGCCGCGTCATGCGGCGTGCGGCTCCACACCGCAAAGGTGTAGTCGGTGTAGACGCTCGCGCGGCGGCCATGGCCGGCTTGGGCGTAGATCAGCACGGCATCGACCACCAACGGGGCAATCTTCCACTTCCACCAGGTGCCGCCGCCCAAATCCTCCTGCTTCCTGCGGCCGGTGCCGTATTTGGCCTCGCGGTGCTTGAGCATGAAGCCTTCGACGCCGCGCTCGCGCGACGATTGGCGAAGGCTGTCGAGCTCGGCCCACGTGCCGCGCTGCTCAACGGGCGAGAGGTGAATGGCCGCGCCTGCCAGCAGCGCCTCAAGCATCGCGCGGCGCGCATGCTGTGGCTGCTCGCGCGCATCAGCGCCTTGGGCCTCGAGCAGGTCGTAGGCGATGAAGCCGACTGGCGCTTCAGCGAGCACGCGCTTGTTGAGCGTCTTGCGGCCGATGCGCTGCTGCAGCAAGTTGAATGCGGCCGGGCGGCCGTCGAGCCAGACGACGATCTCGCCGTCGAGCACGGTGCCGTCGGGCAGCGATGCGGCGAGTGCGACGACTTCGGGGAAGCGATCGGTCACGAGCTCTTCCCCGCGCGACCAGATCCACACCTGGCCCGCTCGCTTGACGACTTGCGCCCGAATGCCGTCGTACTTCCACTCGACCAACCAGTCGGACGGCGGGCCGACGCGGGCGGCGAAGTCAGCGGCGTCACCATCGATCGCGTGGGCGAGAAAAAACGGGTAGGGCTGGCCCGCATCGAGCTGACCGAGTTGCTCGTGCGAGATGAGGCGCTGGTAGCGGGCCGCATCGGGCGTGGCTTTCGCGTCGGTGTAGCCCATGAGGCGCTGTGCGACGACTTTGGCATCGAGCCCCGCAGACTCGGCCAACGCACGCGTCACCAAGAGCTTGCTGACGCCCACGCGAAAGCCGCCGCCAATCAGCTTGATGAGCATGAAGCGGCCCGCCGAATCGAGCTCGTTCAAGTAGCCGGCGATCCGCTCGTTTTGCTCGTTGGGTGCCGCACCGCGCAAAGGCAGCAGCCGTTGCTCCACCCATTCGGCGAGACCCACATCACTGAGGTGTTCAGGCGCTGGCAGCACGTGGGCAATGGTTTCGGCAAGGTCGCCTACGGCTTGGTAGCAGGCGTCAAACAGCCAATCGTCGATGCCGGCCCGCGCGCACGCGAGCGCGCGCAGCGTGGCTGTTGGCACGACTTGCCTCGGCTTGCCGCCGGATAAAAAGTAGACCGCCCAAGCCGCATCGGCCGGCGCCGCTGCGGTGAAGTAGCGCTTGAGCGCATCGACCTTGGCGCTGGTGGCGGTGCTGGCGTCGAGCGCGCTGAAGAGGCGGGCGAAGGCTTTCACGGCGCGGGGTCGGCGCTGGCGCCGGCGCCGGCGCCGGCGCTGGTGCTGGTGCTGGTGCTGGTGCTGGTGCTGGTGCTGGTGCTGGTGCTGGTGCTGGTGCTGGTGCTGGTTCTCGTGCTTGTGCTCGTGCTCGTGCTCGTGCTCGAGCTGGCATCGGCCGCCACAGCCTGCTCGGCCTCGGCCTGGTCTTCGCGCTCGTCGCCGTACTCGGTCGCGAAGGAACTCGCTTGCAGCCCTTGCGATTGCAGCCAGCGCACCATCACCGCCTCGTAGCCGTGGGTCACGATCACGCGGGATGCGCCAGTTGCCGTGATGGCGCGCTGCAGCCCGGGCCAATCGGCATGGTCGCTGAGCACGAAGCCGCGGTCGACCGAGCGGCGCCGGCGCGCGCCGCGCAGCTGCATCCAGCCGCTTGCGAAGGCGTCGCTCGCGTCTCCGAAGCGGCGCGCCCACGCCGAGTTTTGTACCGAGGGCGGCGCGATCACCAGGGCACGTTTGAGGCTGGCTTTGTCGGTGATCTCGGTGGCCAATTGGGTTGCGGGCAGCGCCACGCCGGCCGCGCGATAAGCGCGGTTGAGCGGCTCAACTGCACCATGCACGACGATCGGCCCGATGCTCGGGTCAACGCCCATCAGGATGCGCTGCGCCTTGCCGAAGCTGTAGCCGAGCAACAGGCTCGCGCGGCCGGCGTCGGCATTGGCTTGCCACCAGGCGTTGATGTCAGCGAAGAGCTCGCGCTGGCGCGCCCAGCGGTAGATCGGCAGGCCGAAGGTGCTCTCGGTGATGAAGCAATCACAGCGCACTGGCTCGAAGGGCGCGCAGGTGGTGTTGGCCTCGGCCGCGTCGTCGGTCTCGCCGGCAACGAAGTAGTCGCCGGAGGCCACCCACACTCGGCCACCGTGCTCCAGGCGAACCTGCGCCGAGCCGAGCACATGGCCGGCTGGGTGCAGCGATACGCGCACGCCGAAGTGGTCAATCGCCTCGCCGTAGGGCAGCAGTTGCAGATCGATCTCGCCAAGGCGCGAACGCAGCACGCCCTCGGCCGGCGCGGCGGCGAGGTAGTGCGCGTGGCCGCGGCGTGCGTGGTCGGCGTGGGCGTGGGTGATGATGGCGCGGTCAACGTTGCGCCACGGGTCGATGTAGAAATTGCCGGCCGGGCAGTAGAGGCCCTCGGGGCGTTGCACGACGAGGTCGTTGCTGCTGTCGATCGGCGCGCCCGGCAGATTGGCGATGTCCTCAAGCATCTCGCCCGCCATCAATACCGCTTGCCGTTGACGACCAAAGCCAATCGCATCATGGCGTAGGCGAGCCAATCGAGCCCGCGCATCATCAGCGGCCGCTTGACGTGCGCAGCTTGCTCGACGCGGCGGCCGTGGTGCTCGATCGCGTCGAGCAGGCAGGCCCGCAACTCGTTGGCGAAAGCGGCGTCGCGCACGAACACGTTGGCTTCGCGGGCGAGCAGCAAGCTCAGTGGGTCGAGGTTGGAAGAGCCGACGGTTGCGAGCATGCCGGCGCCAGAGTCCATCACCGCGACTTTGGCGTGGAGGAAGCTCGCGTCGTACTCGATGATCTCGATGCCGGCGCGCAGCAGCACATCGTAGACCGCGCGACTGGCGTGGTACTGCATGAAGTACTCATAGCGGCCTTGCAACAGCAGCGTGATGCGCACGCCGCGCTTGGCGGCGCGAAGCAAGGCGCGTTGCAGCTTCACGCCGGGAATGAAGTAGGCGTTGGCAATCAGGATCTCGCGCCGTGCCTGGGCGATGGCGAGGCGGTAGGCCGTCTCGATGCGGCGGCGAAAGCGGAGGTTGTCGCGCAGCACGAGCGCGGCGATCGCCCCACCCGGCGGCGGTGACGGCGGGCCCGCCGCGAGTTCGGCATCGGCCATGTCGGAGCCGGCGCGCGCGGCGCGGCGCA
>JAYWGR010000068.1:0-8216 GCA_043778145.1 Rhizobacter sp.
ACTCGCACCGTGGGTGAGACAAGGCCTCTCGAGGCGTGCCCGCCAGCGGCCTCGCCGCCGCGCTCCGCCAAGCCCCACCCGAGCTGCTGCGCCTTGACCGCTGGATTTCGCTGAACTCCTGCAAAACCGCCACCTCGCGAGCGAATAGGCGCGGATTTACATGAGCGCTAACACAGCATAGTAGTAATGTTGCAACCCGACGGGACGCCGGCCCTGCTCGACCTTTCCAAGCCATGTCCGCTCAACCCAAAGCTGCAACTTCCGGCGCTGCGTATACGCGCCCGCTGCCATTCGTTCGCCGGGCTTCTGATCGCCGGATCGAGACCATGCACATGGTCAAGAAGGGGCAAATTGATCGCCCCGGAGGCCAAGCCCTGTCCGCTGCTGACCAGTTCTACTCGCTCGCCGTCTGATCTTAAAACCCGGCGCCGGGCTTCGCACGGCACGAGGTCCTTATCGCGACAGAACCTAAATTTCAACCGGCGCCGACACACGGGCTCTCACAGCAGGAGCGTCGTGAAGCGGCCTCGCGCGGCTTCCAGCGCGGCCCTGCCTACGGGCCCGATGTTGTTGTCGCGCAGATTGTCGGCGCCGATCTAAATCTGACCCACCCTGCCGATCCAATATTGACCCGGGGATGGAAGCCGACCGCGTGATGGTCGGCTGTGGACAAGTGTAGGTCTATGGCTGTTTCGTTGACCTCCCGGGAGGCCGTGTTGTTCGCGCGTGGGAAGACGCGCAGGCCGTAGGCCGTAGCGGATTCCCACGCGCGGCGCTCGCTCAGAAGTCGGCTTCGGGTGGCGGCTGTTTGTCGGTGCGACGCGCCTGCTCGCGCGCCTTGATCCGTTTCTTCGCCACCGCCGTGCTGTGCAAGAACCGGTAGCTCTCGTTGCCTGTCTCGACGATGTGGCAGTGGTGCGTGAGCCGGTCCAGCAAGGCCGTCGTCATCTTCGCGTCGCCGAACACGCTGGACCACTCAGCGAAGTCCAGGTTGGTCGTGATCATCACGCTGGTGTGCTCGTAGAGGCGACTCAGCAGATGGAACAGCAGCGCCCCGCCGGCCTGGCTGAACGGCAGGTAGCCCAACTCGTCGAGGATGACGAGGTCCATGCGCAGCAGGCTCAATGCAATGCGTCCAGCCTTGCCTTGCGTCTTCTCCTGCTCCAGCGCATTGACCAGGTCCACCGTCGAGTAGAACCGCACCCGCTTGCCATGCCGCGTGATGCCCGACACGCCGATGGCCGTGGCCAGGTGCGTCTTGCCCGTGCCCGGCGAAGCAGGCACATAGTGCCCGCGAACAGCGTGTCGAGGTGGTTCGCATCCACTATCCGTACCACCCTCGTCGAGGCGATGAGGTTGAAGTCTTCGGACGATCGCGGCTTGGGGACGTCGGCTTCCTGATCATTCGTCAGCCCGATGGCACGCGAGCCCGGATCCCGCAGTGGATGACGTTGCCGTCGGCGGCGTGCCTGACGTTGGTTTCGGAACCGCGCTTTTCGCCGCTCGCGCTGCGCGACCTGCGACGTGAGCTCGACACCGTCCTATCTTTGCTTCCAGGTTTCACCCCGCCTGGAGACATCGATGAGTCGCACCAACCCGTCCGTTCAACGCGATCTGTTCAGCAACGTTGCGGCGCCGCCGGCGCTCACGTCCCTGCAGCTCCAGCACGACGAACTCGTCGAACTGCTGAGCCGTCTGCTCTGGGAGGTGGTGCAAGCGACGGACCCGTCGATGAAGGAGACCAGCGATGAGCAAGATCAGTCCTGAGCATCTGGCGCGCAGCGCGTACGTCTACGTTCGGCAATCGACCGCCGATCAATTGCGCAACAACCACGAGAGCCGCCGTCGCCAGTACAGCCTGGCCGATCGTGCCAGGCAACTGGGTTGGTCCGATGTGGTCGTGATCGACGATGACCTTGGCGTGTCAGCCGGCGGCGTGGCGCGTCCGGGCTTCGAGCGACTACTGGCAGCCATTTGCAGCGGTCAGGTCGGCGCCGTCGTGTCGATCGAAGCGTCGCGCCTGGCACGCAATGGCCGTGACTGGCACACGCTGCTGGATTTCTGCGGTCTGGTCGGAAGCGTCATCATCGACGAAGACGGCGTCTACGACCCTCGCAGCGTCAACGACCGGCTGCTGCTCGGTATGAAGGGCACGATGTCGGAGATGGAGTTGTCGTTGCTGCGTCAGCGTTCGGTGGAAGCGCTCAAGCTGAAGGCGGCGCGAGGCGATCTCCACACGACCGTAGCCATCGGCTTCGTGCGCAGCGAGGGAGACCGCATCGAACAGGATCCCGACTTGCGCATCCGCGAAGCGATCGGTGCCGTCTTCACTCGCTTCGCCCAGGCTGGCAGCGTTCGTCAGGTGCTGTTGTGGTTTCGCCAGGAACGCATCGATCTGCCGTCAGCCACGTATGACGACGGCCGACGCGTTGTTGTCTGGCGACTGCCCAGCTACAACACCGTGCTGCACATCCTCGGCAACCCCGTCTACGCTGGCGCTTATGCCTTCGGACGCACCGAGAGCCGTGTCCGCATCGAGGCTGGCCGGAAGTGCGTGGTGCGCGGTCACCGTCGGGAACGCGAGCAGTGGCAAGTCTTGATCGTCGACCACCATCAAGGCTACATTGACTGGGAGACCTACGAACGCAACCAACGCGTGATCGCAGACAACACCAACATGCGTGGCGGTATGGCCCGCGGCGCCTTGCGGCGCGGCGATGCGTTGCTGGCAGGCTTGCTGCGCTGCGGCCATTGCGGTCGCAAGCTGCATGTGGGCTACAGCGGAACCCAGGGCAGCATCAGCCGCTATCACTGCCGCGGCGCCACCATCAATCACGGCGCGGGACGGGGTTGCATCTCCTTTGGCTCGCTACGCGTCGATCGGTCGGTCGCCGAAGAGGTTCTCGCCGTGCTTCGGCCCGTGGGCGTACAAGCCGCGCTGCGGGCAATCGAGCAGCGCGCCGACGAAGGCCAGGCCAAGCACCGCCAGCTCGAGCTGGCACTCGAGCAGTCGCGCTTCGAAGCAGCCCGGGCACAGCGCCAATTCGACGCCGTGGACCCTGGCAATCGGCTCGTCGCCAGCGAACTGGAGCGCCGGTGGAACGAACGGCTGATGCAGGTGTCACGGCAACAGGCCGAGATCGATGAATTGGACGCGCGACACGAGGCACTGGTAACGCCCCACCAACGGGAGACCCTGCTCGCGCTCGGCGCCGATCTGCGTCGCGTCTGGGACCATGCCGCAGCCGGCAACGAGTCGCGCAAGCGCATCTTGCGTACCGTCATCACTGAGATCGTCGCGCGAGTGACCGACACAAACCTAGAACTCGTTATCCATTGGCAAGGCGGCGATCACACGGAATCGAGAGTGGTGAAGAATCGAACAGGTCAGCATCGTTGGACAGCCGACGTTGAAGTACAGACTCTCATCTTGCAATTGGCGCGTCAATTAAATGACGCAGGCATTGCCTCGCTGCTCAACCGGCTTGGCTATCGGACCGGCAAAGAGTTGACCTGGACCGAGATGCGGGTGCGATCGTTTCGTAACACCCATGGCATCGCCGTGTTCAAGGTAGGTGAGCGCGAAGCTCGCGGTGAAGTTACGCTCGAGCAGGCGGCCGACGTACTTGGTACGAGCAAGATGACCGTGTTGCGCATCATCGCAGTAGGTGCGTTGAGCGCATCGCAAGCCTGCAAGGGGGCGCCTTGGGTCATCAAGCGCAGCGAACTACCTGGCGCGGCGAACCAGATGACATCCAGAGCGAGCCGTACCAGACCGCGCCCAGAACATCCGCAGCAAATTTCCCTTGAACTTCAATAACGTAGCGAGGTGAGCATCATGTCGCGTACTCGGGCCCGCCGACGAGCACGACGTTCTGTGCGGCGTCGGTGAACGCCATCTCAGCCAGCGTGTGGATGAGCTTGCGGTCCACCGGCGAGCCCTCGAAGACGAAGCCCGCCAGGTCACGGTGCACCGGGAACTTCGCAGAGTGCATCTGATGGCTCACCGAACGCATCGCGCGGTCCGCGGTCTCGGCTTGCAGGAGGTGCTCGAGCAACCAGCGGGCGCTCTCGATCGCCGCACCTCCTGCACCACCTCCACCTTGCTCGACCAGATCGGCCCAGGCGCCAGCCATGCCGTGCATGCGCAGTTGTTTGAGTTCGACGGCCAGCTCACGCATGATCGGCCTCCTCGGTGCTGGCGGTGACGAGGCGCAGGCTGTCGTAGCGCTCGGTGTTGGCCAGCGGCTTTGTGGCCACCTGCAGTGCCGTGACCGCGCTCTCGGGCGCCGGCACAGCGTTCAGCCGGGCCAGCACGTTGAGGACGTGTTCGACGCTGACGCGGCCCTGCCGGGTGCTCTCCAAGGCCAGTTCCACCGCCACCAGCACGGCATCCAACCCCGCCGTCGGCACGATGGCCAGTACCTGCGCCATCACGCGGTCACCACCCGCATCGCGCAGCAGGGCCCGGCGCAACTGCTGCAGCGGCTCGGGCATGTCGGCGAAGGGCGCGCCGTTGCCTGGGCCACGAAGGGGCCTCTGCAAGGCCCTTGGCGCCAGGCTTCCTCTGGATCAACGGGATGTAGTGCTGCCAGTTGTACTGGGTCTGGCCACGGTCGCTTAAGGCGTTCGTGGCTGGCCACCACCGCATCGTCGGCCACGATGACGATCGTGCCCGGATACAGCCGGGTGCTGACCGCCTGCCCGGCCAACTCGCACGGCACCGAGTAGCGGTTACGCGCCACGACCACCAAGCAGGTGCTGCTCACCCGCGCCGGGTTCTCCACGTAGCCGTCGAAGGGCTCGGGCATGGGCATGGGCATTAGATGCGGCCGCTCGTTCTCGAGCATCTCGGCAACGCTGAACTGGCCGTGCTCGGGGTGGCGCACCTCGCCCCACAGTGCCCGGCAGCGGTCGCCCAGCCAGGCGTTGAGTTCGACGAAGGTGCCGAAGCGCTGCTTGGCCGCATCGATCCAGATCCGCCGACGGCTGTCCTGCACGTTCTTCTCGACGACTCCCTTCTCCCAGCCGCTGGCGACGTTGCAGAAGTCGGCGTCGAAGAGGTAGTACGCGCACATCACGGCAAAGCGCTTGTTGACGGTGCGGCCCTTGCCCTTCTTCACACGATCAACGGCCGTCTTCATGTTGTCGTAGATCCCGCGCCGGGCAATGCCGCCCATGGCCGCGAACGATCGGGTGTGCGCATCGAACAGCATCTCGTGGCCCTGGCTCGGGTAGGCCACGAGCCAGAAGGCCCGCGAGGCGCACAGCTTCAAGTGCGAGACCTGCATGCGGTAGTAGATGCCGCCGACCACCAAGCCTTCTTCACTCCAGTCGAACTGGAACGCCTCGCCGAGTTCGAAGGCCAGCGGCACGAAGGCCTTGGTGGACACGGACTGGCCTTCGCCCTGGCGCCACGCACGCACGAAGTCGGTGACGCGGCTGTAGCTGCCGGCGTAGCCCTGCGCCTTGATCTGCGCGTGCAGCGCGCGCGCCGTGCGCCGCTCGTGCCGCGGGCGGTGCGCGTCGACCTTGAGCGCAAGCTTCAACGCGTCGTGGAACGGGGTGAGCTTGCCCGGCGCCGCGCCTCGCCGATACCTCGGCTCCTCCAGCACCGGCGTCTTCAACCACTTGCGCACCGTGTTGCGCGACAAACTCGTCAGCCGCACGATCTCCCGAACAGACCTCTTCTCGCGGAAATGCATCCGCTTGACTTTGCCAATCATGGCCATGGTGATCACTCCTTCTCCCCTGCTCAAAAAAGAGGCAGGGTAGGTTGAACACCCGGGTCAACTTTGGATCGGCACTATCGCTCTAGGTGGGTCAATTTTCGGTCGGCGTCAACATCCTTGAGCAGGTTTCTTGCGTTGTCAGCTACGAGCGTCTCAAATGATGGATCATTTTCAACGCGGTGCCACATTGAATTGAAGCAATCTGTTGCAACGAATTTGATTGTTTCGGCGTCGATCAACAAGTATCCTTGGTAGCCGCGCTGCGAAAGAGCTTCATCAACCTCCTCTTTCGTTTCAGGCCAGGCGAAGTAAAAGATTGGGCGCGCCCCCTTTCCTGGTTCCGTGTGGTCGCCAAGCGGCGAGTAAGTGTGTAGCAGTGAGCTTCGGGCAGCCCAAAGATCGTACGTGCTATACGCGCTCCAATTGCTCAAGGTAGCGTACTTTCGAAGGAACGATTCGAACCTAGTTCGATTGCGTCTTTCGTTCGTCTCATCCGAGATGGCGGCACAGATGTCGATAAAGGAGTAGAACAGCAGCAACGCTGGATACTTGTGCTTGGCCTTTAATGCTTCGAGCGCTGCGTGTCGCAGGTCATTCAGTTGACCAAGCGCGGAAAGCGTTGCTGCGTTCATTTGATGCCTAACGTTTGAGATAAGCGGCATGCCCCGGCTAGCCGGGGCATGTCCGCTTGAATGAATTGTTAGGCATCACGGTGGTGGAGCCCGAGATGCCCGACCTGAGCGCTTAAATGTAGCCGCTGAACCTGTGATGGTGCGACAAGGGTTCGAACTGCACGGTTGCTGCAGAGACGGTATGGAAGCGGCCCAACTGCCTGATTGAGCTCTTGCTCTTGCCGTTGGTCTGGGAGCCTGCGCTGACGCTGTGAGGTTCGCCGAGCGCGACTCCCAGGCCAATGGCCCCATTGACTGACTTCAAAAGACTTGAGCACACTGACGGTGAACCTGCGCTCAGAACCTGCTCGGTCGTTCGGATCACAGCAGCACGAAAGAAGGCAATATTTTCTCTGCGATAAGCCAAGCGGTTGCGGGAAAGAGTTAAGAGTTTCAAGAGTTGATTGACTACCGCTGAGCTTCTTGAACGCAGAGAGACCGTTGTATTTGTGATGCCTAACGTTTGAGATAAGCGGCATGACCCGGCTTGCCGGGGCATGTCCGCTTGATTGATGGGTTAGGCCGCACACTAGTTACGACGGCCTGAAAGAATTGCGGACAACGCTGCTATGACTAGGCAAACTGGCAGCACGGTCAAAAATGCACCAAGCGCTCCAACAAGCCCGCCAAAAAGAAGAAATGAAATTAGTTCGTTCGCTCCGCATCCGCTGCACCCGGCCCCTTCGTCGCAATAGCAGCCTGGAATTACCTGGGAACCCACAATTCCTAGTACGCAGCCCAGTGCGGGAAGCAGCACGGACGCCAGGCCTAGTTTGAGAAAAACGCCGGCCATTGACCTGCTAGCCACTTGAACTGACTTTTCTACTTCTTTGAGAGGATGCCAGCCATCTTTGCGCGTGAAGTCGGCTTGGCATTTGGGACATGTCTCGGAACTTTCGAATAATTCGGCATGGGCAGACTCTAAACTGAAGTGCAACACAGCAACCAATTCAACGACATAGCCGATGGGACGAGAGTATTCAAGCCTCAGCATTGAGGAGCGCACGCAACTTGGGCTGCTGACGGGACAGGGCCTGAACCAGAAGAAGGTGGCTGAGCAACTGGGGAGGTCGCCCTCGACGATCAGCCGCGAATTGGCCCGTAATCGAGGTGCCGGACGGGCAAGTTACGTGGCGGCGTCGGCTCAGCGCCAGGCCGGGCAGCGGCGCCAGCAAGCCAAAGCTGGCAGCCGCAAACTGGGCACCCAGTTCGACAGCGCCTTGGGCAAATTCGTTGTGCACGAGTTGCAGCGCGCCCTGTCGCCGCAGCAAATCGCGGGCAGGCTCAAATACATGTATCCCGACGATCCCACCCAACGTGTGTCACACGAAACCATCTACAGCGCCGTGTACATGGTCCCGCGTGGAGAGTTGCGCACGCTCATTGTCAGCGCTCTTCGGCAGAGTCACAGCAAGCGATTGCCTCGGGCGCGAGGCACCAGCCGCAAGGCCAACATCGCCAACATGACTCCCCTGAGCGAGCGCCCCGTCGAGGCCGACTCTCGCGAGGTGCCCGGCCACTGGGAGGGAGACTTCATCAAGGGCGCACGCAATGCCAGCGCCATCGGCACAGCCGTGGAGCGACACAGCCGTTTTGTGCTTCTTACCCAAATGAATGGCTGCACCGCCACTCACGCTTTGCAAGGCTTCGCGCGGCGCTTCAACAGCGTCATCCCCGAGCTGCGCAAGAGCTTCACCTACAACCGCGGCTCTGAGATGGCCCGCCATGAAGAACTCACTGCCGCAACCGGCATGCCTGTCTTCTTCTGCGAGCCTTACAGCCCTTGGCAGCGCGGCTCCAATGAAAACACCAA
>JAYWGR010000069.1:0-2997 GCA_043778145.1 Rhizobacter sp.
CTCGGCAACCAGCGGCGGTGGCTCGCCACGGCGCGGGTCACGAAATCGAGCCAAGCCACGTGCCGCCGCAACACGCGCTCGCGGCGGTGCGCAATCAGCGGGTTGAAGATGCCGTGCCGCGAGAACAGCTGCCGCGGGTTCTTCTTCACCCAAAGCCACGAGCCCATCTCGAGTGTGAGCGGCAGAAAAACACGCTCCGATGAGGTGCTGGCCGTTTGATAGAGGTGATCCCACAAGTCGCCATGCGTCAGGTACTGGCAGCTCTGCGGCTCGAAGATGTAGCGGTGCTGCGGGTGGCTGTCATCGAAGATGCGGTGAAAGGCGAACACCTCGGCGAGGTGCGCAATCGGCCGTGCGGTGTGGGCATAGGGAAACCAGACGCGGTCGCGCGTGCCGAAGCCCGAGTGGCAATCGATCGCCATGCTGAAGCCGCGTGGCAACAACTCGGCGGCCACCACATCGCACAGCGCCTGGCTCTCGGCCTCCATCGCCGCGCCGGCCGGGCCGCGGTACCACGGCAAGCCCGCACTGATGCGCTGGCCGCCGATCAGAAAGGGCACACGCTCGAGCGCATCGATGGGGGCGTTGCGCATCAAATCAACGCCGTTCGGGTTCGCGCGCGTGGCCCGCGCCAAGCCGCCCGGGTTGACCAGCGGCACGAAGACGAGGCGCATCACGTCGAGCAAGTGATGCAGGCTGCTGTCCCAGCGCAAGCGCTTGACCAGGCTCGCGAGATAGGCGATCACGACCTCTGCGCCAATGCGCTCCAGCCCATGCACGCCGCCGAAGAAGCCGACCGCAGGCAAGGCCGGGTCCGGGTTGCCAAGCGTGATGGCCAGCACGGGCAAGCGCTGGTCACCGCTCTGCACCTCGGCCAGCACATGCCGCGTGAGGCGGGGCCCAGCTTCGCCGACGATGCGTTCGATCTCGGCGAGTTCAGGCAGGTCGGTTGCGATCACAGCCGGCGAGCTTAGCTGCGGAAGCGCGTGTGGTGCTACCGCGGCGAGGCGAATGTCGCGTGTCACGCGGCTGACAAGGTGTTGTCACACGCGCTGGGTAGCGTCGGCCAGATGAATCACGCAGCCAGCCGAGTGCCCGCATGAATGCGCTGCGTCGCCCAATGGCGCTCGTGTGGGCCACGGTGCAAGGCCTGGCCGAATTGATCGCGCTCTGGCGGTCGCGGTGGTCGGCCGGGTCGCACCCGCACCGCTGAACGACCGCTGAACCGCAGCTGAACCGCAGCTGAAATCCGGGCGCAGCCCCGCGCGAGAATGCGAGCCACGCGGTGCGCGTGGCCTCGCGGTCGAACGGCCGGGGAACCAGTTCACGCACCGTGCCACTCGACCCTGCGAGACACGATGCGCGCCACACTCCCACCCGTCATCACCAGCCTGCTCGACACCGATCTCTACAAGTTCACGATGTGGCAGACGATGCTGCACCGTCATCCACAAACGCAGGCCGAGTACACCTTTGTCTGCCGCAACGAGCCGGCCTTTGCGCTCGCCGAGTTGGTGGGCGAAGTCAACGCTGAACTCGATCACCTCTGCGCGCTGAGCTTCCAAGCCGATGAGCTCGCCTACCTCGGCGGCCTGCGCTTCATGCGTTCGGACTTCATCGACTTCCTGCGCATCTTCCACTTCCAGCGCGAGTTCATCACCGCGCGGGCCGATGGCAAGAAGCTCCAGATCATCGCGAGCGGCCCGCAAGTGCATGTGATGGCCTTCGAGATCTATGTGCTCGCCATCGTCAACGAGCTGTACTTCCGCCGTGTGGACCGCGACGCCGCTTTGGCCGAAGGGCGCAAGCGCCTGGCCGCGAAGATCGAGCGCCTGCGCGCATTCGGCCGGGTTGCGCCACGCCGGCACCCGTTTGAGTTTTTTGATTTCGGCGTGCGGCGGCGGTTCTCAGGTGCGTGGCAGCGCGAAGTGGTGACCACCTTCAAGCGCGAGGTGCCCGAGTTTTTCAAGGGCGTCTCGAACGTGCTCTATGCGCGCGACCTGAACCTGGTGCCCATCGGCACGATGGCGCACGAGTATTTGCAGACCTACCAAACGCTCGGCGTTCGCCTGCGCGACTTTCAGCGCGCCGCACTCGAAGACTGGGTTCAGGAGTACCGCGGCGACTTGGGCACTGCGCTCACCGACGTGGTCGGCATGGACGCCTTCCTCGGCGACTTCGACCTCTACTTCGCCAAGCTCTTCGACGGCCTGCGCCACGATTCGGGCGACCCGGTCGTGTGGGGCGAGAAGGCCTTGGCGCACTACGAGCGTCTGCGGATCGACGCGCACACCAAGCGCCTGGTGTTCTCGGATGGCCTTGATGTCGACAAGTCGATCGCGCTCTACGAGCACTTTGCCGACCGCACCCAACTGGGTTTTGGCATCGGCACCAACCTCACCAACGACATGGGCCACAAGACGCTAAACATCGTCATGAAGCTGACCCATGCCAACCGGCAACCGGTGGCCAAACTGTCAGACAGCCCGGGGAAATTGCTGTGTGACGATGAGACCTTTTTGGCCTACTTGCGGCAGGTGTTCAAGGTGGACAGGTGAGGGCGTTCGCTCTGGCGCGGCCCTCACCCCAGCCCTCTCCCAAGGGGGGTGGGAGAGGTAGTTGATTCGGCTCAGGCGAGGCGGCGGCTGTCGCTGTCGTCATCGAGCACATCGGTGCCGAAGCTTGAGTTGGCCGCCATCACATCGAGGTCATGCACGATGGTTTGCATGACGTTGTCGGAGCCGGCGGGCAACAAGGCGTTGTGGGCAACAACCGGCGCAGCATCTTCGGCATAGCGCCATGCGTCGCGCAGCACCTTGGGCGTCGAGGCTTCTTCCGGCGTCACGAGCATGCCCTTGGCACGAACCCAGGCGCCCAGCGCCGGCCGGCCGGTGGCCACCACCAGCGGCATCGCAAAGAGCAGCGGCAGCGCCACCGGCATGAGCCACACGGCGCCGGCCGGTGCGAGCAGCAGCGCAGCCATCATCGCCACCAACA
>JAYWGR010000070.1:0-27224 GCA_043778145.1 Rhizobacter sp.
CGCGCAACCCTCGGCTCAGATGCCGAAGAGTGCGCTCTTTGCAATGAAGCCGATGAACAGCACCACTGCAATGGATGCCAGCACGAGCGCCATGCGCAGGTTGTTCTTTTTTTGTTCGGGCATCGTCATGGAAATTTGTGACGGCAAGCGTCAACCGATGACACGAGTGGCTGTGACGTCAAGCTTGGGCGGCGTCTCGAAAGTGTGGAAAGGCGCGGGTGACGGTACTTCCCACTCCAGGCCTTCTGCGCCCTCCCAAGGCTTTTGCGGTGCAGGTTGACCCTTGCCGCGCATCATGGGAACAACGACGAAGAGAAAGAAGTAGACCTGCGCAAGTCCGAAGCCGAAGGCGCCGACGGTCGCGATCATGTTGAAGTCGGTGAACTGCATTGGATAGTCGGCATAGCGACGCGGCATGCCAGCAAGACCCAAGAAGTGCATCGGGAAAAATGTGATGTTGAACGCGATGAGTGACCACCAGAAATGGATCTTGCCGCGAGTCTCGCTGTACATCACACCGGTCCACTTCGGGCCCCAGTAGTAGACGCCAGCAAACATGGCGTAAAGCGAGCCCGCAACGAGCACGTAATGAAAGTGCGCGACAACGTAGTAGGTGTCATGGATCTGAATATCGACAGGCGCCATCGCGAGGATCAGACCCGTGAAACCGCCCATCGTGAACACGAAGATGAAGCCCACAGCCCAAAGCATCGGTGTTTCGAATGTCATTGACCCGCGCCACATGGTCGCGATCCAGTTGAAGACCTTCACACCAGTCGGCACCGCGATCAACATCGTCGCGTACATGAAGAAGAGCTGCCCCGTGACTGGCATGCCCGACGTGAACATGTGATGAGCCCACACGATGAACGACAGGATTGCGATGGATGCAGTGGCATAGACCATCGAGGTGTAGCCGAACAAGCGTTTGCGGGCGAAAGCCGGGATGATCGCGCTGACGATGCCGAAGGCCGGCAAGATCATGATGTAGACCTCGGGGTGGCCGAAGAACCAGAAGATGTGCTGGTACATCACCGGATCACCGCCACCGGCTGGGTTGAAAAAGTGCGTGCCGAAATGGCGGTCGGTCAGCGTCATCGTGATGGCGCCCGCCAACACCGGCATGACAGCGATCAACAAGTAGGCGGTGATGAGCCAGGTCCAGCAGAAGAGCGGCATCTTCATCAGCGTCATGCCCGGTGCGCGCATGTTGAGCACGGTGACGATGATGTTGATCGACCCCATGATCGAGCTCGCGCCCATGATGTGCATCGCGAAGATGCCGGCATCCATTGAAGGGCCCATTTGGAGCGTCAACGGCGCGTAGAGCGTCCAGCCGGCAGCAGGAGCGCCGCCTGGCATGAAGAAGGAGCCCACCAGCATCAAAGCGGCCGGAATGAGCAACCAGAAACTCAGGTTGTTCATGCGCGCGAAGGCCATGTCCGCAGCGCCGATCTGCAGCGGGATCATCCAGTTTGCGAAGCCCACGAAGGCCGGCATGATGGCGCCGAACACCATGATGAGCCCGTGCATCGTCGTCAGCTGGTTGAACAGCTGTGGGTTAATGAACTGCAGGCCCGGCTGGAACAGCTCGGCCCGGATCATCAGCGCCAAGATGCCACCAATGATGAACATTGCAAACGAGAACAACATGTACATCGTGCCGATGTCTTTGTGGTTCGTCGCGTAGAGCCATCGGCGCCAGCCGTGCGGCGCGCCATGCTCATGGTCGTCGTGCTCGTGGGCGTGACCGCCGTGATGGTCAATGACTGCGCTCATGACATGTCCTGATCTGAAAGATTGATACGTAAAAACAGAGAAACGATCGCGTGGCGGGAGCTCACTTGCCGCGGGCGGCAGCAACTTCCGTCGGCTGCACGATCTGGCCAGTCTTGTTAGACCAGTTGTTCTTCGTGAAAGTGATCACCGCCGCAAGTTCGGTATCGGAAAGTTGCTTCCAAGATGGCATCGCGCCGTTGTTTTGGCCGTTGAGCAACACATGGATTTGCGTGCCATGGTCGGCATCGAGCACTTTGGCCGAACCATCAAGCGGCTTGATAGGGCCAGCGCCTTTGCCGTTGGCTTGGTGGCAGGCGGCGCAATTGGCTGCATAAACCTTTTCGCCTCGGGCCAGCAAATCCGGAAGCGCCCAAACCTTGGCCGGGTCATCCGCGAGCGCCAGCATTTCCTTCTTCTTGCCGTCAACCCAAGTGGCGTAGTCGGCTTGCGACAGAACCTTCACCTGAATTGGCATGTAGGAGTGCTCCTTGCCGCAGAGTTGTGAGCACTGGCCGTAGTAGGTCCCCACCTTCGTGGCGCGGAACCAGGTGTCGCGCACAAAGCCCGGGATGGCGGTTTCATGCACACCGAGCGACGGCACGTAAAAAGCGTGGATCACGTCGTTGGCGGTCGTGATGATGCGAATCTTTTTATCAACGGGAACGACCAACGGGTTGTCGACCTTGAGGAGGTAGTCGTCCATCGGCTGCGGCTTGCCGGAGTCTGATGCTTCGCGCTGGGATTGGTCCAGTGTTGAGACGAAACCAATGCCTTCACCTTCGCCGCGCAAGTAGTCGTAGCCCCACTTCCACTGAATGCCGGTGGCCTTGATCGTGAGATCAGCGGCGCTGGTGTCTTTCATCGCTACGACGACTTTCGTCGCAGGGATCGCCATCGCGATCACGATGACAAACGGCACGATCGTCCAGATGATCTCGACTGTTGTGCTTTCATGAAAGTTCGCCGATTTGGCGCCCTTCGAGCGGCGGTGCGCGAAGATCGAATAGAACATCACGCCGAACACGAGCAAGAAAATGACCGTGCAGATCACGAGCATGAAGAAGTGAAGACCATGCAGGTCAGCCGCAATCGCGGTGGCCGCCGGTTGCAGATCGATCTGGTTAACGGCCGGGCCGCCGGGCAGGTCGTTCACGGCGAACGCGGCCTGGGCCGCCAGTGCCGCGCCGAATGCCAGGCCGAGCCTGGTGCCCTTCAGCCCGTTCCAGCGTGCTTTCATCGTCTTCATGGTTGCTGCTTCAGTTTCGAATTCAGGTGATCAATGGAATTGGCGGGTGCTGGCTGCCAGCGGCGCAGCGCCCAACGCAGCTCGCCTGCGAGGTGGCGGCGAAGTTCTGGCCGCACGAAGCGCCCGACGGCGATGCGACGGCCTTGACCCGAGAGCTCGACCAGCGAACGGCCGCCCTTTTCGGGCTCGACGCGGACCCACTCCGGGGTGAATTCGACGCGTTCAACGCGCCCGCCCGACGCACGCTCGACAACAAGCCGGCCGTCGTGCAGATGGATGTGGTCACTGTCGGCAGCGTGGCGCGCGTAGACCAACAAAGCGGCACCGAGTGCGATCAATTCGATCCAGGTGAATGGCAGCACGAGCGTCGCGCCATGCCACCAAAAGAAGCCGCCAATGCCCAACGACAGAACACACAGCGACAGATAAAACGCCAGCACCTGACGCGGCGCCATGGAGCAATTGCGCTTGAGCAGCCAGCGCACCGAGGCATCTCCGGAGGCCGACACCGTTCCGAACCGAAACCGGGAAGCGGGCATTGCATAGCCGACAGATCGGTGTTGGAAGGTGGCTGACATGGTGGGGCGAGCTGATCTTGGAAATGGCGTCGAGCGCCTAGGGCATTAATTGTGGACAAACTAACGCGATCTCGCTTGACTGCTCGGATTCATGCCGAGATTCCGGGGCAGAAGCAGCGTTTTTTGACCAGCGCGGAGTTTAGCGCACGGCTCGTCGCGGACCGTGGCCTGCGCGTATCAGCGCGCGCATGTCGTCTAGCGACACGCTGGTGGTGTCGCTCGCCTTCAGCCGAGGCGCCGCCTTGAAAGCGTGGCCGTATGCAACCTCGAAGCTGAGGCTGATGCGCCCATCGCTGCCGCGAAGCGATGCCAGCTCGCGCAACAGTTGCCGCCGCCAGCGAGGAGTGCGCAGCCCGGCCGCCCGCTCGGGTGCAGCGTTGCTACCGAGGCTGCGCAACTCGGCCAGCAGCGCCTCGGCGCTCTCCCAGTGCAGGGTCAAGGTTTCTTGATCCATCACGGGATCGGCAAAGCCGGCTTGCACGAGCATGTCGCCAAGGTCGTGCATGTCGATGAATCCCGGCGTGGGCGCGGGCCAGCCGAGACGCGCATAGAGCGCCCGCAACTCGCGCAAGGTGCCAGGGCCGAGGCAGGAGAACATCACGAAGCCATCTGCCGAAAGGAGGCCCTGCCAACGCGCAAAGAGCGCAGGCGGATCCACCACGCCGTGCAACATCATGTTCGCCCAGATGAGCTGCGCGCCGGGCGCAATGAGGTCGCGCTCATTCACCACCTCGACACCCGCGCTGCGCCATCGGCTTGCCGACCACCACGGCTTGCTGGCCGCCGATTTGCTGCGCTCGACCAAGGCTGCCGTCGGCTCGACCACGCATCGCGACGCTTGCGGATAAGCCTGATCGAGCAAGCCGCCACCCGCACCGAGAAAGCCGCACCAGTCGATCACCCGTTGCGGCTGCATGCGAATGATGGCGAGGCGCTCGGCCATTCGTCGCGCGACTTCTGCGTGCAGCCACGGCGGCGTGGAAGCACGCGCCAGCCGCACCACTGACGCCGCAACAGCACGAGCATCGAGGCGGCGCGCGGCAAGTTGCTCGGGCGATGGAGAGGGGCTGGGCGGCATGGGCCGGGCAGTATATTGACGCGATGCCCTTGAGCCTCCGGCCCTCCAGCCTCCTACCCAAAATTCGGCCTCGCGGGCTTGCAAGCTTTCGCTTGCCCAGCCTCTGCGCCGTGTGTCATGGCTGGGGCAGGCAACGCGTTTGCGAGGCCTGCACGGCTCGCTTTGCTTCGCCCACGCCGCGCTGCCGCCGATGTGCGATCGATGTGCCAGCGAGCGTGGAGCTCTGCGGCCAGTGTTCGACCAACCCGCCGCCGTTCGAACGAACACTTGCCGCCGTGAGCTACGCGCACCCGTGGGACGGCCTCATCACCCGTTTCAAGTTTCACAACGCACTCGATCTCGCACCGGCCCTCGCCGAGCGCGTGCTCATGGCCCACACACAAAGTGGCCTGCCCACGCCCGAGATGCTGCTTCCAATGCCTCTGGCCGCGGGCCGCCTGCGCGAGCGTGGCTATAACCAGGCCTGGATGCTGACCCGTCGCTTGGCAAGCGCCCTTCGCGCCCCGGCCGACGCGACGCTGCTGCTGCGCATCAAAGACACTCCACACCAGCTAGCGCTGGCCCCATTGAAGCGCGCCGCGAATGTTCGCGGCGCCTACGCAATCGAACCCCGGCGACGCTCCGAGTTGCTCGGCCGTGAAGTCACGCTCATCGATGACGTGATGACCACCGGCGCCACAGCTGCCGAGGCCAGCCGCACGCTGCTGCAAGCGGGCGCTGCACGCGTTCACATCTGGGTCGTGGCGCGCACCCCGCGCGCCAGCGACAACTAACTCACCACCATGTTCCACATTGTTCTCGTCCACCCTGAAATACCGCCCAACACCGGCAACGTGATCCGGCTCGCTGCCAACACAGGCTGCACGCTGCACCTGATTGAGCCGCTCGGCTTCTCGATGGACGACAAGCTGCTGCGCCGCGCCGGCCTTGATTACCACGAGACTGCAACGCTCCGCCGTCACGCTTCCTGGCTCGACTTCCTCGCGACCGAGCAACCCAATCCGCAACGACTCTTCGCGTTCACAACCCGCGGCATGCAGGCCTTTGCGAATGCGACTTGGCAAGCGGGCGACTGGCTCGTCTTTGGTTCGGAGACGGCCGGCTTGCCGGCCGAGGTGCTTGAAGGCATCGCCGCGCCGCAGCAATTGCGGCTGCCGATGCGCCCGGGTCAGCGCAGTTTGAATCTGAGCAACTCGGTTGCTGTGACGGTCTTCGAAGCCTGGCGGCAAAACGGCTACGCCGGCGGAAGCTGACAACGCCTCGCGTTCAAGCCTCTGGCCGAGCGCCGCGCCCCATCAGCGACTCAAGCGCACGCTGCGGGGTCAGCGTGCCAGCCAGCACGGCGGCCACTGCCTCGGAGATCGGCATCTCGACCTGGGCTGCGCGAGCGCGCTGAAGCAGCATCGGCGCGGTGTTGACGCCTTCCGCCACATGACCGAGATCGGCGAGGATCTGCTGGAGCGGCATGCCTTTTGCCAGCAGCAACCCGACGTGACGATTGCGTGAGAGGTCGCCAGTGGCAGTGAGAACCAGATCGCCCAGGCCGGAGAGGCCCATGAAGGTTTCTGCGCGCCCGCCGAGGGCCACGCCGAGCCGGGTCATTTCGGCCAGGCCGCGTGTGATCAGCGCGGCGCGGGCATTGAGGCCGAGACCAGGCATGCCGTCAGCAATGCCGGTGGCGATCGCAAGGACGTTCTTGACCGCGCCACCCACCTCCACACCAACCGGATCGGCCGAGGTGTAGATGCGCAAGTTGTCGCCATGCAGCGCATCGACCGCGCGCTCGCGCAGTTCGGGATCGGCGCTTGCCGCCACCAGCGCGGTGGGCTGCCCGCGCGCCACTTCGAGCGCAAAGCTCGGACCGGACAACACACCAACGGCTGAGCTCGGGCAAAGCGCGTCGGCGATCTCGTGCCCGAGCCTGCCCGTGGCCTGCTCGAAGCCCTTGCACAACCAAAGTACTGGCGGCGAGCCGAGTGGCAGGCGGGCCAGCACATCGGCCAGCCCGGCCATGGGTGTCGCGACGATCACCAAGCCGCCCTGCGCATGCGCAGTGGCCTCAGAGAAATCAGACGTGATTTGCAGCGAGGCCGGCAGCGGCACGCCGTCGAGATAGCGCGCATTGCGGCGGCTTGCCGCCATGGCTGCAGCTTGCACCGGATCGCGAACCCAAAGGCAAGTCGAACGCTGCTGTAGCGCGGTGCTGACCGCAAGCGCCGTGCCCCAAGCGCCGGCACCAAGGACGGTGAGCCTCATCCTCTGCCGACGGCGAGCGACAGATGCAAACTCAGTTCAGCGTGGGGCCGACGGCGGCGCCATTGGCCTGCGCCGCTTGCGCTTGCTGCGCTTCATACATCGCCTGGAAGTTGACTTCCGTGAGCATCACCGGCGGAAAGCCAGCGCGGGTGCAGATGTCAGAGACGATGGCGCGCAGGTACGGGTAGATGATGCCCGGGCAGGCGATGCCGATGATCGGCTGCAGCTGCTCTTCGGGAATGTTGCGGATCTCGAAGATGCCGCCCTGCTTGGCTTCGACGAGGAACAGCACCTTGTCGTTGACCTTGGTCGTGACTGTGGCGGTCACAGTCACTTCGTAGATGCCATCGGCGATCGGTGAGGCACCGAGGGCGAGGTTGATGTCAACCTGCGGCTGGCCTTGCTCGAGCAGGATCTGCGGCGAGTTCGGTTGCTCGAGCGACATGTCCTTCAGGTAGAGGCGCTGGATTTGGAAAACGGGGTTTGCGTTGGTGTCGTCAGCCATGGGAGTCTCGAGTTGGGTCAGAGCCCGCAAGCGGTGTGCGGCGGGGTTCGAATGCGGCGCGGATTATCGCCGCGGGTGGAAAAGGGAAGTCGCCCGCCCGTGCGGTCAGCCGGCCAGCAGGGGCACAAGCTCGCCACGTTGATCAAGCGCGATGAGCTCATCGCACCCGCCAACGTGCCGCTCGCCGATGAAAATCTGCGGCACAGTGCGGCGGCCGGTAATCTCCATCATCACGGCCCGCTGCGCCGGGTCTTGGTCGATGCGGATCTCGTCGATGCGGTCGACGCCGCGCTGCTGCAGCAGCGCTTTGGCACGCAGGCAATACGGGCAGGTCTGCGTGGTGAACATCTTGACCGCAAGCATGAGGTGCTCCTGTTCAGGCCGACTTTTCGACGGGCAGGTTGGCCTCACGCCAAGCCGCCAAACCACCCGCGAGCGCGCAGGCGTTGTCGAACCCGCGCTTCTTGAGTGTGGCCACGGCGCGTGCTGCGCGTGCGCCGGTAGGGCACACCACCACCAGCGGCAAGGCCTTGTTCTTTGGCAGGTCGGTCGAGGCTTCCAAATTGCCGAGCGGAACGCTGCGCGCGCCCACGGCATGGCCGGCCGCATATTCGGCGGGCTCGCTGACGTCAATCAACACCGCCTTCTCGCGGTTGATGAGGCGCACCGCGTCGGTCGGTGAGACCTTGCTGGCGCCACCAGCGTTCTGAGTGATCATTGGCCACAGAAGCAAACCACCCGACACGAGCGCAGCAGCGAACAAGAACCAGTTGGCGATGAAAAACTGCACGGGGCGCCGATCAGAGAGATGCGAAGTCTCGAATTATAGAATTTCGACTCGTCTCGACCGCCGCTCATCCCGGCCACGCTCCCTCGTCTGAGCCACCCATCACCACCATGCACAAACTCGTCCTCATCCGCCACGGCGAATCCACCTGGAACCTCGAGAACCGCTTCACCGGCTGGACCGATGTGGAACTCACGCCGACTGGCGTAGAGCAAGCCAAAGCAGCCGGCCGTTTGCTCAAGGCCGAAGGCTACGAGTTCGATCTCGCCTACACCTCGGTGCTGCGGCGCGCGATCTGGACCTTGTGGCACACGCTCGACCAGATGGAGCGAACCTGGGTGCCCGTCGTCAACGAATGGCGCCTCAACGAGCGCCATTACGGCAGCCTGCAAGGCTTGAACAAGGCCGAGACGGCCAAGAAGTTCGGCGACGAGCAGGTGCTCGTCTGGCGCCGCAGCTACGACACACCGCCGCCAGCACTCGCTGCCGACGACGCTCGCAGCGAGCGCGCAGACCTGCGCTATGCGCAGCTTGCCGCGGGCGATGTGCCGCTCACCGAGTGCCTGAAGGACACCGTCGCCCGTGTGCTCCCTTTCTGGGACGCCAGCATTGCCCCCGCCATCCGATCAGGCCAGCGCGTGCTGATCGCAGCACACGGCAACAGCATCCGCGCGCTGGTGAAGTACCTCGACAACATCGCCGATGACGCGATCGTCGGCGTCAACATCCCGAACGGCATCCCGCTCGTCTACGAGTTGGACGACGACTTGAAGCCGATCAAGAGCTACTACCTCGGCGACGCTGAAGCCGCGGCCAAGGCAGCGGCCGCGGTGGCGAATCAAGGCAAGGCTTAACGACACATGAGGCAGCTGCGGCACGGCGAATGGCCGGCACAAACCCAATTTGCGGACGGCCTTCAGTTGGCCGACTCTCCTCAGCGCTCCAGCGCTGACGCAACCGCAGCCTGCAGCGCGCCCGCCAGTGGCCGCCGTTCGATATTGGCTGTCGAGGCAACCGGCAGCAAGCGCAAGTGCACCGTGACGCCGTCACCGCAGGCCACGCGCCACAGGCTCTGGAAGAGGGTCGTCTCGCCGATGTACTCAACGACGCGGCTGATCCGCTCGGTCGAGTCGGCATAGCGCAACGCCACCGGCTGCACGCCCACACGCGCTGCAATCGCGGCTTGTAACAAGTTGGCGTGAAAAGGCAGCAGACCACGGCCATCGGATGTGGTTCCTTCAGGAAACACGGCAACGACTTGCCCGTCTCGCAAGGCTTCAGCCATCAAATGCACCACACGGAGTGCATCGCGCTTGCGCTCCCGCTCGAGGAACAGAGTGCCTGCGGCGTCGAACAGCTTCGACAGCACCGGCCACGACCGCACATCGGCCTTAGATACAAATCGCGCTCGCGGGCAGATGGCGTGCAGCGCCATGATGTCGAGCCAGGAAACGTGGTTGGCGACGATGAGCAACGGCTCCGCCGGCACCTCGCCCTCGACTTGCAATCTGAGGCCCATCAAACGCAGGGTTTTGGCTGCCCACCACTGCACCAGCGTTTCCTTCTCGGCAGCGCCGAGCTTCTCTAAGCGCCACACCGCGATCGCAACGCCGTGCAGCACATGCGCGGTGCTGCGCACGAGCCGGCCGACCGCACGCAGGCGACGCACTCTGGGCGCCGTCATGTCACCCCAGAACGGCGCGGTCGCCCGAACCTTGGGTGATGGCGTTCATGGGCACCGAAGCGCGCGGCCTGTGCGAGCCTCATGCCGACGCGTCGTGCACAACGGCGCCGGCAACGAGCGTGGCGCGAATCCGCCCGGGAAGTTCGTAGCCTGAAAACGGCGTGTGCTTGCCCTGGCTGAGCAGCGCAGACGGAGTCACCGTCCAGTGCGCGCCTGGATCGAGCAGGCAAAGATCGGCCAGGCCGCCTTCGACCAAGCGTCCGGCACTCGCCGCGAGTGAGCCCAGCGCTTGGCCGAGCACAGCCACGGGCCCGCTCGTCACGGTGGCGAGGCTGCGGGTCAACGGCAAGCCGGTGTCGGCACCCCACTTCAATGCCAGGCTGAGCAGCAGCTCCAGGCCCGTCGCGCCAGGTTCGGCCTCGGCGAAAGGCAGATTCTTCGCATCGGGGTCAACGGGCGTGTGATCACTGACGAGTGCGTCGACCGTGCCATCGGCCAAGCCGGCGCGAATCGCATCGCGGTCGCGCTGTTGGCGCAGCGGCGGCGTGACGCGCATTGCCGCGTTGAAGTAGCCGATGTCGATGTCGATCAGGTGCAACTGGTTGACGCTGACATCGCAGGTCACGGCCAAACCTTCGGCTTTGGCGCGGCGCACGAGGTCGATACCGGCCGCACTCGACAGGCGGCACAAGTGAACGCGCGCGCCGGTGTCACGCATGAGCTCGAAGATCGTCGCGAGCGCAATCGTCTCGGCAATCGCGGGCACACCGGAGAGGCCCATGCGCGTGGCAAGCGGCCCTTTGGCGGCAACACCGTTGCCAAGCCACGCATCGTTCGGCCGCAGCCACGTGGTGTAGCCGAAGGTGGCTGCGTACTGCAGTGCGCGGTGCAGCACGAGCGTGTCCTTGATCGGCACTTCGGCCTGCGAGAAGCCAACGCAGCCCGCCTCGGTCAACTCGGCCATCTCGGTCAGCACCTCGCCGTGCAGACCGCGCGTGAGCGCACCGAGCGGGAAGACGCGCGAGAGGTTGAGGTTGCGGGCGCGGAATTTGAGCATCTCGACCAAGCCGGGCTCATCGAGCACGGGGTCGGTGTCGGGCAAGCAGACGAGGCTGGTCACCCCGCCGGCCACGGCTGCGGCGATCTCAGATTCGAGTGCGCCCTCATGCTCATGGCCGGGCTCGCGCAGGCGCACGGCGAGGTCCACCAAGCCGGGCATCACGACGAGGCCGCGGGCATCGATCGTGCGGTCGGGTTGGAAGTCGGTACTGACTTGCCCGAGCGCGATGATGCGGCCCGCAGCGATCGCCACATCGCCGATCGCATCGCGGTTGGAAGCCGGGTCGACCAAGCGCCCGCCTTGAATCAATAACTTCATCTGCGGTCCTCTGTTCGGCGCTGTATTCAAGCCGGGTGGGTTCAAGCGTTGTTGCCGGCGATGATCGACATCACCGCCATGCGCACCGCGATGCCGAAGGTGACCTGCGGCAGGATCACGCTCTGCCTGCCATCGGCCACCGCCGAGTCGATCTCGACGCCTCGGTTGATGGGGCCCGGGTGCATCACGATCGCGTCCGGCTTGGCCAGCGCGAGCTTCTCCGGCGTGAGCCCGTAGTTCTTGAAGAACTCGCCCGCACTCGGCAGCATCGCGCCACTCATGCGCTCGTTTTGCAGGCGCAGCATGATGATCACGTCAGCATCGCGAATGCCTTCGGCCATGTCGTGGCAGACGCGCACGCCCATCGCCGAGAGGTCACCAGGCACCAGCGTTTTCGGGCCGACGGCGCGAATCTCGGGCACGCCGAGCGTGGTGAGCGCGTGGATGTCAGAGCGGGCGACTCGCGAATGGACGATGTCGCCGACGATGGCGACGGTGAGCTGCGTGAAATCCTTTTTGAAGTGCCTGATCGTGTACATGTCGAGCAGGCCTTGCGTCGGGTGCTGATGCCGCCCGTCGCCCGCGTTCACCACATGCACATGCGGTGCGCAGTGCTGCGCGATCAAATACGGCGCGCCCGACTCGCTGTGCCGCACGACGAACATGTCGGCATGCATCGCCGAGAGGTTGGCGATCGTGTCGAGCAAGCTCTCGCCTTTGGCCGCAGACGAGCGCGCGATGTCAAGGTTGATCACGTCGGCCGACAGGCGCTTGGCGGCGATCTCGAAGGTCGTGCGTGTTCGCGTGCTGTTCTCGAAGAACAGGTTGAAGACGCTCTTGCCGCGCAGCAGCGGCACCTTCTTCACATCGCGGTCGTTGACGCTGAGGAAGGTGCCAGCCGTGTCGAGAATGTGGTGCAGCACGGCGCGCGGCAGGCCTTCGATCGACAGCAAATGGATCAGCTCGCCATGGGCGTTGAGCTGCGGGTTTCTCATCGTCACAGCCCTCTTTTCAGGTCGATTGGTGCGGTGTCAAAGCTGAAGCGGCCGGCGTCATCGCGCGCGAGCGTCAGCCGCTGTTCACGGGGCAAGGTGATGCGCGCGGCCGACACAGCCGCCGAGATCGGCAACTCGCGGCCACCGCGGTCGACCAGCACCGCCAGCGTGACGCTCGCCGGCCGGCCGAAGTCGTAGAGCTCATTGACCACCGCGCGGATCGTGCGGCCGGTGTTGAGCACGTCGTCAATCAGCACGATGGGCTTGTCGCGCACCTCGAAGGGCAGCTTGGTGTGGTCGGCCCCGGCTGTGAGCCCGCGGGAGTCGAAATCGTCGCGATGCAAGGCGCTCGAGATCACGCCGTGCTCGCCCTCGAGGTGGAGATCGCGATGCAGCCGCTCGGCCAGCCACGCACCGCCGCGCCAAATACCGACCAACACCGCACCGGGCTTCAGCAGCTGGCGCACGCCGTGAAGCATGTCGACATACAGCGCTTCCGCATCAAGGGACAACGAACTCATGGCAAGCCTCTCAAAAACTGATCCAGGATGATCGCGGCCGACGCGGCATCGAGATCGGCCGCGCCATCGGCCATGGCCTCGGTGGTGGTGTAGCGCTCGTCGACTTCGTGCACCGGCAAGCCAAATCGGCCATGCAGTTGGCGGCCGAAGCGGCGCGCACGCAGCGTGTTCTCGTGCTCGGCGCCGTCCGGGTGGAACGGCACGCCAACCACGAGCGCGTTGGGTTGCCACTCGGCGATGAGCTTGCCAATGGCGGCAAAGCGCGCGTCGCCGATCGCAGCTACCGTGCTCAGCGCCTGGGCTCGCCCCAGCAGCGTGTTGCCAACGGCAACGCCAACTCGGCGCGTGCCGAAATCGAAAGCAAGAAATGAAAGCGGCGATGAAGCAGGCGCGTGGAGCTGATCCACACTCATGCGCGCCCCGACTCCTGCGACAGCATCAAGGTGTTGATGCCGAGCAGCGACAACGCCTTGTCGTAGCGCTGCGCAACCGGCGTGTCGAAAATGATGGCCGGCTCGGCGCCGACGTTGATCCAGCCATTGCGGCTCATTTCGTCCTCGAGCTGGCCGGCGCCCCAGCCGCTGTAGCCCAGCGTCACGAGAATCTTCTTCGGCCCGGCGCCAATCGACAGTGCCTCGAGAACATCCTTGCTGGTCGTCATCTCGAGCCCGCCGGGAATCTGCAACGATGAGTTGTAGTGCGTGCCCTCGCCCGCTTCGCCGCTGATGCGCTCGTGCAGCACGAAGCCGCGTTCGGTTTGTACCGGGCCGCCGAAATAGACCGGCTCGTCGGCCAAATCTTCGCGCGTCAAGGGCAGCTCAACCTTCTCGAAAAGGTTCTTCAGCTTGATGTCGATCGGCTTGTTGATGACCAGCCCGAGCGCACCCTTCTCGGTGTGTTCACAGAGGTAAATCACGCTGCCAGCGAAGTTGCCATCGACCATGCCAGGCATGGCGATCAGGAACTGGTTGGTGAAGTTGATCGGCTCGGCGGGCATGCCCACATTTTATGACCGCCGCAGACAATGCCGACATGGACAACTCAATCGACAACGCGTTGGTATGGTTCCGGCGTGACCTCCGCGCCAGCGACAACGCCGCCCTTTTCCACGCACTCAAAGCCGCGCGCCGCGTGTGGTGCGCCTTCGTCTTCGACCGCGAGATCCTGGACCCACTGCTTGCCAGCGGGCTCAAAGCCGACCGTCGCGTCGAATTCATTCTGGAAAGCCTGCACGACCTGGCCGCGCAACTGAAGGCGCTCGGTGCGCAGCACCGCGCCGAGGTGCAGCTGATCGTGCGCCATGGTCACGCCGTGAGCGAGATCGCATCACTCGCGAAGGCGCTCGGCGTACAGGCCGTGTTCGCCAATCACGATGACGAACCCGCGGCGCTGGAGCGCGACGCCAAAGTACGCGGCAAGTTGGCGGACGTGGGCATCGCATGGCACACATCGAAGGACCATGTGGTCTTCGAGCGCAGCGAGGTCATGACCGCCACCGGCAGCCCCTACAGCGTCTTCACGCCCTACAAGAACGCCTGGCTGAAGAAGCTCGATCCGTTCTTCGCCAAGGCATATCCGGTCGAGGCCCATGCCCGCAACCTGGCACCTCTGCCCGAAGGCACGACTGCAACGATGCCGAGCCTCGCATCGCTCGGGTTCGAAGCTACGAACCTGCAGCAACTGAAAATCCCGACGGGAAGCAGCGGCGCCAAGGACTTGATTGCAGACTTCCTCGAGCGCATCGATGCCTACGAAGACGCGCGCAACTTCCCCGCGGTCAAAGGCCCAAGCTACCTGTCAGTGCATTTGCGCTTCGGCACGGTGTCGATCCGGCAGCTGGTTCGCGAGGCCGTTTCTCGCATCAATGCGCAGGCGCCATCGCGCGGCGCGGAGGTCTGGCTGTCGGAGCTGATCTGGCGCGATTTCTACCACCAGATCCTGCATCACCACCCGCGTGTCGTCGGTGCCAGTTTCAAGCCCGACTACGACCGCATCAAGTGGGAGCACGGCCAGCATGCCGAGGAACTCTTCGCCGCATGGTGCGAGGGCCGCACCGGCTACCCGCTCGTTGATGCCGCGATGCTGCAGATCAACCAAACGGGCTATATGCACAACCGCCTGCGCATGGTCACGGCGAGCTTTTTGGTGAAGGACCTCGGCATCGATTGGCGCTGGGGCGAGCGTTACTTCGCCGAGCAGCTAAATGACTTCGATCTGGCCGCCAACAACGGCGGGTGGCAGTGGGCGGCATCGACTGGTTGCGATGCGCAGCCCTACTTCCGCATCTTCAACCCAGTCACGCAGAGCGAGAAGTTCGATGCCTCGGGCAAGTTCATTCGCCGCTATTTGCCGGCACTTGCTGGCCTGCCCGACAAACTGATCCACGCGCCTTGGAGTGCCCGCCCTATCGATCTCAAAGCGGCGCAACTCTCACTGGGCAGCACCTATCCGCAGCCGATCGTTCAACACGACGAAGCGCGGGCCAAAACTCTGGCGCGCTTCGCCGTGGTGAAAACTACATCTGCGTGACGCGGTCGTCGGTGTAGCGCGCGATCAGCACCAGCAAGTCTTCCTCGGAATACGGCTTGCCGAGGTAGTGGTTGACGCCCAACTCCGCCGCGTAGTCGCGGTGCTTCTGGGCGATGCGCGAGGTGATCATGATGACCGGCAGATCACGAAGTCGGGCATCTGCGCGCATGTTGCGGACGAGGTCGAAGCCGTCCATGCGCGGCATTTCGATGTCCGACAGCACGATCTCCGGAATCTCCTCCGAGAGGCGCTCCAGCGCGTCGAGGCCATCCTTCGCGAGGACGACGCGGTAGCCCTCACGCAGCAACATGCGCTGCGTCACACGCCGCACCGTCAGCGAATCGTCGACCACCAACACCAGCGGCGCCAAGGCCGCCGGCCCCACGCTCGGCGTCAGGTCGGCCGAGGTCACCTGCAGCGCGGCTTGCGTGGCCGCACGAGCGTTGTCGCCGTAAAGAGTGGCCAGCGCAACGGGGTTGTAAATCAGCGCCACTGCACCGGAGGCGAGCAAGGTCACGCCGGCCAAGCCTGGCAAACGTGCGAGCTGCGGCCCGAGGTTTTTGACGACCACTTCGTGGTTGCCCATGACCTCATCCACATCGAGCGCAATGCGCTGCTGTGCGCTGCGCACGACGACCACGGTGCGCATGCGCGCCGCGCTCTCGGCAGGCAGCGAACTGGTCTGCAGCAAAGCACCGAGCCAGAAGAACTGCAATGCACGGTCGCCGAGCAAGTAGGAGCCGCTCGCGTAGGCCTGGGCAACTTCTACCGGCGTGGCGCGGCGCACCACTTCGATCAGGGTCGATGGCACAGCAATCACCGTCTCGCCGCAACGCAACATCACAACCTGCGTGACAGCGGTGGTCAATGGCAGGATCAGCTTGAACGAGGTGCCTTGACCCACGGCAGTTGCCGTTTCGATGCGGCCACCCATCGCACTGACTTCAGCGCGAACCACGTCCATGCCAACGCCGCGGCCAGCGAGTTCACTGACAACCTCGACAGTCGAGAACCCTGGCGCGAAGATCAGATTGGCGAGCTCGGCATCGGTGGCACTCGCGTTCGGGTCGAGCAGACCTTCTGCGATGCCCTTGGCACGAATGCGTTGGAGGTTCAGGCCGGCACCGTCATCACGGAATTCGATGCCAACTTCATTGCCTTCCTGCGACAGCGCAACGATCACCTGACCCGTCGCATCCTTGCCCGCCGCAGTGCGTGTGTCAGGCAGTTCGATGCCGTGGGCCACGCAGTTGCGCAGCAAGTGCTCGAAGGCAGCTGTCATGCGGTCGAGCACGCCGCGGTCGAGTTCGACGCCGCCGCCGATGATGTCGAGCCGCACCGATTTGCCAGTTTCCTTCGCTGCTTGGCGCACGACTCGGTAGAGCCGGTCCGACAAGCCTTCGAACTCAACCATGCGGGTGCGCAGCAGATCGTCTTGCAGGTCACGCGTGAGGCGTGCTTGCGCGGCGAGCTCGTCTTCGGTCGATTCGAGCGAGCGTTGCAGGCTGCGCTGCACGGTGGCCACGTCGTTGACCGACTCGGCCATCATCCGCGTCAGCTCCTGGAAGCGCGTGAAGCGGTCGATCTCGAGCGGATCGAAAGCTTCTGCCGCGGCCTTCGCAGCCTCCATGCGCGAGCTGATCTGGGTCTCGGCTTGCAGTTCGATGTCGCGCAGGTGGCCGCGCAGCCGTTCGAGGTTCTCGGTCAGATCGCCGAGTGAACTCTTGATCTGGCCGACAGTCGAGACGATGCGCGATCGCGTGATGCTGACCTCGCCTGCTTGGTTGACGAGTCGGTCAAGCAACGGCGCCCGCACTCGCACAGACGATTGCGTGGCGCTTTGGCTTCGTTCAGGCGCGCGCGGTGTGGCGTTGAGGTAGTCGAAGGCGAAACGCGACCAGTCGATCGAATCGGGATCGGCACGCGGCGCGTCGCTTTTCGGCGTCGATATCGATGTCGGTTGGTCAAGAGACGCACTGACGACGTCCGGAACATTCTCTGCCGGCGCATCTTCGAGCACGGTTGGCAAAGGCGCCAAAACGACCGGAGCCTCGGCGACGACCAACAGCGCCTCTTCGGCCACGGTGGCTGCGTCGTCATCACGGGCGCCGAGCGCATTGAAGGTTTGCGTGAGCGCGTCACCGAAAGCCTGCAGCCCATCAATATCGCCTGCAGTCACTGGCGGATGTGCCAACACATTCTCGATGCGCGACTCCAGCCGGTGCGCCATCTCGCCCAGACGCATTGCGCCGGCCAGGCGGGCGCCGCCTTTGAGCGTGTGCAAGGTGCGCATGCAGGCCGCCGGAGCACCGAGATCGCCCGGCTTGCGCGCCCATTCGCGCAACTGTTTGCTGAGCTGGGGCAGCAGTTCTTCGGCTTCCTCCGAGAAAATCGGAAACAGCTCTTCATCGACTACATCTACCGCGTCGATATCGTCATCTGACGAATCGACCTCGTGGTGAACCGGCGCAGCGCGGAGCGCCTCGACTGGCAGCGCGCCCAGCGGCTTCAGTTGCGCAAGGCCAAATTGTTCGAAGTCGGCTTCGATTTCTTGGGCTGGAAGAGTGGCGGCTTGCTCGGCAACCTCAAACACGGCCTCAGGCTCTGGCTCTGGCTCTGGCTCTGGCTCGGACACCGGCGCAGCCTCAATGACAGCTTCCAACAACGTCTCGTCAGAGTCGACCGCAGCTTCGAACACTTGCGGTGGCTCCTCGGCAGCCTGCTCTGCGAGAACCTCTTCGGCGAGAACAGGTTCCTCGGCGAGCCATGCCTCGATCGGCTCGGCCTCGGCGACAAGTTCTTGCAAGGCGGTGTCGGGCAACGTGTCGAGTGAAATCAACTCCAGTTCTGGCCTGAGATCGTCAAGCTCGGATGGCTCCGGCGACAGATCGGCCGCGGCGGTGGCGGCATCCAACCGCACCGCGGAGCTGCGCTCGTGCGCCTCAAGGCGTTCGAGCAACTCGGGCGACGCCTCTTTCAAGAATCCAGCGGCAAACTGGTGCAACAAGCGGCGAACCTCTTCTGCCGCGTCGATGAACAACTGGGCCTCTTCGGTCGTGCCGTGGCCGATCGCGTTCGAGCGTGCCTGGGCATGTTCGAGCGCCCGCGCCAGCTGCGAAAGCTCGGTGAAGCCCACCGTGGCGGAGCTGCCGGCCAGCGAATGCGCCAGTGCGACGGGCGCTTCACCGATCGGGCGATACAGCTCCATCGCCCACTCGGCGACTTCGGTGCTCAGGCGGCGCGACAACTCGTCGGCTTCATTCAAGTAGATGTTGAAGAGCGGGATGCCAATGCGCAGCGGGCCGACAACCTTGACGAGTTCGTCGTCATTCGCTGGGGCCTCGGCATCGAATTCGGCGGCGACTGTGGCCTCGGCGTCGGAAGCGTCGATAGCCGGTGGTTCAAACTCTGGCACCACGTCGACTTCGGGCCGGGAAGCCGATTCCTCCGCCACTTCAGTGATCGGAATGAACGCTTCCTCGGGTGTACCCGGCGCATCCGGAATGTCGGCCAGCCCAGACAAATCAAGCACGAAGTCATCAGACGACTCGGGCGCTTCCGTCTTGGGGACGTCAAGCTCTTCGATACCGGTGTCGGCAAATGCCGTGGTCGGCGCCGAGCTTTCTGGCGACGACGGCTCGTCGAAATCGAGGTCCAGATCAAGCGCGAAGTGCTCTTGTGCCGACGCCGCGTTTTCAGTGCCGATGATTTCGGCGAGCGGCATGGGCTCGGTGGCCGGGATATCACCAGCCTCGGCCGGCGAAGGCTCGCTGGACTCTGCTGGCGCAAGGTCGAGCGGAGCAAGCTTCGCGGGTGCGTTCACGTCGAATCGAACCGCATCGGACTCGGGCGGAGCTACAGCCTCGATCGACTCGGCGGAGGCCAAGTCAAACTCGAAATCGAACTCGGCAGCGTTTGCAGTTTCGGCAAAGATCGGCTCGACAGGCGTCGTTGCCGCCTCGACCGGCAAGCTGAGGTCGAGATCGGCTGCGCTTGGCATATCGGCGGGGAAGCCGAGCGTGCGAAGCTCGATCGGCGCCGAAGTGGACGGAGGCAGCGCATCGGCTGGCGCCTCCAGCGTCGGCAAATTGATCGCCGCCGCCTCGGGTGGCACCGTTGAATCGGCTTCTGAAACTTTGGCTTGCGGATTGGAGAGTCGCGCAGCCGCTGCCTCAACGCTCGCGGTGGAGTGACGCGCGGGCCGGCGGCTGGCGATGTCATCAACCCATTCACCGAGGACGCGCAGCGCCCATTCGGTGAAGCTGAGGAGCGGCGGGTCGGCCGGCTGCTGGTCGGCGAGCAATGTGTTGTAGACCTGTTCGCACACCCAGGCGGCGGCACCGAAATCGGTCAAGCCGACCATGCGCGAGCTGCCTTTGAGCGTGTGGAACGCGCGGCGCAACGTGGTGAGCAACCCCAGATCGGCGCTGTTGCGCACCAGCTCCGCGCGGGCTGCGATGGCGTCTCCGAGCACTTCGCGAGCCTCTTCGAGGAAGACGTCGCGCATTTCGTCGTCGTCTTCGAGCTCAGCACCGGCGAAGTCGAGCGTGATCGGCGCCGACACACGGGCGACCGGGGCCGGGGTCGGGGCCGCAACCTCCGGCGCGACGCTTTCCGGCTCCGTTGCCGTCTGCACATAGTCGACCAGCGCTTCGGAGAGTTCGCCGCGAGCGGCCGCGAGATCGGCCGGGCCGATCGAGCGTTCGAAAGCCTCTTGCGCTCTGAGAACGGTGGCCGCCAGCTCGGACTGATCGGCAGCTTTCGCCTCTTGCGACAAGCGCTCGAGATCGCGTGCCACGTCTTCGACGGGAACGTCCTCGCGCACAGCGCTGAACGCAAGCATCTGTGCCTGCTCGATCAAACGTTCATCGACTGGCGCAGGTGCCGGGGCGATGGCCGCCGGCGGCGCAGCAACCGCCACATGCTTCGCTTCGCGGCCCATGACCGGGCTCAAGGTGCCGGCCTCGGCGTTGTAGACGAACAGCGATTTCGCGACCTGTGGTTGCACGCTGAGCATGTCGATCAAAAAGCCGAGCGCGCCGAGGTTGCCAGCCAGGCGATCGAACACGCCGGACTGGCCGATACGTTCGAGATCGATCTCAGTCGACACCAATCCGTCGACTTCGTCGCGCATGCGCAGCAGCGCAGAAGCCGCGTGGTCCATGCCGAGCACCGACAAGACGCCGCGCATCGACGACAGTTGCTGCGGCACCGGAATCAGCACATCGCGGTTGTCGGGCTGACGAAAGAATTGATCGATCAGCTTCTCGGCCTCAGACAGCGAAGCGCGCAGCTCTTGCACCACGCTGCCCATGGTCTGGCGGTCAGAGACGCGCCGGTAGAGCTCCTCCATCCAGCCTTCAAGCGGCTGGGGCGGGCGGCTTTGGCGCACGCCGGCCAGGCGCTCGGCGAGGCGCCGCACGCGAGCGGCTTGCTCGGGGTTGTCGAAATCGGCGTCCTCGAGCGCAGCCTCGATGTAGAGGAGGCTGGTTGCCACCTCCATCGCCAACGGCGCAGCGGTGGCAGCGCTCGTCTGCTGAGTCTGCGTGACCGCTTGCAGCAATTCCCCAGCAAATACTTCGCCGAGCGGGAAGAGGCGCTTGAGCGAGTCGGCGACGAGTGAGAACTGCTCCGAAAGACCGCCCATGCGGTGCATTTCGCCGCCGGCGACGGCAGACCAAGCATCCTTGGCGGCGGTCACACGCTTGCGCGCTTGTGCGACGAGGGCCGGGTCAAAACGGCCGAACGGACTGGTGGCGTAGTCAACCGGCTCGTGGTGGACGAGGCCATAAGCCTGCCGCACTGCCGCAAGCCGCGGTGCCTTGCGGCCATCGCCAGGTGACGCGCTCTGCGCACAGAAGAAGAGCAGATCTTGCGCGAGGCGCTCCGAGACCTGTTCATCGCCGCGCTCGAGCGCGCGGTATTGGGCGAGCAGCGCTGAAGCAACGCGTTTGTTGAACACATCGAAGCCGAGCAGGCCTTGCGCCTGCGCTTCGAATACGGCCGCAGCAAGCTTCCACAGTGTTGCGACTGACGTCGACTGAGCACCGGCGCCGAGGTCAGCGCAGAGGTCGCTCATGCGCTCAGTTGCACCTTGCGCATCGGCGTCACGCATCAGCGGCAAGAGGCGGGCCTCGAGCACGCCGCCGGTTGCAGCGTCGGGCTGGAGGGGCGTGGCGTGAGGGTCGGCCGGAAGTTCGCGCCACCGCCAATCGATTTCCCACAAATCGGCTGGATGCACACGCTCGGCATCGATGGCTTCCAACACCTGCCGGTATTGCGGAAACAACGCGAGCGGCGACACGGGTTTGCCGGCCAGCACGCGACCGAGGTAGTCGAGCAACGCAAAAGATGCGTGCTCGATGTCTTCGACCGCTTTGGCTTTGAGCTTGGCGGGCCGTGCAATGTAGTGCTGTACCGCAGCTTCGCTCGCACGCAACACGGTGGCCGCGGCGGGCAGGCCGACCAGCTCAAGCGCACCGACACTCTGATGGAATTGATTGCTTGCGGTGCGCAGAACCAGCGGATCGACGGCGCCGACGTCGGAGCCGCCCATCGCGTCAGACTCCTTCACAAAGCGTCTCAGCGCCTTGTGTGCAGACTCGATGGAGCGCCGCAGCTCGTCATAGACCCAGGCGAGCGCACTCAGGTCATCGCGCCGATCGCGCTGTGCAGCGCCGGGAGAAGGGTCAGGTCGGGTGGTGTACATCCGGTGCCTCGGGCGTCAGGGTCAGGCGATCTTGAAGCGCGCCACCGATTGATTCAGTTCTTCAGCCGTGCGCGACAACTCGCGCACCATTTGTGCCGTAGATCGTGTGCCTTCACCAGTCTGTTCAGTGACGGCGAAGATGTGCTGGATGTTCGCGGCCACGACGTTGGCTGATTCGGCCTCGCTCAAGGCCTGCGTCGAGATGGCGCCGATCAGTTCAGCAAGGCGCCGCGAGACGCGATCGATGTCGCCAAGCGCCGAGCCGGCCGCATCCGACAGGCGCGTGCCTTCGACCACGCCCTGCGTCGATCGCTCCATCGCGCCGGCGGCATCTTGCGTGTCGGTCTGAATCGTTTTGACCAGTGCGGCGATCTGGCGGGTGGCGTCGCCAGACCGCTCCGCGAGTCGCTGAACTTCCTCAGCAACAACCGAGAACCCACGCCCGGCCTCGCCGGCCGAGGCAGCCTGAATCGCAGCGTTCAGTGCGAGCACGTTGGTCTGCTCGGTGATGTCCGAGATGAGTTCGGTGATCTCGCCAATTTCTTGCGATGACTCGCCAAGGCGCTTGATCCGCTTGGAGGTCTCTTGGATTTGATCGCGGATCGAGTTCATGCCGCCGATGGTGTTTTGCACCGCGCGCAAGCCCGACTCTGCAGCGTCAAGCGATTGCCGCGCAACAGCTGCGGTCTCTTGTGCTTGCGCAGACACATCGTTGATTCGGCCGGCCATTTGCAGCACCGACTCGCCCGTGTCGCGAATCTCCCGCAGCTGCTCACTCGACGCGGCCAAAAGCTCGGTTGAGGTGGCTTCCACTTGGCTCGTTGTGTCGGCCACACGGCCCACCGTACCTTGCACTTGGGCGACCAGCGTGCGCAACTCTTCGACCGTGTAGTTGACCGAGTCGGCGATGGCGCCGGTGATGTCTTCGGTGACGGTAGCCTGTTGTGTGAGGTCACCTTCAGCCACTGCTTGCAACTCGTTCATCAGGCGAAGAATGGCCGCCTGGTTGGCGTCGTTGACGCGTTTGGCCTCTTGCTCTTGGCGTTCGGCTTCGACGCGTTGCGTCTCGGCCATCGCAGCACGCTGAGATTGGTCGCGCACGTAGATGCTCAAGAAGCCAGACCCGCCGAGGGCGAGCAGCGCGGCGAACAAGAGCAGCAAAACAACCGTCTTCGGGCCGAATCCGGTCTCGACCGTCAACCGGCTTTGAACCGCCTCGAGGGCGAGCCGGAGGGGCTCACTGTCGGCCACGATGGCAGCCTGCGCATCGCGGGCTGCCACGAGACCCGGCAGGTTGGAGATGATCGCGTTGCCTTCCTTGCGCGTGGCTTCGAACTGCTTGGTCAGTGCGGCGAGGCGGTCGCGTGTCGCAGCGTCTTTCGTGGCTGGCAGGCGCAACTCGGCGTTGCCGTCAAGCAGTGCGTGAGTGATTTCGCGGAAGGAGTTGAGGTCTTTGCCGAGCAGAAAAACCGCCTCGGGGCTGACACCTTCGGTGGTCAAGAATTCATTGGCCGACTTGGCGATGCGCTGCGTCAGCATCACCAACTGGCCGGCTGCCGACAATTCTCCTGAGGAAGTCTCTTGCTGCAGCTTCAATGCCGACACGCTTTCGGCGAGCTCGAGCAGATCGGACGATTGGCGGTTGATGGCGCGCAAAGATTGGCCCACCTTCGTCAGCGTTTCCTGGTGTCCGAGCACGGTTGCGGCATTCGCCTCGGCGCGCTCGACCAGCGGCATAACAGGCGCGAGATCGGCTTGCACGGCCCTCGGTGCGGCGGGTACGTCGTCACTGCCGTCCTTCAAGCCGCGAACGTTGCGCAGCAGCACGCTGGCGCTTTCCTTCACTTCGGGGAAAGCAGCCACGCTGCCGAGCAGCGCCTGCGACACCGATTTGGCGAGTCGCTGCGACTGCATCAGCGCTTGGCCGCTGGCGGCCACATCGACCGAACCGCGATTGGCGCCCAAGAGCGAAAAGAAGGTCACCGCGATCAATCCGACCAAGCCGATCCCACTCACGAGGGCCAAGATGCGCTGTTGCGCCGCAAGCGAGCGGTTGCCAATGAAAGGCAGACCGGCCTTTTCGGCAACCTCCGTGGGCGGCGCGCGCGTTTCCGCAAAATCAGGCATTTCCGACGGCGTGCCTTCACTGATGATCGACGTGCCGCGCGGCTGCACCGTATCGGCGCTGAAGCTCGACGGCGCAACGGTGTCTTGCATCATGTGCGTCGTTGGCCCATCCTGGCCCGAGCGAGCGCCAGCGCGACCCGGCAGTTCCAGCGTTTGTGGCTCGCCGCCTTCGCCAGGCGTCAACAGCACGGCTGCTTGGCCACCTTGGCCGATGGCTTGGCCCGCGTCATTTGACTTCGAGCCGCTTTGGCCCCAACTTTTAATCGTGTTCAGGAAGCTCATAAGCCCTCGGCTGGTTGTCTTCGTATGGCGCGCTGGTAACGGCGATGGGGCAGCTCAGAGGCTGGTAGGTTTTCGGGTGTGTCCGAACATCACTTCAAGCGCCCGCGCTTTGGGAGCGCAGCGCGGTTCATGGTGGTGACTGGGCATGTTCGAGCGAGTCTCAACTGGCGATGCGCAAGAATGCTTCATCGGCAGCCAGCTCCGAGAGCTTGAGCTCTTGCCAGCGCCGGCTAGCGGCATCACGGTAGTTCGTGCCGACGAATGCCGGCCGCGGCGAGCTCGTTGCCGGCTCGGCGGTCAAGTCGGCTTCGCTGCGCAGGCCGCACAGGCGGTCCACCAACAGCACGCAATTGAGATCCAAGTTCTGATTGAAGCCGACCAGATAAGCGTGCTCGCGACTGGCCTCAGCTTGCTTCACACCAATGAAGCCAGCGAGATCCACGACGCCGTGCAAATGCCCACGAAGGTTGGCAACGCCGAGAAACCAGCGTTGGCTGTATGGCACAGGTTGAAGCCGGCCGACCGAGAAGATCTCGCCAGCCTCGCGCAGCGGGAATAAAAAGCCGCGGGCGTTGCATTCGACTGCCAGCCAAGACCGCGCAGCCGGCTCGCTTTTCGCGGCCGAAAGGCGTTCAGCCAACCGGGTTTGAAGCTCGCGCAGCGCTTGTTTGTTGGCCATTCAGGGCAGTCCGGTTACCGATGATCGACTGGTCAGTCGAAGGCGTGGATCTTGGTCATCAACTCGTCGGCATCGACCGGTTTGACTATGTAGTCGCGTGCACCCTGACGCATGCCCCAGACCCTGTCAGTCTCCTGGTTCTTGCTCGTGCACATGATCACGGGCACATCCGAGAAGCGCGGGTCACGGGTGATCGAGCGGGTCAGTTGAAAGCCGTTTTGACCAGGCATGACAACGTCCATCAAGATCAGGTCGGGCTTGTCTTCGCCAAGGCGGCGCATGGCCTCTTCGCCGTTTTCAGCAGTGCGCACCCGGAAGCCACGCTTGGCCAACAGGTCGGAGAGGAAGTGCAACTCGGTTTTTGAATCGTCAACCAGCAGGATTTTCTGAATCGGCACGATGTGCTCCTATGTCAACACGCGCGCTCTCGAAAGAGGCGTGCGTCATGTTCAGTGGGGCACGAGCGGTAACAGCCCGCGCGGTTTTCAGACAACCCGGCGGTATTGCTGCACTGCTTGCAAAAGCTGGTCTTTGGTGAATGGCTTGGTCAGATAGTCCTGAGAGCCCACCATGCGGCCGCGAGCTTTGTCAAACAGGCCGTCTTTTGACGACAGCATGATCACCGGCACGCTCGCGAATTTGACGTTGCGCTTGATGATTGCGCAGGTCTGGTAACCGTCGAGTCGTGGCATCAAGATGTCGCAGAAGATCAAGTCGGGATCGTGATCGCTGACCTTGGACAAGGCATCGAAGCCGTCCTCGGCGAGCAAAACGCGGTAGCCGCCTTGCTTGAGGAAAATTTCTGCGCTGCGCCGGATGGTGTTGCTGTCATCGATGACCAGCACTTTGACGGCAGCAGCGTCTGCGGGGGCCGAATTGCTCAAGAAGCTTTCTCCTCAACGACTCTCAACGCGGCAAACCCGCCAATCTTTATCGGCCAATCGAACGCAAACTGAACGCTTCAGATCTGAACCATCTCGAAATCCTCTTTGCGCGCACCGCACTCAGGGCAAGTCCAGTTCATTGGCACCGCCGCCCAGGCAGTTCCGGGCGCGATGTTGTGTTCGGGATCGCCTGCGGCTTCGTCGTAGATCCAGCCGCAGATCAGGCACATCCAGGTTTTGGGGTCGCTCAAGTTTTTGCTCGCTGATCGAAAGGAAATGCCTGGGATTTGCGTTCTATTGAGAGCCCGTTGCGCGATGCCCGCAAAGCGGCATAACCGGGTCGCCAAGACGCATGGCTTCACTACAATGCGGGCAGATTGTAGCCACGGCCAACGCCAAAAAATCAATTGTTTGTAGGCACCTACACAACATTCTTCACGTTTGTCTAGAGGTCTGACGCGCACCGTCAGCGTTTCATTTTCCCGCCGCTTCGGACCCCCGCCATGAGCACTGAATCCACATCCGCTGGCGTATCAGACGCTGACGCGGACTCCCTCCAAGAACAACCCGCGCCCGCCTGCGTGATGAGCTTCAACGCCAGCGATCCGAGCGGTGCTGGCGGCCTGGCCGGTGACATCGCGACCATCGCCGCGATGGGCGCGCACGCCTTGCCGATCATCACGAGCGTCATCATGCGTGACACCGCCGAGGTCTTCGATCATCACCCGATCGACGCCGACGTCATCGCTGAGCAGGCGCGCAGCATTCTGGAAGACGTGACCATCGGCGCCTGGAAGGTCGGCTTCCTCGGCTCGACCGAGGGCGTCAGTGCCGTCGCCGAAATCTTGTCTGACTATCCTGATGTGCCGCTTGTCGCCTACTTGCCCAACCTGTCGTGGGTAGAAGAAGACGAGCAGCAGGCCTACCTCGATGCCTTCCGCGAACTGGTGCTTCCGCAGACCGAAGTGCTGGTCGGCAGCCACCAAACACTCACCGACTTTCTTTTGCCCGACTGGGACGGCGAGCGCCCTGCCTCGCCGCGCGAGTTGGCGGTTGCCGCTGGCGGGCATGGCGCGCGATTCGTTCTGGTCACCAGTGTGTTGGTGCAAAGCTCGAAAACGCCCGAGCAGTTTTTCGACAACGTGCTCGCCTCGCCACAAGGCGCGATCACCGGCGAGAAATTCGAGCGCTTCGAAGCCACCTTCGT
>JAYWGR010000071.1:0-26949 GCA_043778145.1 Rhizobacter sp.
GTTGCTGCTCCACCGATGCGGGCTCGGTGTCGCCCTGCGTGACGATGATGCGGCGCCGGTTGGCGCGGTGTGCGCCGGGCACGTCTTGCCACACGGCCTCGCCCTTGTGCTCGCCGAAGTTGACCTTGCGCTCGGTGTCTTCGGCGGCGAGGAAGATGCCCCAGCGGTAGTCGGGCATCTTGACGTGGCCGAAGGTGGCCCAGCCGTCGGGCGTGGTGCTGGTGGCGGTGCGCAGGTACACGTCGAAGCCGTGCGAGCCCGACGGGCCCATGTCTTGCCACCAGTCGAGGTAGTTCGGCAGCCAGCCTTCGAGCGCGCGCTGCAGCGTGCGGTCTTCGCTCAGGTTGACGTTGTTGGGAATCTTGACGCTGTAGTCGATCGTGGTCATGAGCTTCTTCCTGAGTGCCTAGACGCGGTTGAAATCGAAGGCGGCTTTGTCGCCTTTGCCGTAGACCTTGAGCGCGCCTTTTTCGCCCACGGCGTTCGGGCGAATGAAGATCCAGTTCTGCCAAGCGGTTAGCCGGCCGAAGATGCGGGTCGCCATGTTCTCTTTGCCCGCAAAGCGCAGGTTGGCCTCCAGGCCCGTGAGCGCATCGGGCGACATGGCGGCGCGCTCTTCGATCGCGATGCGGATCTCATCGGCCCAGTCGATGTCATCAGGCGCGGCGGTGACGAGGCCGAGCGCGAAGGCCGCGTCGGCATCGAGCGCGGTGCCGATGGCAGCACGCGCAGCCGCCATTGGCTCGGCTTCTTCGTAGAACCGACAGGCGAGCCGTGATTGCTCATTGACCATCGGCAGCGCGCCAAAGTTGAGCTCGCTCAAATGCAGCTGGGGCGCGCGCTCAGGCTCATCAGGCAAGGCCAGCATGTAGGTGCGGTCAGCCGCAAACGCGAGCTCGGCCAGCGTGCCGGCGAAGCACGAGCCGGGCTCGATCAATGCGAAGAGGCTGCGCGACGAGACATCGAGCCGCGCCAGGGTGCGGCGCAGCAGGCCCAGCGTTTCGCGCACAAGCCAGTGGCTGGCATGAGCGTGCATGAGCGCATCGCTCGCGAGCACCGCAGCCGCATCGCCTTCGGTCTTCAGCAGCCAGGTGCCGATCTCGGGTGCGTTGGTGCGCATCATCAGAATTGCGTCGTCCAGCTCGCGGGCCATGGCGAGCGGCCACCACGAGGCGCCTGCCGCCTCGATCGCCGCCAAGTCTTGCGGCGCGGCGGCTTGCGGCGCCTTGACGGTGAAGACGGCGTTGCGCTTGGCGCGGTCGATCACAACCGTGACGTGGGCATAGCTCAGGCCATGGGCAGTGTCTTGGCGATCGATTCTCGGCAAGCGCACACCATGGCCATCGGCCGGGCGGTCGCTGCGCTTGGCCCACTTGGCGGCGCGCTCTTGAACGACTTGGCTGAACTGCGTGGCTTTCACCGCCGCATCGACCAAGCGCCATTGCACCGCCTTCTGCCCGCGCACGCCTTCGACGCTGGTGCAGAAGATGTCGGCCAGGTCGTGGCGAACGCGGCGCTTGTCAGTCACGCGGGTCAGGCCGCCGGTGCCGGGCAGCACGCCGAGCAGCGGCACTTCGGGCAGCGAGACGGCGGAAGACCGGTCGTCGACGAGCACGATGTCATCGCAGGCCAAAGCGAGCTCGTAGCCGCCGCCAGCGCAGGCACCATTGAGCGCGGCCACGAACTTCAAGCCGGAGTGCTTCGATGAGTCTTCGATGCCGTTGCGCGTCTCGTTGGTGAACTTGCAGAAGTTGACCTTCCATGCGTGGCTGGAGACGCCCAGCATGAAGATGTTGGCGCCCGAGCAAAACACGCGCTCCTTTGCACTGGTGACGATCACGGTGCGCACCTCGGGGTGCTCGAAGCGGATGCGGTTGAGCGCATCGTGCAACTCGATGTCAACGCCGAGGTCGTAGCTGTTGAGCTTCAACTTGTAGCCGGGGCGGATGCCGGCGTCTTCAGCGATGTCGAGCGCCAGGGTGGCGATCAGCCCTTCGAACGTCAGCCGCCAATGGCGGTATTGAGAAGGATCGGTGCGGTAGTCCACGGGGGTGGCGTCGGTCGAGTCCATCGCTGCTCCTGGCTGATCGGGAATGGAAACGTAAATGCACCATATTGCATTTACTGGATCACTCACATGCAGCATAGTACATTTTCCAGATCGCACGATGCGTGATTCACCCGGGCTTGCCCGAATGACCTGGCGCACCCTCAGCACAGGCTTGGCGCGACTCACATGCAGTCAACCTGATCGACCAACGGGCCACGCGAGGCCGATTTGGCGGTTGCCCGCCACAATGCCCCGATGACCAATCGGCTCACGACCCGGCACGCGAGCGATGCCGCGCGGATCGCGCTGCGCTGCCTCGATTTCACCTCGCTCAACGATGGCGACACCGAAGCTTCGGTCGCCGCGTTCACTGAGCGTGCATTGACGCCGCATGGCCCGCCGGCGGCCTTGTGCGTTTACCCGCGTTTTGTGGCAGCGGCGCGGCGGGTGCTCGTGGCGCGGGGGCTGGATGGGGTGAAGATCGCCACGGTCGTCAACTTCCCGCATGGCAATAGCGCGGCGAGCGAGGTGGTCGCGGAGATCGGCGCGGGGCTGGCGGCAGGCGCCGACGAAATCGACGCTGTGTTTCCGTGGCGCGCACTGCAAGCGGGCGATGCCGCCGCGGGCACCACGATGCTGCGTGCATGCCGCCGGGCGTGCGGTGGGGCCACGCTGAAGGTCATCCTGGAGACTGGCGAGTTGGCATCGCCTGCGCTGATCACGCGCGCCGCTGAAATCGCGGTGGCCGAAGGGGCGGACTTCTTGAAAACATCGACCGGCAAAGTGCCGATCAATGCCACGCCCGAAGCCGTGCAAACGCTGCTGGCGGTGATCGCGCATCACGGCGGCCGGGTCGGATTGAAGATCGCCGGCGGCTTGAAGACCATGGACGACGTGCAGCTGTACCTGACCCTCGCTGCAGCCGCATGCGGCGAGGCATGGCTGGCTCCTGAGCGCTTGCGCTTCGGCGCATCGAGCTTGCTGCCGGTGCTGTTGGCCGCGCTCGATGGGCGCCACAACGAGCGCGGCGAGCCCGGCACCGCAGGCTACTGAACAGCACGACGATGGCAACCTACCTCCCGCAGGAAACCATCCGCCGCCAGCGCGACGGCATCGCACTCAGCGCCGATGAGCTCACCCAGTTCGTCAGCGGCATCGCCGATGGCCGCATTGGCGATGCACAACTCGGCGCCTTCGCAATGGCCGTGCTGTGGCGCGGCCTCTCGACGGCCAATGGCGTGGCGCTGACGCTGGCGATGCGCGACAGCGGCAAGCGCCTGCGCTGGCAAAACGGCGAGTTGCCCGGCCCCATCGTCGACAAGCATTCGACCGGCGGCATCGGCGACGCGGTCTCCCTCGTGCTCGGCCCGATGCTCGCGGCATGCGGCTGCTTCGTGCCGATGATCTCGGGCCGCGGCCTCGGCCACACCGGCGGCACGCTCGACAAGCTGGAGGCGATCCCGGGCTACCGCGCGCTCGCCGGTGAAGCCACAATGCGCCGCGTGGTGCGCGAAGCTGGCATCGCCATCGTGGGTGCCGATGCGCAACTCGCCCCCGCCGACCGCCGGCTCTATGCGGTGCGCGATGTGACGGCGACCATCGAATCGATCCCGCTGATCACCGCATCGATCCTCTCCAAGAAGCTCGCGGCTGGCTTGCAGCACCTGGTGCTCGATGTGAAGTTTGGCAACGGCGCGTTCATGGCAGCCACCACCGATGCGCAGGCGCTTGCGCAAAGCTTGGTCGATGTCGCCACCGGCGCCGGCTTGCCGACCACGGCCTTGCTGACCGACATGAACGAGCCCCTGGCCCCCTGCGCCGGCAACGCCATCGAGGTCCGCATGGCGCTCGATGCGCTCACTGGGCGAGCCCTTGCACCGCGCTTTCAAGAAGTGGTGCTTGCGCTCGGCGCCGAGTTGCTGGTCGCCGCCAAGCTGGCCGCCAACGAGGCGGCAGCGAGCGAGCTGCTGCAACAGTCGATCGACAGCGGCGCTGCCGCCGAACGCTTCGCCCGCATGGTGCATGGCCTCGGTGGCCCGAGCGACTTGCTTGAGCGCGCCGACGCGCATTTGCCCAAAGCGCTGGTGATTCGCCCCGTGCCGTGGCCAGCGCATGCCACGTGCGACAGCCGCAATTCGCGCATCGCTCGCATCGCCACGCGCGAGCTCGGCCTGGCCGTGGTGCGCCTCGGCGGCGGGCGGCTTCAGCTGAGCGACCGCATCGACCCGGCGGTTGGGTTCAGCGCGCTCGCCGCAATCGGCGCGGCCAACGATGGCACGCCACTGGCTTGGGTTCACGCAGCCAACGATGCAGCGGCCGATGCCGCGATCGCCGCGGTGCAAACCGCCTACGAATACACCGATCAACCGATGGCCGAGCCCGCCCCGGTCATTGCCGATCGAATCACCCCAAGGAACACACCCTCATGACCGATGACGCCTTGCTCGCCGAAGCCCTCGCCGCCCGCGCCAAAGCCCATGCGCCCTATTCGCGCTTTCAAGTGGGCGCGGCCTTGTTGACGAAAGGCGGCAGGATGTTCCACGGCTGCAACGTGGAGAACGCGGCCTACGGCTTGTGCAACTGCGCCGAGCGCACGGCCTTCTTCGCCGCCATCGCAGCCGGCGTGCCGGCCCGCGGCTTCGCGCGCCTCGCCGTGGTGGCCGATACGCCCGGCCCGGTCTCGCCCTGCGGCGCATGCCGGCAAGTGATGCTCGAACTCGGCGGGGCCGAGCTGGCCGTGGTGCTTGGCAACGTCGCCGGTGAACGCCGCACGACGACCGCCGGCGCCTTGCTGCCCGACGCCTTCGGCTCCGACGACCTGAGAGCCACTGCTTTGTCAACCAGGAGCCCGCCATGAACCCACTGACCCGCCGCAGCACCCTCTTCCACTTCACGGCATTGGCGCTGGCCGCATTGGCCCCGCCGATGACTGCCGCTCAATCTGCGCAATCCGCGCAACCGGCGGTCGTCTACGACGCCGGCGGCAAGTTCGACAAATCATTCAACGAAGGCGCCTACAACGGCATCGAGCGCTTCAAAAAGGAAACCGGCACGGCCTACACCGATTTCGAAATCTCCAACGACACGCAGCGCGAGCAGGCCTTGCGCCGCTTTGCGCAGAAGGGCTTCTCGCCGATCATCGCGGTGGGCTTTGGCCACGGCTCGGCGCTTGAGAAAGTGGCCAAGGAATTTCCCGCCGTGAAGTTCGCCATCGTCGACAGCGTGGTCGACTTGCCCAACGTGCAATCGGTCGTCTTCAAGGATCAAGAAGGCTCTTACCTCGCCGGCATGATTGCGGCGCTGACGAGCAAGACCGGCAAGGTTGGCTTCATCGGCGGCATGGACGTGCCGCTGATCCGCCGCTTTCAGTGTGGCTACGAGCAAGGCGTGAAGGCCGCCAACCCGAAGGCCGAGTTGCTGGCCAACATGACCGGCACCACACCCGCCGCCTGGAGCGACCCCACCCGCGGCGGCGAGCTCGCGAAGAACCAGTTCTCGCGCGGTGTTGATGTGGTGTTCGCGGCCGCGGGCGGCACCGGCGTGGGCGTCTATCAGGCCGCCAAGGATCAGGGCAAGCTTGCCATCGGCGTTGACAGCAATCAAAACCACCTGCACCCGGGCACGATGCTGACCTCGATGGTCAAGCGGGTTGACGTGGCCATCTACACGCTCGCGATGAGCGCGAAGAACAACACCTGGAAAACCGGCACGACCGTGCTCGGCCTGAAGGAGCAAGGCGTTGGCTTGGCGATGGACGCGAACAACGAGAAGTTGGTCAGCGCCGAGGTGAAGAAGAAGCTCGCAACTGCCGAGGCCGACATCGTCGCGGGCAAGATCAAAGTGGCGGTCTACACGCCCGAGACTGGCTGCAAGTATTGAAGGTGGTGGATCGCGGCGATGCGCGGCCAGCCGCTGTTGAGCTGATCGGGATCAGCAAGCGCTTTGGTGCCGTGCAAGCCAACCGCGATGTGAACCTTGCGGTGGAGGCAGGCAGCATCCACGGCATCGTGGGTGAAAACGGCGCGGGCAAATCGACCCTGATGAGCATCCTCTACGGCTTCTGCGAGGCCGACAGCGGGCGCATCTTGATCGATGGCCAGCCCGTGCGCTTGACGAGCGCGCAAGTGGCGATCGCCCACGGCATCGGCATGGTTCATCAGCACTTCATGCTGGTCGACCGGTTCACGGTGCTGGAGAACATCGTGCTCGGCATCGAGCAAGGTTTTGCGCTCGCGCCCAGCCTCGCGCATGCGCGGCGCGAGTTGATGCGCTTGGCCCGCGAGTTTGGGCTCGCGGTGGATCCGGATGCGCTGATCAGCGAGCTCTCGGTCGGCAGCCTGCAGCGCGTGGAGATTCTCAAAGCGCTGGTGCGCGGCGCGCGCATCCTGATCTTGGATGAGCCGACGGGCGTGCTCACGCCCCAAGAAACCGAGGCCTTGTTTCGCGTGCTCGCCGAGCTCAAAGCGCGCGGCGTGACGGTGCTGCTGATCACGCACAAGCTGAAAGAGATCATCGATGTGACCGACCGCGTGACCGTGATGCGCGCCGGCGCCGTGGTGGCCACGCTCGCCACCGCCGAGACGAGCGAACACGAGCTGGCTGAGCTGATGGTGGGCCGCAAGTTGCGCGGCGAGCACGTCGCCCCGGCGGTGTCAGGTGGTGCTTTGCGGCTTGCGGCGCGGGGCTTGAGCTGGCGCGACGCGCACGGCGTGACGCGGCTGAACGATGTGTCGATCGACCTGCGCGCTGGCGAGATCGTTGGCGTGGCCGGCGTCAGCGGCAATGGGCAAAGCGAGTTGCTGGCGATGCTCGCCGGGCTGATCGCGCCGCAGCAGGGCTCGCTGCAATGGACGCTGCCAAAGGGCTCGCCGCTGATCGACGCCAAGCACGCGATCGGCCCGCACGCCTTGCGCGCGCTCGGCATTGCGCATGTGCCGGAAGATCGCCACCGGCTTGGCTTGGTGCTCGGCTTTGCGGTGTGGGAATCGGCCGCGCTCGGCTACGAAGACGACGCCGCCATTGCCCGCGGGCCACTGCTCTCGCCCCGGGCGATGCGCGCGCGATGCCGCGCGCTGATGAACGCCTTCGACGTGCGCCCGCGCAACGAGCGCCTCGGCTCGGCCAAGTTCTCTGGCGGCAACCAGCAAAAGCTGATCCTCGCCCGCGAGTTCGCGCGGCAACCGGCTGTGCTGCTGATCGGCCAGCCAACGCGCGGGGTCGACATCGGCGCCACGCTGTTCATTCACCAACGCATCGTGGCGATGCGCGACGCTGGCTGCGCGGTGCTGCTGGTCTCGACCGAGCTCGACGAGATCTTGACGCTCTCCGACCGCATCAATGTGATGTGCGGCGGGCGCATCACCGGCAGCTTGCAGCGTGCCGAGGCGAACGAGCAGCGCATTGGCGCGTTGATGGGGCAGAGTGACTCGCCCTCACCGCAGCCCTCACCCCAACCCTCTCCCGCAAGCGGGAGAGGGAGCAGCGGCAGGCCACCTCTCCAGGCCCAAGGAGAAGGGCAACGATGAGCCATTCACCACCCTCAGCACTCCCCCGCTGGATCGATGCCTTGCTGCTGCCACTCTTGAACGTAATGCTCGCCCTCGCGGTGGCTGGCCTCGTGGTCTGGGCGATCGGCCAGAACCCGTGGCATGCCGTGCGGCTGCTGGTGCAAGGCGCATTCGGCAACGCGCTGGCCTGGAGCTACACGCTCTACTACACGACCAACTTCATCTTCACCGGCTTGGCGGTGGCGGTGGCTTTTCATGCCGGGCACTTCAACATCGGCGCCGAAGGCCAGGCCACGCTCGGTGGCTTGGGCGTGGGGTTGACCTTGCTCGCGCTCGACCATTGGCTGCCGAGCTGGCTGCTGCTGCCCATCGCCGTGCTCGCCGGCATGCTGGCCGGCTGGGCCTGGACGATCGTGCCTGCGACCTTGCAGGCCTACCGCGGCAGCCACATCGTCATCACCACCATCATGTTCAACTTTCTCGCCTCGACCTTGATGGTCTGGCTGCTCGTCAACGTGGTCAATGGCGCGGCGAGCCTGGCGGTGGAGACGCGGCCATTCGCGCCGAACGCGGCCATGCCGAGCGCGCAATCGATGCTCGCGGCCATCGGCATCGACTGGCCCGACACGCCGCTCAACCTCTCGTTTGGATTGGCGATTGCCGCCAGCGCCGCAGTCTGGCTGCTGCTCTGGCGCACGCGGCTCGGGATGGCCTTGCGCGCAACCGGCCTCGCACCCGACGCCGCGCGCTACGCCGGCCACGACCCGAAGCGGCTGACGGTGATTGCGCTGGCCATCTCGGGCGCGCTGGCCGGATTGGTTGGCGTCAATGAGATCGCCGGCGTGCACCACAAGCTGCTGCTCGACTTCGTGGCCGGTGCCGGCTTCACCGGCATCGCGGTGGCGCTGATGGGCCGCAATCATCCGGCAGGCATTGCGATTGCGGCGCTGCTCTTCGGCGCGCTGGCGCAAGGCGGCTCGGAGCTGGTGTTCGACATGCCGGCCTTCACGCGCGATATGGCGGTGGCGGTGCAAGGCTTCGTGGTGCTGTTTTGCGGCGCGCTGGCACTGATGCTGCGGCCGGTGCTGGAGAAGGCGTATCGGTTGATCGCGCGGCCTCCCGCTGCCGGGATGAGCGCATGAGCGCATGAGCGAATGAACGCATGACCGAATGGGTGTTGATCGTTGCGTCCATCTTGGGCGCCACTTTGCGCATCGCGGTGCCGCTGGTGCTCTGCGCCTTGGCCGGTGTCTACAGCGAGCGCGCCGGCATCATCGACATCGGCTTGGAAGGCAAGATGCTCGCCGCCGCCTTCACCGCCGCTTGCCTCGCTGCCATCGGCTGGCCGGCTGTCGCGGCGTTGCTGGCAGCCTGCGCGGTCGGCATCGGCCTCGGCGTGGTGCACGGCATCGCCTGCATCACCTACCGCGGCAACCAGATCGTCTCGAGCGTGGCGATCAACATCATCGCCGCCGGGCTCACGCCGGTGCTCGGGCTGGTGTGGTTCGGCAAAGGCGGCCACACGCCCGACGTGGCCGATGCGGGCCGCTTCACCGCCTTGTTCCCGGAGGCAGCGCGCGCGGTGGCGGGCGTGCCGCTGATCGGGCCGGTGATTGCAGAAGGCGTGCTGCGCCACAACTCGCTCGTGTGGCTGGCCTTTGCGCTCGTGCCGGCAAGTTGGTGGCTGCTCTACCGCACGCGCTTCGGGCTGCGGCTGCGCGCGGTCGGTGAGAACCCGGCGATGGTGGATGCGGCCGGCATGTCGGTCACCCGACTGCGCTTTCAGGCGCTGGTGCTGGCCGGCGCGCTGTGCGGCATCGCAGGCACATACCTCACGCTGGCGCAGAACGCCGCGTTCTCGCCAAACATGACGGCCGGCCGCGGCTTCATGGCGCTCGCGGCAATGGTGTTCGGCAAGTGGCATCCGCTGCGCGCGTGCGTGGCCTGCCTCTTGTTCGGCTTTCTCGATGCGGTGGCCATTCGGCTGCAAGGCGCCACGCTCTTCGGCATCGGCCAGGTTCCGGTGGAGCTGATCCAGGCGCTGCCTTATGCGCTCACGGTGATCCTGTTGGCGGGGTTTTTTGGCCGTGCCGAGGCGCCTCGCGCGCTCGGCTTGGCCTACGTCAAAGAGCGATGAAATTCCCCTCTTGAAATCGCCGCGGTGCGCATCTATTTCCGAGACCTGCTCGCGTCACCGGGCTCGGTGGCGCGCATATCAACTCTGCGACATCCTGCGAAAGGAGATGCTCATCATGAATGGCTCGTTGCGATTCCCCGGCGACGTCTTCACCGAACTCGACCGCCTGCAACAACACTTCGACCAGTTGTTTCGGCCCAGCTCGGAGCCGGCCAACATCCGTGCGCTCTCGCGCGCGAGCTTCCCGGCGATCAACGTCGGCACCACGCCCGACAGCATCGAAGTGCTGGCCTTCGCGCCGGGCATTGACCCGAAGGCGCTGCAAATCACAATCGACAAAGGCCTGCTCGTGATTGCCGGTGAGCGCGCTGCAACCATGCCGCGCACCGGCCAGAACGGCAACACGGTGTATGCGCAGGAGCGCTTCAGCGGCGCCTTCCGCCGCGTCTTGACGCTGCCCGAAGATGCCGACCCCGCACAGGTCAACGCGAGCTACCGCGACGGCTTGCTGCGCGTGACGGTCGCCAAGCGCGAGTCGTCCAAGCCGCGCCAAATCACGATCAGCTGAACGGCAACCCACGCATTCGGAGATGACCACCATGTCCACCACCAACAACGCCGTCGCCAAGCGCGACACCACCGCCCCGAACGTGCCGCAAGCCACCGTGCTGCCGCCGGTCGACATCGTCGAAAACGAAACCGGCTTCTCGCTGTATGCCGATTTGCCGGGCGTCGCCAAAGAGCGGCTCGACGTCAAGGTCGATGGCGACAACCTCGTGATCGAAGCCGCGGCCGCCGTGCCGCTGCCCGAGCAGCTCGAAATCCTGCACGGCGAAGTGCGCCACCCGCACTACCGGCGCAGCTTCACGCTCAGCCGCGAACTTGATCCGTCAAAGATCGAAGCCAACTTGAAGGACGGCGTGCTGACGCTGCACATTCCGAAAGCCGAGGCCGCGCGGCCGAGGCGCATCGAAGTGCAGGTGGGCTGATCGCACCAGCACCGGTACCAGCACCAGCGCCGCACGAGCGGCGTTGGTCAGCCAGCGCGCGTATAAACCGCCGGCACGGGCGCACCGCCTGCAGCCAAGGAGTTCATCGATGACTGCGTCGTTCCGAGAACTCCTGGCCACCGGCGCTGATGACGACATCGCGCTGTCAGCGCCCGGCCGGCAGGGCCTGCGCTACCGCGAGTTGCGCGCGCTCGTCGACACGACGCTTGCGCAACTCAATGCACTCGGCGCCGGCCGCAACGACCGGGTGGCGATCGTGCTTGCCAACGGGCCCGAGATGGCCGCGTGCTTTATCGCCTGCGCGGCTGGCGTGGCGAGTGCGCCGCTCAACCCGGCCTACCGCGCCGATGAGTTTGAGTTCTACCTGGCTGATTTGAATGCTCGGCTGCTGATCGTGGAGCGAGGCAGCAACTCGCCAGCCGTTGCGGTGGCGCAAAAGCTGGGGGCACGCGTGGTCGATTTGATCGTCGCGCCCGGTGCGCCAGCGGGCAGCTTCACGCTCGCAGCGCGTGAGGGTGGCGAGCAGTCGGGGGGCGCGCATTTACCGAGTGCGAAAGGCGGCTTTTCAGACGCCGGTGACATTGGCATGGTGCTGCACACCTCGGGCACCACCTCGCGGCCGAAGATCGTGCCGCTCACGGTGGGCAACCTGTGCGCGTCAGCCAGGCACATTCGCAGCACGCTCAAGTTCACGCCGCAAGACACGGGCCTCAACGTCATGCCGCTGTTCCACATTCACGGCCTGATCGCTGGCGTGCTGGCGCCGCTCTCGGCGGGCTCGCAAGTGTTTTGCACGCCGGGCTTCAACGCCCTGAAGTTCTTTGCGTGGATGGATGAAGCCGAACCCACTTGGTACACCGCCGTGCCGACGATGCACCAAGCCATCATCGGCCGGGCCGAGCGCAACCGCGAAATCATTCGTCGGCACCCGCTGCGCTTTTTGCGCTCATCGTCGTCGTCGATGCCGCCGCAGGTGATCGCGAGCCTGGAGGCGATCTTCGAAGCGCCGCTGATCGAGGCCTACGGCATGACCGAAGCGACCCACCAGATGACCTCGAACCCGCTGCCGCCGCTCGAGCGCCGCCCGGGCACGGTGGGCATCGCCGCAGGGCCAGAAGTCGCGATCATGGGCGAGGACGGAGCCTTGCTCGGTGATGGGCAAACCGGCGAGATCGTGATCCGCGGGCCCAACGTCACCGCAGGCTACGAGAACAACCCAACAGCCAACGAGAGCGGCTTTCGACGCGGTTGGTTCCGCACCGGCGACCAGGGCGTGCGTGACAGCGATGGCTACTTGCGCATCACCGGCCGCTTGAAAGAGATCATCAACCGCGGCGGCGAGAAAGTGAGCCCGCGCGAGGTGGACGAGCTCTTGATGGACCACCCGGCGGTGGCACAGGTCGTCTGTTTCGGCATGCCGCATGCGAAGCTCGGCGAGGAGGTGGCCGCCGCCGTGGTGCTGAAGGAGGGCTGCGCCGCCACGGAAAGCGAGCTGCAAGCGTTCATTGCCCAGCGCGCAGCCGATTACAAGGTGCCGAAGAAGATCGTCTTCTTGGACGAGATACCCAAGGGCGCGACGGGCAAGCTGCAGCGCATTGGGCTGGCTTCGAAACTCGGGTTGGGCTAATCGCGCTTTGTGTGCAGCGCCGATTGAAGTGCGTCGGTGCGCATCGGTTTGGGCTTGCCGACCACCATCGTCCAGTAGCGGTCTTGAACGGGGTCGCCAGATTTGTCGCCGTCGGCACAAGCAACGCCGAGCTCGAGCACGGCGGGATTCATGATGTTGATGCAGTGCAACTCGCTCGCGAGCCAGGCATCAATCACGGCGTCAATTGATGGGTAGCCCACGGCAACGTTTTCGGCCGCGCTGCTGAAGGCATAGCCGTGGTTGCGCAGCCGCTCGGCCAGGCCCTGGTGACGGGAATCGACGTGAGCAAGCTGATCAAGCCCGGCCATCTCACGCGATTGCAACGCGGCCACTTCGGCCAGGCGAACACTCCACGCCAACGGCTCGGCGGCAGGCCAGACACGCGCGGCGCTGCAGGCCGCACCACGCGCGCGGGCGGCGTTGACCAGACTCATGACCTCGTCCGGCGCAGGCTGAACGCCGCACTTCGCGGGTTGATTCACCGCATCTGCGGCCAAAGCGTTGGGGCACGCCCACAAAACCGCGACGAAAGCGGTCAAGGCGACGCCGAGCCAGCGTGACGAAGTGCCGGGAAGTGGCCTTGTCGTGCAAGCGCTTTCCGTGAGGAGCATGGAGGATCCGAGATCTTGGTGACGTCGATATCGGTAAGAATCAAAACCGATTGAGCGTTTGCCCTGGCAAGCTTCGTGCGGTAAGTCGCGCAAATTCGGCAGTCGCAGCTTGAAATGTGAAAAACGCCCGCGGCCAACGTTGGCCGCGAGCCTCCATCTGTGCTTAACCCTGCCCCCGACCGGGAGGGTGCGTCGCCATTCACCCTTGAGTACGCTCTCGGACCGGGGCCATTGGCGGGGCACCCACTGCGCGACCGCAGAACAACAGCCAGACCGAGACAAACAATGAAGTCGTTAGACCTTTTCCTCGCCACGATGAGCGCGCTCATCGTGATCGCCACCATGCCTGCCAACGCTGCGGCGATCGTGCGTACAGACTCCACGGCCGAACGCCGCCTCGACCACTGCAGCTGGGACCGCCCCGGCGTTGACCCCTTCATGGGCGACGTGGTTGCCGCGGTTGATCACTACCGGGACATGGCTCCTGCAACGCGGCAGAAGCTCAAAGACCGGATGGTCAAGCGCGAATACGACGAGATCGTCAGCATCGATCGCGACGGCATCCGCGGCAAATCGACTTACGGCTCGACGATCCGCGACATGCACTTCGGCACGAACCAAGTCTGCGGCAGCGTCACGCGCGCATCTTGGCGGCCAGACATGAAAGAGCGCGGCTTGGTCTACTGCGAAGGCCGCGAGTGCATTCTTGTGCCGACCGTTTGCCGCAACGTCAGCCGTGTTTCGCGTGCCGAGGTGATGGGCGGAGCCGCTGCCAGTCAAGAAGGAGCGCCTGACACGGCCGTTGCGGCAGCGCCTGCCGAGGCCGCCGCACCCGAGGGCGGTTCAGCCACCGGCGACGGGCCTGGCGCTGGCGATTCGGGTGCTGGCGGCGGGGTGCCGGCGTCGAGTGACCCCAGCAGCTTCGCTGTGCTCAGCGGGCCTGGCGCAGGCGGTGGCTTGGGCGGCATTGCGGGAGGCGGTGACGGCGGCAACCTGGGCCGGCCCTTCGGTGGCGACCGTAGCGATGGTCCAGACCTGTTCCCGCGCAAATACGCGATCGCACCATCGACGCACGCGCCCCGTCCGATCGACCACATCGACGCCGGCCCGAGCTTCACCCCATTCACCCCGCGCGTGCCCACCATGTCGCCGTCCATCGGCCCGGTCACCTCGGTTCCAGAGCCACAAAGCCTGCTCCTGATGGCGGCTGGGCTTGCCGCACTCGGCCTTCGCGCGCAGCGGCGCAGGGCCACACGCAGCGCATGAAAATCGCCGTCGTGGGCGCCGGTGCCATCGGCGGCTACCTCGGTGCTCGGTTGGCGCTGGCGGGCGAAGAGATCACCTTCATCGCCCGCAACCGCAACCTCGAAGCCATCAACGCTGACGGCTTTCGGTTGATCTTCGAAGACGGCGCACAGCAGCATGCGCGCACCGTGCGCGCGGTGCAGCACATGGCCGATGCTGGCCCGCAAGATGCGGTGTTCATGACGCTGAAGTCGCACCAGATCGACAGCGTGCTGCCCGAACTGCGCTCGCTGTTTGGGCCAGAGACGATCGTCGTGACGATGATCAACGGCCTGCCCTGGTGGTACTTCCATCGGCTCGCCGGCCCTTATGCCAACCGGTCGCTCGAGAGCGTCGATCCGGGTGGCCGCATTGCCGCGCACATCGAGGCAGAGCGTGTGATCGGCAGCGTCGTCTACCCGGCGGCCGAGCTGGTTGCGCCCGGCGTGGTGAAGGTGATCGAGGGCAATCGCTTCACCTTGGGTGAGCCCGATGGCAGCCGCAGCGCGCGGGTCGAAGGCTTGTCGCAGGTGTTGATGAATGCGGGGTTCAAGGCGCCGGTCACAAGGGACATTCGCGGCGAGATATGGGTCAAGCTTTGGGGCAACCTTTGCTTCAACCCGATCAGTGCGCTGACGCACGCGACGCTGCAAGACATCTGCCGCCACCCGGCTTCACGCGCGCTTGCGGCAAGCATGATGCGCGAGGCGCAGCAAGTGGCCGAGGCGCTCGGAGTTCAGTTCAAGATCTCGCTCGACAAGCGCATCGCAGGTGCCGAAGCGATCGGCGCGCACAAGACCTCGATGCTGCAAGACGTGGAGCACGGCCGCAAGATCGAGCTCGCGGCGATCGTCGGCAGCGTGATCGAGCTCGGTGAGATCACCGGCGTGCCGACGCCCACCATCACCGCGATCCATGCCGCCACTGCGCTGCTGGCCAAGACGCTCGCCGACGCCAACGGCCGCTTGGAGATTCAGCCCGCGCATTGAGAGCGCCGCGCGCGGTTGAGGTAACTTCGGGCGGCCGTGCGTTTGCACACGAGGAGCAGCCCGAGATGATCGATGCAATGAACCACTTCACCGTGCTGTCCACTGACCTCGACCGCACGCTCGATTTCTACGTGGGCCTGCTCGGCCTGACCGTGGGCCCGCGCCCGAACTTTGCATTTCCGGGTGCGTGGCTTTATGCCGGCGGCGCGCCGATCCTGCATGTGGTTGCGGGCCGCGAGGTGCCGAACCCACCCTCGGGCGTGATCGACCACATGGCCTTCTCGGCCTCCGGCCTGGCCGAGACCAAAGCGCAGCTCGATGCGCGCGGGCTCGCCTACACATTGCGCCAGCCCCCTGGCGGCGGGATCTGGCAACTGTTTTGTTTCGACCCCGACGGCGCGCGCGTCGAACTCGATTTCGACGCTGCCGAAGCTTTGTAGAACTTCTCACACAGGCGCGGCTGTGCAACGATTGGTTGCCCACTCACCTTGTCCACCGCGGAGCTCTCATGACCATTTCTCGTTCGATGCGCGCACCGGCGCTGCACCTTGCTGCCTTTTTGTTGATGGCCGCGGCCGCTGGCCCCGTGCTGGCCCAATCGCGCTTCAAGCCTTCGGCCGATGGCTCCGAGGTGACCGACACGCAAACCCAGCTGACCTGGAAGCGCTGCGCGGAAGGCACGCAGTGGGATGGCAAGGCCTGCACAGGCAAGGCAATGCGGTTTGACTTCCGCGCCGCGAAGAAGCACGCCGCTGTAGCCGGCAAGGGCGCAGCGTGGCGCCTGCCGTCGCGTGATGAGCTGGTCGGTCTGGTCGACAAGGCCAAGAAGAAGAAGCCGAAGATCGACGTCGATGCGTTCCCGAACACGCCGTCGCTCCCGTTCTGGGCCACGCGCGCGGGCAGCACCGACGATCTCAATGCATGGCTCGTCAACTTCAGCAACGGCAAGGTGCTGGGCAACGTGGCCGAGCGCAAGTTCCCAGTGCGGCTGGTTCGCGCCGCTTCCTGAGACTGGCGCGGCGCCAGCAGCGTTCAGAGCGAGCCGCGGGCTCGCCAGAGGACGAACGCATATTCGTCGGCACGCAACGCGTCGTTTTGCGAACGCGTCGACCCGAGCCCGTGGCCCGCATCGAATGTGACGCGCAACAGCACCGGGTTCTTTGACGCCGTTGCGTGTTGCAGCCGCGCGGCCAGCTTGGCGGGCTCCCATGGCGGCACACGCGGATCGGTCATTCCGGTGGTGAGCAGCACGCCCGGGTAGCGGGTGCCGTCTTTGACTGCGTGCATGGCGTCCATCTGCTTGAGCGCGATGAAGCCGGCGCGCTCGCTGACGGTGCCGAACTCCGACACATTCGGCGGCCCGTTGGGCGAGAACTCGGACCGCAGGCTGTTCGAAACGCCGACGTTCGAAATCACCGCGGCAAACAAATCAGGCCGCTCGGTCAGCGCACGGCCAACCGTGATGCCGCCCGCAGAACCGCCCTGGATCGCGAGCTGCTTCGGGCTCGTCCAGCCGGTCTTGACGAGTGCTTCGCAGCAATCGATCAGGTCGCGCCAGGTGTTGGGCTTGGTGATCTTTTGGCCGGCTTTCCACCAGCGTTTGCCGTATTCGCCGCCACCGCGAACGTGCGCGGTGGCGAGCACGCCGCCGCGCTCAAGGAAGGCGATGCCGCGCACGTTGAACGCTGGCGAGTTCACGACTTGGTAGGAACCGTATGCGTCAACCAAGGTCGGGTTGCGGCCATTGCGTGGCAACCCCTTCTTCGCAACGATCGAGAGCGGCACGCGCGTGCCGTCACGCGCGGTCGCGAAAGTGCGAATCGCCTCGAACGGCGACAAATCGATCGACGGCCGCTCCGAAAGGCCGCTGTCGCTCACGCGGGCGGTGGCTGGATCGAAGGTGAACAAGGCATACGGCTGCAGCCAGCTCGTGCCGGAGAACCACGCGCCATCGCTCAAGGTGCTGGTCGATAGTTTGTCGACCGTGCCTTCGAACGGCAAAGGCACGGCGGAGAACGTGCCGTCGTTGGCGCGGCGGCGCAGGCTGCTGTAGCCGCCGGTCATGTCTTGCACATAGAGCGCATCGCGCGCGGCGGCGATGCCGTTGATCACCGCGTCACCTTCGGGGACTACAAGGCTGGCCTTCGCCAAATCGGGCGTGGCAGCTGAGGTCAGCACAACCTTGGCGTTGGGCGCATCGCGCGTGGTGAGCAAAAAGAGCGCATCGCCGGCCAGCGCAAAGTTCACGACTTCATCGGCCACATCACACACCTTGCGCCACTGCGGCTTGCCGGCCAGAAGGTCGGCCAGCGCCGCGGTGTAGAGCGGGTTCTCGTGGCGCACGCCGCCTTGCACCACGGCCAGCACGGTCGCCGAGCTTGGGTCGGCAATCACGGTGGGAAAGTCTTCCGCTTCCAGCGTGACGCCTGCGTACTGGCCTCGTGCCAGCGCCTTCAGATCGTCCTTCGGATCGGTGCGCAGGCGGTGCAGCCAGCAGATGCTGTCGCGGTAGTAGTCGTTGCTGGTCAGGCTCTGGCCTTCGGCCAGGCGGTTGAAGAAGAAGCCCGAGCTGTCGGGCAGCCAGCTCGGGTTGGCGTATTGAGCGCGGTCAATGCGCTCGGGCAAGAGCTTGCCGGTGGCGACTTCGAGCACTTGTGCGGTGGAGTTTTCCGATCCGGCGGCCGAAAGCCCGTAGACCACATAGACGCCGTCGGGCGATGGTTGCCACCAGTCGAGCGAGACGTGCGTGCCGCCTTGCGAGAGCTCGGTCGGATCGATCAACACTTTGTCAGCGCCACCCGGGCCTTGCCGCACGAAGAGCTTGAAGTTGTCAGCGCCACGCGGGCGCTTTTCGAAGAACACGCGGCCGCCCGCCTCGACCGCAGCCACGGCAACTGCCGTGTCCCCAGAGAGTTCTGCAACGCGCTTGGCCAGCGCGGCGCGGCCCGGCAAGGCATCGAGCACGGCGCGTGTGTGCGCGGCCTGGCCCTCCATGAAAGGCTTCCAGTCGCGGTCTTCGGCGTTCTCCATCCAGCGGTACGGATCCACGATGGTCTCGCCCCAGAGCGTTTCGCTGACGGGCTCGATGCGCGCCACCGGCGCCGGCAGAACCTTGGCCGCAGGGGCGGCAACTGTGGGCACACGCGCCGATGGCGTTGCCGCACGAGCCACGGGCCGCGCGCCAGCGGAAAGCGCGGTGGCGGTGAGGGCGAGTGTCACGTCGCGGCGGTTGGGGCGTTGGTTCTTCATCGTCGTGTCCTCAGGAGCAGTGCGGTCGCATCAATGGGTGCCAAATTCTGAAGGCCATAGCGCCATGCCGGCCGCTCCACGCTGCCTTCGAGGTTGAAATGCGGAACGTCTTTCATTGGGGGCAGCTCCGGGCGCCTGGTGCACGAATTGTCCGGATGGGTGCCGGTTTTGTCGATTGCGGGTTGAACGGCTCGCCCGCATCATTTGGCGCTCCAAAACCTTGGCGCACGCATGACCACCCAACGCACTCAAGTCGCGATCATCGGCGCCGGCCCGGCCGGGCTTTTGCTCGGCCAATTGCTGCACCGCGCCGGCATTGCCAACGTGATCATCGAGCGCCAAAGCGCTGCGCATGTGCTGAGTCGCATCCGCGCTGGCGTGCTCGAACAAACCACCTGCGATCTGCTCGATGAAGCCGGCGTGGGCACGCGCATGCATGCCGAAGGGTTGGATCACGACGGCTTTGAGCTCTGCTTTGGCGGTGTGCGCCACCGCATCGATTTGCATGCGCTGACTGGCGGCAAGCGCGTGCGCGTCTACGGCCAAACCGAAGTCACGCACGACTTGATGGAGGCGCGCGCGGAGGCTGGCCTCGCCACCTTTTACGAATCGAGCGAAGTCTCGCTGCACGACTTCGACTCGGCCACACCGCGCGTCAGCTTCAAGCAAAACGGCCAGCAGCACGTGCTGCTTTGCGACTTCATCGCCGGCTGCGACGGCTACCACGGCGTGAGCCGCGCGAGTGTGCCGGCAAGCGCCGTCGAGACCTTCGAGAAGGTCTATCCATTTGGCTGGCTGGGCATCGTGGCTGACACGCCGCCGGTCTCGAATGAGCTCATCTACTGCAACCACGAACGCGGCTTTGCGCTCTGCTCGATGCGCTCGCCGAGCCGCACGCGCTACTACGTTCAGTGCGCACTTGATGACAAGCCCGAACACTGGAGCGACGACGCCTTCTGGCGCGAGCTCCGCCGCCGCCTCGACCCCGCCGCGGCAGACGCGCTCGTCTCCGGCCCATCGATCGAGAAGAGCATTGCGCCGCTGCGCAGCTTTGTCACTGAGCCGATGCGCTTTGGCACGCTCTTTCTCGCGGGCGACGCCGCGCACATCGTGCCGCCCACTGGCGCCAAAGGCTTGAACCTCGCGGCCTCCGATGTGCGCTACTTGTCGCGCGCGCTCATCGAGTTCTATGGTGACAAGAGCCGTGCCGGCATCGATCACTACTCCGCCAAGTGCCTGCGCCGCGTGTGGCGCGCCGGGCGCTTCTCGTGGTGGTTCACATCGCTGATGCACAAGTTCCCTGACAGTGGCGCCATCGGCCAGCGGCTGCAGAGCGCGGAGCTCGACTACCTCGTCAACTCCACCGCCGCATCTACGACCATGGCCGAGAACTACGTGGGCTTGCCGCTCGAAGATTGAGGGGTATGGAGAGGCCGCAAACACGGCAGTACGATGACAGGCGCCGCCAACACAAGGAGCTCGTCATGACCACGCCTTGCATCATCACCGTTGCGATCACCGGCTCGCTGCCGCGCAAGAAAGACAACCCGGCGGTGCCGATCACGGTGGCCGAGCAGGTCGAGTCGACGCACGAGGCCTTTGAAGCCGGCGCCACCTTGGTTCACCTGCATGTGCGCAACGACGATGAGACGCCGACGTCAAACACCGAGCGCTTCGCCGAGGTCTTGACCGGCATCCGCAGGCACTGCCCCGGCATGATCGTGCAGTTCTCGACCGGTGGCCGCTCGGGTGCTGGCCACGAGCGCGGCGCGATGCTCTCGCTGCGGCCGGACATGGCCTCGCTCGCTTCGGGCTCGGTCAACTTCCCGACACGGGTGTATGACAACTCGCCTGAGCTGATCGACTGGCTTGCCGCCGAGATGCGCGAGTACGGCATCAAGCCGGAGATCGAGGCCTTTGACCTCTCGATGATTTTTCAGGCCGCGACGATGGCGGCTGACGGCCGCATCAAAGGCCCGCTGCATGTGCAATTCGTGATGGGCATCAAGAACGCGATGCCGGTCGACCGCGAGGTCTTCGAGTTCTATGTGAAGACCTTGGCCCGGCTCGCGCCGGACGCCACCTGGACAGGTGCCGGCATCGGCCGTGACCAGCTCAAGCTGGCCGAGTGGTCGCTCGAACTCGGTGGCCATTGCCGCACCGGCCTGGAAGACAACGTGCGGCTCGACAAAGACACGCTCGCGCCCTCCAACGCCGCCTTGGTGCGGCAGACGGCCGCGCTCTGCGCAGCGCACGGGCGGCATGCGGCGAGCGTGGCCGAGGCGCGAAGCTTGCTGCGCTTGCCGCCCGCCGTGCCCAGCGTTTCGAAGCCCGCTTGATCTCGCCGATTGACGTTGCCGCTTGACCTCGCCGCTTGACCTCGCCAAAAGAAGCTCGCCAATTGACCTCAGCGCTCGGCCAGCGAAGGCCGCCGCCGTGATCGAGTCTTGCGCGCAACTCTTCGGCGCCTGGGTGCAGCGGGTCGACCGCAGCACGCTGCGCGCCGACGCGCTCGCCGGCATCCTCGGTGCGCTGCTCGTGCTGCCGCAGGGCGTGGCTTTTGCCACCTTGGCCGGCTTGCCGCCCGAGTACGGCTTGGCCACGGCCATCGTGCCGTGCATCGTGGCCGCACTGTTCGGCTCGAGTTGGCAGATGGCTTCGGGGCCGACCAACACCAACTCACTCGCGCTGCTGGCCACGCTGGCGCCACTCGCCGCGGTGGGCTCACCGCAGTACGTGCAGCTTGCGCTCGCGGTCACGGTGCTGGTCGGCGTGATGCAGTGGACGCTCGGCTTCTTCAAGCTCGGCGCGCTGGCCAACTTCATCTCGCCGGCCGCGCTGCATGGCTTCACGAGTGGCGCGGCGGTGTTGATCGCCGTGCATTCGCTGACCGATCTGCTGGGCCTCGCGCGGCCGGCGGCGCATGGCTCGGGCGCGGTGCTCGTGCACGTGGCCGAGCACTTGAGTGCTATCCGCCCGGCCGCACTCGCCGTTGGCTTGGGCACGCTGCTGCTGGTGCTCGCGCTGCGCCGCTTTGCGCCGCGCTGGCCGGCCATGCTGATCGCCCTCGGTGTGGCCACGGCCGCAAGCGCCGCCTGGAACGGCATCCAGCCCTGGCCACCCGGCGGCGCGGTGGCGGTGCTCGGCAGCCTGCCGGCCATCTGGCCCACGTTCCATTGGCCGGCGGTGCAGTGGCGCACGGTGCCCGATTTGCTCTCGATTGCGCTGGCGCTCACGATCGTGGCGCTCAGCCAATCGATCTCGGTGGCCAAGGCCGTGGCGGCGCGCTCGGGCCAAGCGATTGACACCAACCGCGAGTTCCGCGGCCAGGGTTTGTCAAACATCGTTGGCGGGTTCATGTCGTCTTATGTCTCGTGCGGCTCGCTGAACCGCTCGATGCCCAATTTAGAGGCCGGCGCGCGCACGCCGCTGGCCGCCGTGTTCGCAGCGCTTTGGCTGCTCGCGCTGCTGGCGTTCACCTCGCCGCTGCTCGGCCTGATCCCGATGCCCGCAATTGCGGGCGTGCTGTTGCCCATCGCGTGGTCGCTGATGGATTGGGCGGGCTGGCGGCGGCTTTGGCGCTTCAGCCGGCCTGATGCAGCCATTGCCGGCGTGACGCTGCTCGCCACGGTGACGATTCGGCTCGAAGTGGCGATTCTGCTTGGCACCACGCTCTCGTTGTTGGTGTATCTCTACCGCACCTCGCGGCCGTCGATGCGGGTGATGCATGTGGATACCGCGTCGCCCAAGCGCGCGTTCGCGGTCGTCGGCGAAGGCAGCTCGGCGCCTGCGGAATGCCCGCAGTTGAAGCTGATGCGAATGGAAGGCGAGGTGTACTTTGGCGCGGTGGCGCATGTGGCCGATCAGCTGCGCGAGCTGCGGCAGGAAGCCAGCAGCAGCAGCAGCAGCAGCAGCGAGCCAAGCCCGCCGCGGCATTTGCTCGTCATGGCCAAGAGCATGAACTTCATCGATCTCGCCGCGGCCGACCTCTGGCGCAGCGAGCTGCAGGCCCGCCGCGCTCTGGGTGGTGACCTCTACTTTCACCGCCCCAGGTCACAGGTGCTGGCGCTGTGGCAACGCACCGGCTTCACCGATCAACTCGGGCCGCAGCACATCTTCCCCGACAAACGCAGCGCGATCGCGGCGATCTTCGAGCGGCTCGACCGGCGCATTTGTGCTCGCTGCACGGCACGCGTGTTCGTGGAGTGCGGCAGTCTGGCGCCGCCAGCTTCACCACCGGTCACGGTGATGAATTGATCCTGCGCGCCAGCGGGCGGCGGCTTCAGAGCGACATCCGCTGCAGCTCGCGCGCTCTGTCGAGCCACTGGTGCTTCAGCGCGCCGAGCACGTGCAGCGCGAACAGCACATAGAGCCCATAACCCAAGCCGGTGTGCCAGGCGCCGAGCTGGTCGTGCAGCACTTCTTTGGCAACGGGCTCGATGCGCGTGACCGGGCCAATGCGCGGCCACTCGAACAGGCCGAAGAGGTGCATCGGGTGCGTGGCGGCGTCTTTCCAGGCGGAGTCGTGCAGCCAGCCCGAGAGTGGCAGCGCGAGCATCAGCGCATAGAGCAGCCAGTGCGCGGCGTGAGAGGCGATCTGCTCCCATGGCCGGTAAGCCTCGGGCAAGGGCGGCGGCGGGTGACCGGCGCGCCAGAGCAGGCGCAGCAGCACGAGGCCGAGCACGGTGATGCCGAGCGACTTGTGGGTGTCTATGGCGGGGCGAATCCAGGCATCGGGCAAGTCTTCGGCGATCACGCCGAGCACCACGTTGGCGATCATCAGCAGCGCAACCAACCAATGCAGGATCACGGCGGTGCGGGTGTAGCGGCTGGAGCCGCTGGAGTGGTTGTAAAGGATGGGCGCGGGCATGGGCATGGCCGATCAGAAAACCTGATTTCACACCATCCGCCAAACTAATGCGCGCGTACGGGGTCTGGCCATCCTGCCCCTGCCGCCCCACCGGAATCACCCCTTGACCGACCTCCTCGCCCCGGCGCTCATCGCAACGTCACCGCGCCACTCGCCACCACCCACGCCGCTGCGCACCGTGTTGATCCACGGCGCGATCTTGGGGCTGTGGCTCGCGTTGTTTGCAGCCGCATTCGGGCGGGGCGGCGTTTGGGCGTGGTCGGTGGGCATTGCCTACATCAGCTACGACACGGTGTTGCTCGGCTTCGTTACCTGGCAAACATGGGGCTTGCTGCGGCACCGCGATGCACTCCCCGCGGGGCCGCGGCAAAGCGTGAGCGTGATCGTGGCCGCCCACAACGAGGCGCTGGTGCTGCCGACGACGCTCGCTGCGTTGCTCGCCCAGACCGATGCGCCCGATCACATCGTCATCGCTGACGACGGCTCGACCGACGGCACCGCCGAGCTGCTGCAGCGCGACTACGGCCTCGCCCTGCCCGCCCTCGGCACCATGAGCGCGGGCAGCGCCAGCCACCCAAGCCTGCGCTGGCTGCGCCTGCCGCACGGCGGAAAAGCGCGGGCGCTCAACGCCGCGATCGTGGCCACGAAGACCGACATCGTCCTCACCGTCGATGGCGACACCTTGCTCGATGCCCGCGCCATCGCCGCGGTGCGCCGCGCCTTCTCGGCCGAGCCGGAGCTCGTCTCGACCACCGGCGTGTTGACACCGGTGTGCAGCGCCTCCGCCAGCGGCCGCGTGCTGCAGTGGTTTCAGACTTATGAGTACATCCGCAACTTTCTCTCCCGCTATGCCTGGATGCGGCTCGACAGCCTGCTGCTCATCTCGGGGGCGTTTGGTGGCTTTCGGCGCGAGGCAGTCATCGCCGTGGGCGGCTTCGACCCCGACTGCCTCGTCGAGGACTACGAGCTCGTTCACCGCCTGCGCCACCACGCCGTTCAACGCGGGCTCGATTGGCGCTTTCGTGTGCTCGGCGATGCGCAAGCCCGCACCGAAGCGCCAAGCACCGTGGGTGCTTTTCTGAATCAGCGGCGCCGCTGGTTCGGCGGCTTTCTGCAGACGCAGTATTGGTACCGCGCGATGGTGGGCGACCGTGCTCACGGTTGGCTGGGCGTGGCGATGCTGCCGGTCAAAGCGATCGACACATTGCAGCCGCTCTACGGGCTCACGGCGTTCTTTCTGTTGCTCGCCTATGCCGCAACAGGGCGGCTCGACGTGATCGGCCCGGTCGCGTTTTTGATCGCCTCGAAGATCACGCTCGATTTGGTCTTCCACCTCTGGTCGGTGCATCTGTACCGGCGCTGGGTGGGCGATGCGGCGCGCGCGGGGCTTGGGGCCGCGCTGCTCGCGGCGCTGCTGGAGCCGTTTTCGTTTCAGCTCTTGCGGCACACCGGCGCAGCGCTGGGCTGGGTCTCGTTCCTCACCGGGCGGCGCACTTGGGGCCGGCAAACGCGGGTCGGCATGGCGGCTAAAAGCCTGGGAGACGATCGCTAAACTTTGGCGATGAAGACCTTCTCACCCATCACGCTCGGCCGCAGTGATTTGCGCGTCAGCCCCATTTGCCTCGGCACGATGACCTTCGGCGAGCAAGTCAGCGAAGCCGACAGCCACGCGATCCTCGACCACGCCATTGCACGCGGCATCGACTTCATCGACACCGCCGAGATGTATGCCGTGCCGCCTCGGCGCGAAACCTTTGGCGCGAGCGAGCGCATCCTGGGGCGCTGGTTTGCTGCGCGCCCCGGCATGCGGCAAAAGGTGGTGCTCGCGACCAAAGTTGCCGGCCCATCGCGCAACATGGACTGGATACGAAACGGCAGCACCAACCTCAGCGCCGCCGAGATCGTGCAGGCCTGTGACGACAGCCTTGCGCGCCTTCAAACTGACGTGATCGACCTCTACCAAATCCATTGGCCGAACCGCAATGCGCCGATGTTTGGCAGCCTCTATTTCGATCCGACCAACGACAAAGAATTCAGCTCGATCCATGAGCAGCTCGACGCGATGGCCACGCTCCTTCAAGCCGGCAAAGTGCGCCATATCGGCCTGAGCAACGAGACGCCGTGGGGCGTGAGCGAGTTCATCCGCATCGCCGAGCAACACGGCCTGCCGCGGGTTGCGACCGTGCAGAACCCTTACGCGCTCGTCAACCGCGTGGCTGACAACGGCCTCGATGAAGCGCTGTATCGCCACGAGGTTTCGCTGCTCGCGTATTCGCCGCTGGGCTTCGGCACGCTGACTGGCAAATACGATGTTGACGGCCTGGCAAGCGCCACGGCCACCGGCCGCATCACGAAGTTCGAAGCCTTTCGCAAACAGCGTTGGGCGCGGCCGGAGAGCTTTGAGGCAGCGCGCCTCTACAACGACCTGGCGCGCCGCCACGGCCTGGCGCCCACGCGCATGGCGCTGGCCTTCGTCTACGGCAATTGGCGTGTGGCGAACACGATCATCGGCGTGACGACAAAGGCGCAGCTCGACGACAACGTCGACGCTTGGGGCACGACCTTGTCGCCCGAGTTGCTGGCCGAGATCGACGCCATCCGCTGGCTGCACCGCGACCCGGCGCAGTGAACGCTTCGCTGTCCTGACATGGCCAAGAAGCCCGCCCACGTCAGCGAAACGCCGGCAACGAAGTTCTTGCGCGAGCATGGCGTGGCGTTCAGCGAACACATCTACGACTACGTGGAGCACGGCGGCACGGCCGAATCGAGCGTGCAGCTCGGCGTGCCGGAGCACGAGGTCATCAAAACGCTGGTGATGCAAGACGAACGCGCCGCGCCGCTGATCGTGTTGATGCATGGCGACAAGCAGGTGAGCACCAAGAATCTTGCGCGGCAGATCGGCGTGAAGTCGGTCGAGCCCTGCCAGCCCGAGGTGGCGCAACGGCACAGCGGCTATCAAGTTGGCGGCACATCGCCCTTTGGTGCGCGCAAGGCGATGCCGGTTTATGTGGAAGCGAGCGTGCTGGCGTTGCCGCGGATTTGCATCAACGGCGGGCGGCGCGGCTACTTGGTCGGCATCGCACCGCAGGTGTTGGTGGAGCTGATCGGCGCCAAGCCGGTGAACTGCGCGATTTGACGGCGTGCTGCCGGCTGGCCGAGCCGATCACGCGGTTGGTTTGATTGCGCAGGCGGCACGCCCGCAACGTGCACTCCGTGCGGGATTCCGCGAAATATCAACGCAGCTTCGATCGGGTCAGTGCCGCCAGCGAACCGAATTCGCCACACCCAGCGGAAGTTCGGATTCGTCAGTGAAGTGTCACCGCGGCGCATTCAAACTCAATCGGAAGTTGGTCAACGTCAGAGCCCGCCTTCGGCGCCGCGCCGTGATTCGACCTTCACCCACTTGCCATTGAGCCACCCAAAGGGCCGCGAACACATGAAACCCACCTTCCGTAGCGGGCAGCACCCTGCCCGGGGCACGCTGGATGAGGCGCACACCAGCACGCCGCAGTCACCCGCGGCGGCGTCAAGCCTCAAGCGGCCGGGCTCTCCGACGCCGCTTGCCAACAGCGAACGGCCGTCACGCTTGCAGCG
>JAYWGR010000072.1:0-2919 GCA_043778145.1 Rhizobacter sp.
AACTCGCGTGGGCGAGTGAGGTTTTCGCCACGCTGCGGCGGGGTGTCGCCGGCGGGGAAGTGATGCGCATGTGCGGCGACGAGATGGCGCCGCTGATCCTTGACGGTGACTTGATGTTCGTCGACGTGAACGCCGACCGCTTGGCGGGCAACGGCGTCTATGCGCTGGAGGTCGATGGGCGGATGGTGGTTCGGCGGGTGGACAGCCGGCTTGGCATCGGGCTGGTGTTCAAGTGCGACAACGAGCGCTACCCGGAGCGGATCGTGAAGGACGCCGTAGCGGCCCGGCGACTGGGCGTGCGAGTGATCGGCAAGGTTCGCGGTGCCGTCAGTGTCACGCACTTCTGGCCCGCGTAGGCCGCCTGGGTTGTCAATATGGGGCCGCCGAGGCTTGTAGCCCCGGCGGTTCAAATCTCAATTTCCCTCAGAACGAACTCAGTCGGCTTCGGCCAACTCCTTCCAATCGGGTGCTGCCAGTTCGATCAAGCGGCCGCCCAACATCTCGAACTCGGTCGCCCGGTCGTAGTCTTCGACTTCCTGGGAGAAGTGCGTGACGGCATTGACCAGCCCGTAGCCGGACAGATCGCCCTCGCTGATCAGATGCCGCAACACCCCCGAGCGTTCTGCATCGTTCAGGGTGTAGCGGTTGGCCAGCACCTCGACGGTTTTAACTGGATCGCCGATGAGCGGGATGTGCAGCGTCTTCTGCAACTTCTGTGCTGCTTGCCGAAACGTCGCATCCGACACCGCCGCCTGGACCACGTCGCGGACCTTCAGGAAGAAGGCCTTGTCGTCGGCACGCAAGGTGTCGTCCTTGAACACCGTGATGCCATCGTCATCGGTGCCGAGCGCACGCCCGACGTGTGTCTTGCGCAGCGCACGATCGGACGCGATCAACCCGTTGCGGCACACCAGCCGGTACAGCAGGGGTTGTACCGACAGCGTTCCCTGGCCGACCTCCGAATTCGAGATCACCACGCCAGCCTGCACGATGTCGCCCGGCGCCATCTCGATCTTGAGCTGCGGCGTCACGCACTTGAGGTACATCCGCGTCTCGGTGAGTTCCACCGACTCGAAGCGCACCTCGGGCAGTTGCTGCAGGATGGGCAGCACGCTTTCGGCAAGGTCGAAATTGTCCAGGCGCCGGTAGCGTTCGGACAGCACCGCACGCACGTTGCCGTCCAGCGTGCGCAGCATCCGGCGGTCATCGTCGCTCTGCAGCCAGGTGTTGACGTTGCGGTCCAGCAGCACCGGTTGCTCGCCCCGCATGCGCTCGAAGTACGCATACGGAATCTTCAGTTTGTCGGCGAGTTGTCGGCGCGCGAGTGGCGTGACGCCATAGCGCACCGGGCCACTACCTTCTTCAACGATGAGACGGGTCAGACCCACGTCATCCGTGTCGTGCCGCAACAGCGACGACGACACCACCACATCCTTCTTCGAATGCAGCTGGCGTTCCAGTTCCTGGGCCAGGCTCACCAAAGTACGTCCGCTTCTCATATCAAACTCCTTGTTGCCAGAGAAAGGCGGGCACGGCACGACCCACTCGCGGGGATGCACATCCCCGCCAGGGTTGATGAAGGATCGGCAAGGCCGAACCACAAACGGCGCGAATGAATCGCGCGAGAACTCCAAGGCTGTCTTTGCCGCTTGAATACACGGCCTGGTTTGACAGCAACCAGCGGGAGAAACCTTTTCGCCGCCACCGAAGTGATTGCTGTTTCAGTGGCGCTGAAAAGGCAGGTGCAGTCTTTCGACCGCACCCCCATGAAGACCTACGCTGCACGCGCAAGCGTTTGCTCTCGCGCCAGCCAGACATCGGCCCAATCCAGGCCGGCTTGCTTGGGCAGGAACACCTGCACCTCGCGTGGCCCGGTCTGCTTCTCTTCTTTCTTCAACCGACGGGCCAACGCGAACGCGAAGGCCTGACCATCGAAGTCGCCGTTGGCATCGTTGTCGGCGTAGACGCAGACGCGCCGCACCGAATCCGGTAGCCACAGCCGCTCCAGGTTGACGGCGCTGAGCCCGGCCCAGACCGGCTTCTGCGTGCCCAGGTGGACGGCAAGACCGGTCTCGATGCCTTCGCTGATCGCGAGTTCGTCGGTGGCATCGAACAGACGCACCGCCGCACCGTTGATCCCGGCCGACAGCACCTTCTTCGCATCGGGCACAGCCAGCTTGCGACCGTCCTTCAGGTAGGTTCGGTGCAGCGTCACGGCATGCCCGTCGGTGCCCTGGATGCACGCCAGCATGGCCGGGTACTCGGCAACCTTGCGCGGCTTGCTTTCGCCGTCCTTCTGGAAGTAGCCGAGCGCCGCATGGAAACGCAGCACCCTGGGATACGTCGGCAGCGCAAGACCTCGACCGCTCAGGTAGCGATCCACTTCATCGTCCACCGTCACCGGTCTGGCTTCTTCCCATATCCGCTGCGCGAGCTTCTTCATGCGCGCCGCCGATGGTTCGGTCGAATGCATTCGCATCGGCACCGCTGCGGCACCCACACACTGCTCGACCTCCCGCAACGCCGTGTTGAAGTCGATTCCCTTGACCGCCTGCAGCAGCTTGAAGCCGCCGCCGGCGCCGCAGGAGCGGCAGTGGTAGTTGCCCTCGCCGAACTTGTCGGTGTACTGAAACCGATCCGTTCCGCCGCACAGCGGGCAGGGCCCGTTGCGTTTCTTCAGGATGTGCTCATCCACGCCAAGGCTGCCGAGGATTTCGGTCCAGCGCCCGTGCGCGCGCCGCTTGACCTCATCGACGCGGGCTGCGTACTCAAGGTTCTGCATGGGAACCTCCCCGATCGATGTCATCGACCAGTTCGAGCCCGTGACCCGGCGCCGTGCCGACGCCCACGGTGAGGTGGAAACGTCTGCCATGCAGCAGCGGGTACTTGCCGAGCTTCAGACCCTGCAGCAGCGAGTCC
>JAYWGR010000073.1:0-68254 GCA_043778145.1 Rhizobacter sp.
ATGCATGCAGCTGTTGCGTGCAGTTGATGCGCTACATGGAGCCCTGGATGCCTTCACGTCGAACACTGCTCACCCATTCGGCCAAAGTGCTGACGCTGCTCGGCGCGGCGGGCTGGCTGCCGATGACCGCGCAGGCCCAAATGGCCGCCTACAACACGGCTGCCTTCGAAGCGAAGTCGATCGCGGAACTCATGAAGGCACTCGGCACGCCGATGCCAGTGGAGAGCAAAGACGTGACCCTGACCGGCCCCGACATTGCCGAGAACGGCGCCGTGGTGCCAGTCGGTGTATCGACAACGCTGCCCGGCGTCAAGCGCCTGTTGCTGCTGGTCGAGAAGAACCCAGCGGTGATGAGTGCGATGTTCGAAGTGACCGATGCGGTCGAAGCCAACTTCTCGACGCGGATCAAGATGGGGCAATCATCGAACGTCTACGCTGTTGCAGTGATGGACGACGGCAAATTGCTCTACGCACAAAAAGAGATCAAGGTGACGCTCGGCGGCTGCGGCGGCTGAAGCGCAACGCACACAGCACACAGGACACCCTCATGGCAGACCCGATGCGCATTCGCGCGCAAGCCGCTGGCGACAAAGCCACGGTCCGCGTTTTGATGGCCCACGACATGGAGACCGGCTTGCGCAAAGACGCCGCCGGCAAGCTCATCCCGGCTTGGTACATCACCCAAGTCTCGGCGCAGCTCAACGGCAAGACCGTGATGACGACGCAGTGGGGGCCGGCGGTCGCGAAGAACCCGTTTCTGCAGTTCACTGTGAAAGGCGCGAAGTCGGGCGACAAGATCAGCGTCGCGTGGGTTGATAACCGCGGTGAGAAGCGCGCCGATGAAGTCACGGTCGCTTGAGGTGGCCCGCAACTTCAGCGCCCGCTGCATTCGCTGGATGGCGCGCGCGCATGCTCGCCGCGCATGCAACACGCTCATCGCTTCGGTTTGCGTTGCTTCTGCTGCGGCTCAAACGGCTGCAGCTCAAACGGTTGCGCCAAAGTCAACTGCCGAAGGCATCGCCGAGTACCGCAAGATGCTCGAAGACGGCAACCCGGCCGAGCTGTTCGAGGCCAAAGGCGAAGCACTGTGGAAGACGCAGCGCGGCCCGAAAGCAGCCTCGCTCGAACAATGCGATCTGGGCCTTGGTGCGGGCCGCGTCAAAGGCGCTTTCGTCGAGCTGCCGCGCTACTTTGCTGACACGAAGCGCGTGCAAGATCTTGAGTCTCGCCTGCTGACTTGCATGGAGTCTTTGCAAGGCTTCAACGCGGCCGAGATCGCCGCCACGCCCTTTGGCCGCGGCGAGCAAATCAACATGGAGGCGCTGGTCGCCTGGGTTTCGGGCCAGTCGCGTGGCGAGCGTTTCAAACTGCCGCAGGCCCATGCGCAAGAGCAAACGATGTATGAGCTCGGCAAGCGCGCGTTCTACTACCGCGGTGGGCCTTACGACTTTGCATGCGCTTCTTGCCACGGTGCCGATGGCAAGCGCATTCGCCTGCAAGACCTGCCCAACCTCACGCGCAACCCGGGCGAAGGCGTGGGCTTCGTGGCATGGCCTGCTTACCGTGTGAGCAGCGGCGAGCTCTGGAGCATGCAGCGCCGGCTCAATGATTGCTACCGCCAGCAGCGCTTCCCGTACCCCGGCTATGCCTCTGAGGTGACGATTGCGCTCGGCGTCTACATGGGCGTGAATGCCCGCGGCAATGAGTCGATTGCGCCGGCGCTGCGGCGCTGAAGTCAACAAGGCCAAGACCATGCAAATTCGTGCGCTCAGCCCCTTGGCCGCCATCGCCGCGGCGACCCTGTTGACCAGCTGCGCCACCGCGCCGCCAGCGCCTGACTACGACGCCCTGCTCAGCGCCATGATGAAGTCATCTTTCCGCGATCAAGGCATTGCCACCGTCGATCGCCTTGCGCAAACCGAATCTGACGCCGCTTGCACGCAGGCCCAATCGCGAGGCCAAGCCTTGCCGGAGGCGCAAGCCAAGGCCATCGAAGCGGCCAGCCTCGCAACGGTCCAGTGGCCGGCTGACGGCCGCTTCATCGGCGATTGGAAAGAAGGCGAGAAGCTCGCGCAAAGCGGCCGCGGCATGACCTGGAACGAGCCGTCAACCGCCACCAGCGCCAACGGCGGCAATTGCTACAACTGTCACCAGATCGCGCCCGCCGAGATTTCATACGGCACGCTCGGGCCCAGCCTTTACCGGTACGGCCGTGACCGCGGCGTCAGCGATCCAGCCAGTGAAGAGGCCAAAGCCATCGTCACTTACACCTGGGGCAAGCTCTACAACGCCAAGGCCTACAACGCTTGCTCGGGCATGCCCCGCTTCGGCCATGCCGGCTTGCTCGACGAGGCGCAGCTGAAAAATCTGATGGCCTTGTTGCTCGATCCGCAATCGCCAGTCAACAAGTGATGAGATTGGCAACGGCTCGCGCATGACGCTGTCGAAGCGCGAGTTTGTTCAAGTGCTCGGCGCGGCCGCGGTCGCCGGCATGGCGCTCGGCCGGCATGAAGAGGCTGATGCGGCCACCGCCGAACGCGCGCTCTATGACTTGGCGCCGTTCGGCCAAGTCTCCTTCCTGCACATGACCGATTGCCATGCGCAATTGCTGCCCACGCACTTTCGCGAGCCGAGTGTGAACCTGGGCGTTGGCCACATGCAGGGGCGCCTACCGCATCTCGTGGGTGAAGGCTTGCTCAAAGCCGCCGGCATTCGCCCGGGCACGCGTGCGGCCCACGCTTTCACGCACCTTGATTTCACCAAGGCCGCGCGCCGCTATGGCCGCGTTGGCGGGTTCGCGCAGCTCGCCACACTCGTCAAGCAATTGAAGGCGAGCCGCCCCGGCGCATTGCTGCTCGATGGCGGCGACACCTGGCAAGGCTCGGCCACCTCGCTCTGGTCTGACGCGCAAGACATGGTGGAGGCCGCCAAGCTGCTCGGCGTCGATGTGATGACTGGCCACTGGGAGTTCACCTACGGCATGGCGCGCGTCAAGCAGATCGTCGAGAGCGACTTCAAAGGCCACATCGACTTCATCGCCCAGAACGTGAAGACCAACGACTTCGGCGATCCCGTGTTCCCGTCGCATGTGATGCGCGAGGTGGGCGGCGTGCGCTGCGCCATCATCGGCCAAGCCTTTCCGTACACGCCGATCGCCAACCCGCGCTACCTGATGGCCGACTGGACCTTCGGCATCCAGGAGGAGAGCCTGCAAGCCTTGGTTGACGAGGTGCGTGCGCAAGGCGCGAAGGTCGTCGTGCTGTTGTCGCACAACGGCATGGATGTCGACTTGAAACTGGCCTCGCGGCTGCGCGGCATCAACGCCATCTTCGGCGGCCACACGCATGACGGCGTGCCGCTCGCAGTGCCCGTTGCCAACCCCGGCGGCAAGACGCTCGTGACCAACGCTGGCAGCAACGGCAAGTTCCTCGGCGTGATGGATTTCGAAGTCAAAGGCGGTGAGGTGGTCGACTACCGCTACCGCCTGCTGCCCGTCTTTGCCAACCAGCTGCGAGCCGATCCGGCCATGGCGGCACTGATCGAGCGCGTGCGCCAGCCTTTCAAAGCGCGCCTGAGTGAGCAGCTTGCCGTGACCGATGGGCTGCTCTTTCGCCGCGGCAATTTCAACGGCAGCTGGGATCAGCTCTTGTGCGATGCGCTGATGGAAGTGCAAGGCGCCGAGATCGCGTTTTCACCCGGCTTTCGCTGGGGCACGACGCTGCTGCCGGGTGAGCCCATCACGCGCGAAGCCATGATGGATCAGCTCGCCATCACCTACCCCTACGCCACCGTCAACTTGCTCAGTGGCGAGCAGATCAAGACCATCTTGGAAGACGTGGCCGACAACCTCTTCAATCCCGACCCGTACTACCAACAGGGCGGTGACATGGTGCGCGTGGGTGGCCTCACCTACGCCTGCGAACCGAGCCAATCGATCGGCCGTCGCATCACCAACATGCGGCTGCGCGGCAGGCCGATCGAGGCCAGTAAAAACTACAAGGTGGCGGGCTGGGCACCGGTGGCTGAAGACGCGCGCACGCAGCCCGGCGTGAAGCCGGTGTGGGATGTGGTCGAAGCGTGGTTGGCGGGGCAGGGCGGGCGCATCAAGCCGCGTGTGCTCAACACGCCGTCGCTCGTCGGCGTCAAAGGCAACCCCGGCTTGGCGTCTTCTTGAGCTTCAAGCGCTGCGGTCTAGCCGCCAACTTTGATAACGCAGCCCGAGCCATCCGCCCGCCACGATCGCCGCTGTGGCCAATGCACTGCCGATCGACAAAGTCGACAGGCCAGACAAACCTTGGCCCACCGTGCAGCCAAGCGCGGTGACACCGCCAATGCCCATCAACACCGCACCCACGAGGTGATTGGCCGTGTCTTCGGCATGCGCAAAGCCTTCCCACCGAAAGCGGCCTGTGGCGAGAGCCACTGCCGCTGAGCCGATGACAACGCCTGCCACGCTGACGATGCCGGTCGTCAGCACGTTGCTCTGATCGCTGAAGTAGAGCAACCACGCCAGCGCATAGCCGACTGGTGCGGCCATGCTCAGCGCCTCCATGCGGTGCGAGTTGGTGGCCACAAAGGCTTCTTGCAGAGTCGAAGGGTCTTCCGCCACAAAACCCCAGCGGCCGGACACCCACCACATCGCGACGATCACTGCCCCAATCCCCGCGCCGCCCAACCACATCGATGCGGAGCGCCCCTCTGGCCGGCGCACCACCCAGGCGATCAACACGGCGGCCAACACCAAGCCGAGCCATGGCGCGATGGCTTCTGCGCGCAGGCCCATCGCGTGGCCGATCAGGCTGGGCAAGTCCTGCCCTGGTGGGATGGTGAGCACCCAGCGATCGACCGTAGCGACGCGCACAACCGCTGTGATGCCCTTCAACGTGGCAAAGGCCGACAGGCCCAGCACGATCACCACGACCAGCGATTTGAGGTTGCCTCCGCCCACACGCACCAAGCTCTTGCTGCCGCAGCCCGAGGCCAACACCATGCCGATGCCGAACATCGTGCCGCCAACCACGGTCGATGCCCAGCGAAACTGCGGCCCGGCGTAGAGGCTGTTGCTGGCCGAGACCCAGCCGAGCCCGGCCATCACGTTGAAGCCGAGCACCGCCACGGCGAAGGCCAAGATCCACATGCGCATGCGCGTCCAGTCGCCCATGGTCACGATGTCTGCAATGGCGCCCATCGTGCAGAAGTGGCTGCGCTGCGCGAGCGCGCCAAACAGGATCGCCAGCCCGAAGGCGCTCCAGAGAACAGTGGTGGTGAGGGTGGAGACATCATCAGCTTGCATCGGCGAATTGTCCGGTGGCCGCCGGCATCAACCCGTCAACGCTTGGGTGGCAAGCGGCCGGCAGCGCGATCTGCGCGATCTGCCCGATCCGCGCGCCGCCTTTGATACCACCCCATCAGCGGCGTGGCCGAGACGCCGTGCAGCAGGGTGGACACCGCAATGCTCACCAAGCAGGCCGCGCTGAGCTGCGCAGCCAATGCATCGCCCAGGCCTTGCTCGCGCGCATAGAGCAGGTAGTAGAGCGAGCCCACGCCGCGAATGCCGAACCATGCGATCAACCGGCGCTGCGTGGGCCCGATGCCGGGGCCGGCGCAAGCCATGGTTGCCAGCGCCGCGACGGGCCGAACGACCAGCACCAGCGCCAGCGCAAATGCGACCAACGGCCAGCTCCAGCGGATCGTCGTCAACGCTGCGCCGACAACGAGCACGAGCACCACTTCGATCAAGCGCTCGCATCGCCCACCAAAGGCCTCAAGGCGCGCGGCCAGCTCTCTGCTTTCGGCGCTTGCCGATGGCACGGCCTCCGGCGCAAGCCGCTGGTGCACCGAGGCATGGAACAACACCACCGCCATGATGAAGACCACGATGAACGACGAGGTGCCGCTCGCCCGCGCCACGCCAAACGCGAGGGCGATGCTGCCGAGCATCAGCAACTCATCCCAAGCGAGCGCATGCCCGCGCCTGATGCGCCGGCGCAATGCCCAGCCAAGGCCTCTGCCGAGCGCCGCGCCAATCGCCACGCCGCCGCCCACACCCCAGAACAGGTCGCGCCACAGCCAGCCGCTTGCGAGTGGGCCGAGGTCGTAGCGGCCGAGGGCGGCGAGCGCCAGCATCATCACCGGCAACGCGGTGCCGTCATTGAGCCCGCCCTCGGCAGTGAGCGTGAAGCGCACGCTGTCGCGGTCTTTGGCGGAGCGCAGTTGAACGTCTGATGCGAGGACGGGATCGGTCGGCGCGAGCATCGCGGCCAAGAGCATCGCTGCGGGCCATGCGAGGCCGAGCATGGCCATCGCGGCGAGCGTGCCGAGAGCCACTGTGGCCATCATGCCGAGTGACGCCAACCACGTGGCAACGCGCCACGCATGCAAGCGCGGCGAATACGGCAAGCGCAGCCCCACACCGAAGAGCGAGACGAGCACGGCCGCCTCCACAGCGATCAACAACGCATGTGACTGGCCCTTCGTTGCGGCAACGCTCGCACCCAAATCCAATGGCGCACCAAACAACCCACCCGCTGCCGCGCCAAGCAGCAAGTAGACGAGCGCGGGCGACACCGGCCAACGCCGCAGCGGGGCTTCGAGCAAACCCACGAGCACCAGCACGCTGCCGATGAACAGCAGCGTGCCGGTCATGTGTCACCTCGGAGTGCGCGGGTTGACGCGCGGCGAGGCCGGCCGTTCGGCGTCAGCGCTGCTGCACGAACGCGAGCACGTCCGCGATCAAGCGCTCTTTGTGGCTGGCGAACAAGCCGTGCGGTGCGCCGTCGTATTCAATCAAGGTCGACCCGGTGATGCCGGCGGCGGCTTGGCGCGCAGAGGCGTCGATCGGCACAGTCTTGTCACCGGTGCCGTGGATGATCAGCGTTGGCACTTTGAAGGCCGCGAGGTCACCGCGGAAGTCGGTCGTGGCGAACGCGTTGGCGCAGGCCAGTGTTGCCTTCAAGCTGGCTTGCATGGCCACCGTGCGCGACCATTCCAAGGTCTCGCTGCTGACCGGGTGCGATACCAAGCCCACGCCATAGAAATCTTTGAAGAAGCCCGCCCAGAATTTGGCGCGGTCCTCGGTCATGCCTTGGGTCATTTCGGCAAAAACTTCACCGTCAACTCCGTGCGGGTTCGAATCGGTCTTCAGCATGTAAGGCACAACTGAAGCCACGAGGATCGCCTGCGCCACGTTCTTGCCGCCGTGGCGAGCCATGTAGCGCGCCACTTCGCCGCCGCCCATTGAGAAGCCGAGCAACGTGGCGTCTTTGGCGCCGGTCTGCTCGATCACCGAGGCGAGGTCATCGGCCAGCGTGTCGTAGTCATAGCCGGTCCAGGGTTGGTCTGACCTGCCAAAGCCGCGGCGGTCATAGCTGATGGCGCGGTAGCCGGCGTTGGCGAGAGCGAGCGAGAGGTCATCGAAGCTGTCAGCAGAGAGCGGCCAGCCATGCAGCATGATGACCGGCCGGCCCTGGCCCCAGTCTTTCACGTAGAGCTGCGCTTCGTCTTTGGTGGTGATGCGGTTGATCATGTCGACTCCTGCCGAATTGATAGCCTTGCAGTCTGACCCGCTGAGTCGGTGCGGCCATCGGGCATCGGGCGGTTCGGGTGTGGGCATCCTCCTACCTCAGCATTCGCCGCGTCTGCAGCTGCGGCCTGGGTTTATTCAGCGCAGCGTCCTGCGTGTCAGATCAGGTCCCGCGCGAAGAATCGACGTGCAAAGCGCACATCGATCGCTGTGTGACGTCAAAGGAGAGGATGACCGCAGCTTGCGACATTCATACTCTTTGCCACCGCTTTGATGCTCACACTGACACAAGGAACCGACCGCATGATCACGCCGCCACGCTCCGCTGACGACCTGGTTACTCGCGCACCGCAAGCCTCGCGCTGGCTGCCCCCGATGGAAGGTGTGGATCAACTCTGGCGCGCCGGCCCGATTGCCTTGCCGGGCAGTGGGCGTGTGGTGTGGTGGACAGGCCGTGTCGCGATCGGCTTGCGTTATGAGGCGCCTCGACAGGCAGCGCACTCAGCGGCCGCATAGGCCCTCAAGTGCCGAGCTTCTTGAGTCGGCCCGGTTCGACGATCTCTATCCAGTAGCCATCCGGGTCTTTGATGAAGGCCACGTCTTTCATCTTGCCTTGATCGGGGCGTTTGACGAAGTTCACTTGGTTCTCGTCGAACCAACGCACTGCGGCTTCGAGGTCAGGCACTGAAAAGCAGATGTGGCCGAAGCCTTGCGGCTGCGCATTGCCGTCGTGGTATTTGAATTCCGCGTCGGCCTCGGTGCCCCAGTTGTGCGTGAGTTCCAGGATCGCGCGCTGCGAGAAAGTCCAGGCCGTGCGCTCCTGCGCCTCATCAGGCGGCGGTGCATCGGCGTCAGGCCGGTGCAGGAAGTAGAGCGTGAACGCCATCTCCGGAAAGTCGAGTTTGCGGAGCAAGCGCATCCCCATGATGCGTGTGTAGAAATCGAGCGCGGCTTGCGGGTCTTTGACGCGCAACATGCTGTGGTTCAGCACGAAGCCGGTTGATGCGGGGTTGGGTGCGGCGCAAACGCCGGGTTCGATTTCGGTGTCGAAGCTCATGTCGAATCTTGGGTTGATGTGGCGGGCTGCTGATGGGCTTTCACGCCGCGCCTGTGGTGCCTGTGGCCCTTGGCAAGCTGCGCACTTCGGCTAGCTTAGGTGCAGCCACTGGCGGGCTCGCGGTGTTCAAGCGGCGCCAAAGATAGCGCATGCAAGTCACGCGCAAGAACGAGGCAAAGTTCGGCACCTCGCCGCGGTGCGCAAGGATCTCGTCATGAAACAAGGAGATCAGCGCGTTGGTCGTGCAGCCTTCTTCTTCAGCCATCTCGGCGAGGATGTCCCAGACCATGTTTTCGAGCCGAATGCTGGTCAACACGCCGTGAATGCGCACTGTGCGCGAACGCTGCTCGTACTGGATCGGATCGGCCTTGACGAAGAACTCGCACATGGTGGGTCTCCTTGACGCTCATTTCATGCGCTAGACCATCCGCGCCGTCATTTGCTTGGCGATGTAGTCGGCCTGGCGGATCGCCAGCGTCACGATCGTGAGCGTTGGGTTCTCGGCGCCGCCGGTGGTGAACTGGCTGCCATCGGAGATGAAGAGATTGGGCACGTCGTGCGTCTGGCCGTAGGCATTGCAGACGCTGTCTTTCGGTGAAGCGCCCATGCGGCAAGTGCCCATGTTGTGGGTCGACGGATAAGGCGGCGTGCGGAACGATTGGTCGCGCCGGCCGCGGCATAGATGCGCTGGCCTTGCCTGAAGGCGTGCTCGCGCATCGCGATGTCGTTGTCGTGATCGTCGAAGTGCACATTGGGGATGTAGTTGCCCCATTTGTCTTTCAGGCTGGTGTTGAGCGTTACGCGGTTGCCTTCGCGCGGCATGTCTTCGCCCACGATCCACATGCCGGCCAAGTGCGTGTAGTTGTCCATGTAGTCGGCAAAGTCTGCGCCCCAGCCGCCCGGGTTCAAGAAGGCAGCCATGAAGGGCACGCCGAGCGAGAGCGTCTCGAGTTCGTAGCCGCCGACGAAGCCACGCTTGGTGTCATGCCGTGCTTCATCGCGAACGATGCCCGCCATCGTCGTGCCGCGGTACATGTGCACCGGCTGCTTGAACATGCCGTAGACCGATCCGGTCAAGTGGCGCATGTAGTTGCGGCCGACTTGGCCGGAGCTGTTGGCCAGACCGTCTTTGTAGAGGCTGGAGGCCGAGAGCAAGAGCAGCCGCGGTGTTTCGATGGAGTTGCCGGCCACGCAGACGATGCGCGCCTTCTGCCGCTGCTCGGCACCCGCTTTGTCGAAGTAGACGACGCCGGTGACCTTGCCTTTGTCATCGTGCTCGATGCGCGAGACATGGCTCTCGGGGCGAAGGTCCATGTTGCCGGTCTTCTCGGCCTTGGGCAGCTCGGTGTAGAGCGTGCTCCATTTGGCGCCGCTCTTGCAGCCCTGGAAGCAAAAGCCGAGTTGCATGCAGCGGCCGCGGTCGTCACGCGGTTGGCTGTTGATGGCCATGCGGCCGGTATGCACCTCGTTGTAGCCAAGCTTCTTGGCGCCGGAATAGAGCACCTTGAAGTTGTTGTTGCCGGGCAGGCCGGGGATGCCGTTGGTGCGGGTCACGCCCATCTTGTCTTCGGCTTTGGCGTAGTAGGGCTCCATCTCGCTGAGCGTCAGCGGCCAGTCCATCAGGCTGGTGCCTTGCAGGCCGCCGTAGGTTGTCTTCGCCTTGAACTCATGCTCTTGAAAGCGGAGCGACGCGCCGGCCCAGTGCGTGGTGGTGCCGCCCACGGTTTTGCAGATCCACGACGGCAAGTTGGGGAAGTCTTTGGCCACGCGCCAGGTGCCTGAAGTCGTGCGGTTGTCGAGCCAGGCGATCTGGCTGAACGACTTCCATTCGTCGTTGATGAAGGTCGCGCTCGATTGCAGCGCGCCAGCTTCGAGCACGACGACCTTGATGCCCTTTTGCGCCAGCTCATTGGCCAGCGTTCCACCGCCTGCACCCGAGCCGATGATGACGACCACCGAGTCGTCGTTGAAATCGAACTTCGCCATGTTGTCTCCTGAGTTCTTGTGGAAATGCGCCGATGCGTTCAGCCCATGTAGGGCGGCGGGCTGGCTTCAGCCGTGGGTGCCGGTAGCCACTTCAGGTCTTGAAAACCGCGCGTGATGTAGCCACCTTTCTCCCAGGCCGAGCCGGGGTAGCCGAAGACGGCGAAGGCCATGTCGTTGTCATAGAGCGAGGTTACGCACTGGCCGCGCACCGCATTGAAAAACGGTGTGCCTTCAATGGCCTTGACGACCGCGAGCTTCTTCGCGGCCGATGCTTTGATGAAGCTGCCGCCTGCCGCTTGATCAAGCCCTTTGATGCCGCCTTGCAGCAGCGTGGCCGCATCGCCAGAGCCAGCGGCTTTGGCGTCGAGGTCTTTGGCGAGCAGGGCATACACCGCATCCGGCAGCTTCTTGTGCGGATAGAGCACGCGGCCCATCGCCATCAGCGTTTGGCCTTCGCTTTGGCTCAAGGTCTTGAGCTCGACGGCCCATACCGGCGACGGCGCCAATGCAGCGAGCACCGAGCCCGTGGCGATCGTGCCGATCAAGATGCCCGAGCCTTTGAGGAACTCGCGCCGAACCAAGGGCAGATCGAGGCGAGGCACTTGGCCTTCGCCCTCGTTGCAGCCGCCGCCGCTCGCACTCATGGCTGCGGCTTGGGCCGCGGATTCAGCCGCAACACTCGCCGCGGTTTCGACAATGGGGATCACGCGCATGTCTCTGTCTCCTTGGGCTCTTCACCGGCTCGCTTCAGCCACCACAGGCAGCGAGCGCGGCGCAGTGTTGCACCGGCCTCTTCGGCCTGGGTGTTACCGGGATACCTACAAGGGAAAGTCCCGGTGTCGGCAATCCGCGGCGGGCTATTTCGCGCCGCTCAAGATCCATGCGGCGAGCTTGCCTGCGTCAGCTTCTGACAGCTGCGCTTGTGGTGGCATGGGCACCTCGGCCCATTTGCCGGAGCCGCCGCTGCGAATGCTCTTGGCGAGCAGCGCTTTCGCATCGGCTTGATCGGCATATTTGGCGGCCACATCTTTGTAAGCCGGGCCCACCAGCTTGCTGGCCACAGCGTGGCAACCGAAGCAGCCGTTCTTCTCGGCGAGCGCTTTGCTGGCATGGGCGCAGCAAGCTGCTGCGGCGAGCAGCGTGGCGACGAAGGTGGTTCTCAGCGCTTTCATGGGGCTCGGTTCCTCGCAACAAAGATTTGCGCGGCCACTGCCGATCAGCGGCCTTCGCGCAAGTGCCGGTAAACGGTTGTTCTTGACACGCCGAGCGTGCGCGCGGTGCGCGTCACGCTGCGGCCAGAGCGCTCGAATTCGCGCCGGATCAACTCGCTCGCACTGAGCTGCAGCGCCGAGGTGCTCGCAGGTGGCGCGCCGGGGAGCACGTGGTCAATGTCGACGCGGTCGATGCGGTGCTCACCGCGCCACAGCAATGCGCGCGTGAGCATGGCCCGCAGCTCGCGGAAGTTGCCTGGCCACGCATGTTGCGCCAGCCGCGCAAGGGCTTCGGCGCTGATGATCGCTTGCTCGTCAATCGCGGCGAGCATGGCGCAGGCGGCCACGTTGAAGTCGCTCCGCCGCCGCAGTGGTGGCAGCTCGACGCGCACGGTGTTGAGCCGGTAGAGCAGGTCGGCTCGAAAGCGCTTGGCGGTGACTTCATCGTCGAGCTCGGCGTGGGTGGCGGCGAGCAGTTGCACGTCGACCCGGCGAGTGGTCGTGCCGCCCACGGGCCGCACCGTTTGATCATCGAGAAAGCGCAGCAGCGTGGCCTGCAGCCGCAGTGGCAACTCGCCAACTTCATCGAGCAGCAGGCTGCCGCCGTCGGCACTGGCAATCAGGCCGATGCTGCCTTCGCGCCGCGCGCCGGTGAATGCGCCGCCCACATGGCCGAAGAGCTCGGCCTCAACCAGCTCGGCCGGCAGTGCGCCGCAATTCACTGCAACGAAGCTGCCCGAGCGGCCTGCCACCGCGTGGGCATGGCGGGCAAGCAGCTCCTTGCCGCTGCCGGTCTCGCCTTGAATCAGGATCGGCACGCGCATGCGCACCGCCGCGTCGACGAGGCGGTAAGCCTCGCGCACAGCAGCGTCACCTTCCGTTTGGTCGTGTGTCGATGCGGGTGGCGGCGCCGATATCGTGGTCAATGCCGCCGGATTCGGCGCATCGAGCCGCGCGCTGATCAGGTGAGGCCGCGGCCGCGGCGGGCGGTTGACGCACGTGGCCACGAGCGCGCTGCCCAGGCGATCGCGCAGGCGCACTTCAGGCTGTAAAGCGAGTTGTGCAAGCACCTGATCGAACGGCTCGCCGAAGATGGTTTCGAACGCTGTGCCGGCCTCCATGGCGATGCCGTGGAGCAATTGGCTGCAGCGCGCATTCATGGCCATCAGGCGGCCGTCGTCATCGAAGGCGGCAAGGCCCGCGCTGAGCGTGCCGAGAAACTCAGGCCGCGGGTGGATAGCCAGCACAACCTTGGCGCGCATTTGATGCACGAGCAAGCCGTTCTCGATGTGCGTGGCGGCCATCTGCACCAGGGCCTGCGTGTGCCGTTGGCGTGACTCGAAGTAGGAGGCCGCATCGAGCACACCAACGATGCGGCCCTGCGCATCGCGCACCGGGGCTGCGGTGCAAGAGATGTCGCCGAGCTGCAGGTTGTAGTGCTCAAGGCCCGTCACGGCGAGCGAGCGACCGGTTGCCAGCACGGTGCCGAGGCCATTGGTGCCGACCAATGATTCGCTCCAGCAGCTGCCGGCCACGATGTCAGCGCCGCTGCCGCTCATCTTGAATCGGTTGTCGGCGTAGAGATCGAGGATCACGCCTTCATGGTCGGCAAAGGCGAGCAGGAAGTTCGAGCCTGCGATCTGTTGAGCGAGCACATCGAGCTCGGCGCGCGCGAGCCGCCGCACGACCTCGGCGCGCTCGCGGCGCAGCCGCAACTCGGCCGCCACGGCCACCGGCAAGCGGAGCGCAGCGCCACTTTCCATGCCGCGCTCCATGCAGCGCACCCAGCTGTCGAGGATGTCGGCAGAGGGCACGCCATCGGCCGGCATCGCGCCGCCTCGGGCGCGCACGGCGCGGGCATGCGCGAATTGGCGATCGGGCGTCGGGATCATTCCGTCTCCTCGGGGCTTCCGGTCGTCGCCGGCGGCGCCATGTGTTGTCGCGGCAATCGCAGTCTCATCGGCTGCATTCACTTGACTGGCGGTCACAGTATCAGCCGCAGCCCTGCGCCGCAACCGCACTGTTTCTGAACAAATGCACCGTGGCAATTTGCACCACTGGACACCTGGCGGTGAAACGTTCAGGGCCTCTCGCCGGGCTGCGGCGCGTAAGCCTCAGGGTCATCCCCAAGTGGTATGTGCATTGCAAATTGGAGGCGTCGCGCTGGGTTCGGTGCTGACGTCGTTTCAACTCAAAAACCATCAGGAGACCTCATGTCCCATCTCTGGTTGCAAGCTGCCCGCCTGCTCGCCGCTGGCGCATCGATTGGCGTTGCTGCCCTGCCGGCTGCTGCTCAGCAGAACATTGAAAAGCTGAAGCAAATGAAGGTCGCCACGACCGACCTCAACATCCCCCTCGTGCCGCAAACCGGCAAGAACGCCGATGCGATCAAAGAGAACCTGAAGCGCGTGAAGCTGCCGCCGGGCTTCAAGATCGATCTGTATGCGGTGGTGCCCGATGCGCGCCACATGGCCGTGGCGCCGAGCACCAACATGCTCTTCGTCGGAACCCGCAAGACGACGGTCTGGGCCGTGACCGATCGCAACAGCGGCGGCGCAGCCACCGAGGTGAAGTCGTTTGCGCCGAGCCTGAAGTTCAGCAACCCCAACGGCGTCTGCTGGACGAAAGATGGCTTCCTGATCGTGGCCGAACACAACCGCGTGCTCAACTTTCCTGCAGCCGAGTTCTTCTATGAAGGCCCGGATGTGGCGGTGATCGAGGTCGTCGGTCAAGGCAAATTGATTCCGACCGATGATGAGTCGTACAACCACGGCGCGCGCACTTGCCGCGTCGGGCCTGACAACATGCTCTACATCACCCTCGGCCAACCCTTCAACGTGCCGCCGCGTGCCAAGCTGAAGGAGTTCAACGAGTGGGGCATTGGCGGCATCGTGCGCATGAACGCGTTCGACGGCAGCAAGCGCGAGGTGTACGCCACCGGCGTTCGCAACTCGGTCGGCCAAGACTTCAACCCGAAGGACGGCACGCTCTGGTTCACCGACAACCAAACCGATGGCATGGGCGATGACATTCCGACCGGCGAGATCAACCGCGCCACCAAGGTCGGCCTCTTCTTCGGCTACCCATGGAAGCAGGGCGCAACCCGCATCACCGAGGAGGGCTACGACAAAGACCCGCTGCCCAACAACATCACCGAGCCGCAGGTGCAGACCACAGCGCATGCGGCCGATCTCGGCATGAGTTTCTACACGGGCAAGATGTTTCCGACCAAGTACCAAGGCGGCATCTTCTCGGCGCAGCATGGCTCGTGGAACCGCACCAAGCCCGTGGGCGCACAAGTGCTCTACACCTCGCTGAAGGCGGATGGCACGGCCGACAAGACCGAGGTGTTTGCGAGTGGGTGGCTCGATGACACTGGCCTCTTCCGTGGTCGCCCGGTTGACGTGGCGCAGATGAAAGACGGCTCGCTGCTCATCAGCGATGACTTTGCCGGTGCCATCTACCGCGTGACCTACAGCGCGCAATGACCGCGGGGGCTCTCGCCAGATTCGCCAGATTCGCCAGCGCCGCTGCCCGTGCTGCCTGTGTTGCACGGGCAGCCGGGGCGATCGCTCTGGTGGTGTTGCCGATCGGCGCGTCGGCAGCGGGTGATGCAGCAATGGGCCGGGCGAAGGCGCAGGCGTGTTCGGTCTGCCATGGGCAGCTTGGGCTCTCGGTGCAACCCGATGCGCCCAATCTCGCCGCGCAACCGGCGGTGTATTTGGCGGCGCAGTTGGCGGCCTACCGCAGCGGTGCGCGCAAACACGAGGTCATGAGCCTGATGGCAAAGCCCTTGAGTGATGACGACATCGCAAACCTCGCGGCTTGGTTTGCGTCGTTGAAGGTGGAGGTCACGCCGCCCTGAGCGCGTGGGTGGGCAACGTTGGGCAGGGGTGGGGTGGGCGGGGCGAGACAATGCGAGATGTCTCGATCGCCGCGGCCCACGCCCACACGATGTCCATCATGTTGAACGCTCACCCATCAGATGCCACACAAGCCTGCGCGCATCACGCGCCCCAGGCTAATTTCAACCGCAGCGGCAGTGACGGCCTCACGCCGCTCTGCGCTTGGCGCAAGCAGGCGGCCCGCTTTGGCTGCTCCGATCGGCTGGTGCCACACGCGTTGTGCCTGTGGCAAGAGGAGCGGCCATGAGCAAGTTGTTCCCGGCCACACCGATTTGGGAATCTGACGGCACGAGCCGCATACCGTTTGCGGCTTACACCAGCGAAGAGTTGCACCGCCGCGAACTCGAGCGCTTCTTCTACAAGAAGCATTGGTGCTATGTGGGCCTGGAGGCGGAAATACCCAACCCGGGCGACTTCAAGCGCACGGTGATTGGCGAGCGCTCGGTGTTGCTGGTGCGTGATGCGGAAGGGCAAGTCAGCGTTGTTGAGAACGTCTGCGCCCACCGCGGCATGCAGTTTTGCCGCGAGCGGCATGGCAGCAAGAAAGAGTTTGTTTGCCCGTACCACCAGTGGAGCTACACGCTGCAAGGCGATCTGCAAGGTGTGCCTTTCAGGCGCGGGCTTCGGCAAGACGGCAAGGTCTACGGCGGCATGCCGGCGGACTTCGACACCCAACAACACGGGTTGACGAAACTCAAAGTGGCAACGCGTGGCGGCGTGGTGTTTGCCTCGTTCGATCCGAGTGTGGAATCGTTCGAAGACTATGTTGGCCCGGCCATCCTCCAGTACTTCGATCGCCTCTTCAACGGCCGCAAGCTCACCATCCTCGGGCACAACCGCCAGCGCATTCCAGGCAACTGGAAGCTGATGCAGGAGAACATCAAAGACCCGTATCACCCAGGCTTGCTGCACACCTGGTTTGTCACTTTCGGGCTTTGGCGCGCTGACAACAAATCAGAGCTGAAGATGGACGCGCACCACCGCCACGCCTCGATGATTTCGACTCGCGGCGCGAGCGGCAAAGCTGCTGGGGTCACGCAAGTCTCAACCTTCAAAGAGAGCATGCATTTGCATGACCCGCGCATCCTCGACATCGTGCCTGAGCCCTGGTGGGGTGAGCCATCTGTCGTGATGACCACGCTGTTTCCAAGCGTGGTCTTTCAGCAGATGGTCAACAGCGTTTCGACGCGCCACATTCAGCCCGATGGCCACGGCGCATTCAACTTCGAATGGACGCACTTCGGCTTCGCGGACGACACCGCCGAGATGACCGAACGGCGCCTGCGCCAAGCCAATCTCTTCGGGCCGGCGGGCTATGTATCGGCTGATGATGGCGAGGTGATCGAGTTTTCACAGCGCGGCTTCGAGAGCAAGCCCTTCCACCACGCGCTGGCCGAACTCGGCGGCCGCGAGGTGGGCGACACCGACCACATGGTCACCGAAACCCTGATCCGCGGCATGTACCGGTACTGGCGCGAAGTGATGGAAGCAGAGGAGAGCTGACATGGAGTTCGCCGATCATTTCGCGATCAGCCAGCTCTATGCCGACTACGCCAGCGTGGTCGACGCCGGAGACTGGGATGCATGGTGCGAGCTCTTCACCGAAGACTGCAGCTACCGCCTTGTGCCGCGCGAGAACCACGAGCGCGGCATGCCGCTGGCGACGATGCGCTTCGAAAGCAAAGGCATGCTGAAGGACCGCGCATTCGCCATCCGAGAAACGCTCTTCTATGACCCCTACTACCAGCGGCATGTGATCGGCGCGCCGCGGGTTTTGCGCGCCGAGGCAGATCGATTCGAGTGCGAGGCGAGTTATGCGGTCTTTCGCACGAAGCTCTCGGAGCTGACGACGGTGTTCAATGTCGGCCGCTATCTCGACACCATCGTGCGCACGCCGCATGGCTTGCGGTTTGCGACCAAGCTGTGTGTGTATGACAGCGAGATGATCCCCAACTCCATCATCTATCCAATATGACCATGCCCCGCGAGGAATGGACGCTCGCTGCCGGGCTTGGCGAGCTTTGGGATGGCGCGGGCCTCGGCGTTGAGGTGGTTGGGCGTGACCTTGCGCTCTTTCGAATCGGCGACGAGGTCTTTGCCACTGACAACCTCTGCACCCACGGCCATGCACGCTTGTGTGAAGGATTCATCGAAGGCCATGAGGTGGAGTGCCCCTTGCACCAAGGGCGGTTCGACCTGCGCACCGGTGCGCCAACTGGCGCGCCGGCCATGAGCGCGCTCAAGACCTACCCGGTACGAATTAACGACGAACGGATCTTCGTCCGCCTGGACGCGCGCAAACCCACCGCCGCGTAACAGCTGCTTGCAAGCTGGGGGTCAACCCTTGTAATTGCAGTCCCGATAAATCGGGGATGAAACACGCCCACATCCCCTCGCGCCCCTTGTCTGCGGTTTTGTTGCCGGCCATCTTGGCGATGTTGTCTGCATGCGGCGGCGGGGGAGAGGGTGGTTCCGAGGCCGCCGAGACTGCGGCAGCGTCAGACGGCGCTACCGTCAGCGCACTCGCACTCCGCAAGTCAAAGCTGCCAGCGCCCAGCCCAAGCCCGACGGTCTTGACACCTTCTGCGAGCAGCGCTGGCCTCACTGACGCGCAACGCACAGCGGCGGCAACCGCCACAGCGCAAAGCGCCACCAACATCTGCGGCGCCATTCGGCCTTTCTATTGGGAAATCGGCAACAGCGCGGGCAAGACGACGTCGGGCTCGATCAAGAGCGCCACCAGCACGACGACTTACACCTCGACCGCATCGATCTCACTGGCTTCGGCATCCAAGTGGATCTACGGCTCCTACGTGGCGCAGCGGCTCAACGGTGCGCTCAGCCCGCAGGACATCAAATACATGACGATGCGCAGCGGCTACAACAATTTGTCGTCGTGCCCGCAGACTGGCACGGTCGACAGTTGCCTCAGTTACGCCGGCAACGGTGCATACAACGCCGCGGCCGACGGCAAGTTCTACTATGACGGCGGTCACTTCGAAAAACACGCCAGCCTCTCCGGCTTGGGCGCGATGAACGGCAAGATGCTGACCAGCACGATCATGGGTCAGTTGGGCACTGACATCAAACTTGCCTACAGCCAGCCGCTGCTTGCCGGCGGCGCTTACGGCACCCCGGATGCCTATGCCTTGTTTCTCCGCAAGGTCCTTAAAAAGGAGTTGAAGATCAGTGGCCTGCTCGGCACCAATGCCGCTTGCACCAACAAAGCAACGTGCCCCTCAGGAACCGCGCTCAGCGCACCCATTCCACCAAACGAGAGCTGGCACTACTCGATAGGCCATTGGGTCGAAGACGATCCGAAGGTGGGCGACGGCGCATTCAGCAGCCCAGGCGCATTCGGCTTTTATCCGTGGATTGATTCCAGCCGCACCTATTACGGCGTGGTCGCACGCATGGTCTCCGGTGGTGCGGTGACTTCCATGCAGTGCGGTCGATTGATCCGCAAGGCATGGCTGACCGGCGCGGCACTCTGAGCCCGCTTGATGCGTTAGCGCATTCCGGCTGAGAAGGGCGAACCGAGTCGCGGGTGCGGATCGCGGGTGCGCATCTCAAGCCCGCGTCGCTCTGGCTCATCGCTACCCGAGAAACTGAATTCCTGCGACCCCACTTCAAGGGGGGGTCACGATTGTTTCGCGTTGTTGCAGTTCTGTGAGCCCGCAGTTAACGTCCACTGCCATCAGCGACTAGGCGCTGACATTGGTCACGTTAAAACTGCAATTGGAGCACTGGATGGGCAACGAGTTTCTGGTAGGCACGCCTCCGTGCGCGCGAGCAATGAATCGCGGCGCAACAACGCGGGTGTCGAGCCGGGGCTCGAAGATGCGCATGTGCATGCTGGCCTCTGTTGCCACGGCAATCGCTTCGTTGATGTCACCCTTGGTGCATGCGCTCAACGTGACTTGGGTGCCCAACGAGACCCGAGTCTCTGCGCAGCCCGACATGATCGACTACGAGTTCAGCCAGTCCCGCGGAATGCTCGCGTGGAGTGATGAAACCGGGCACCTCTGGATCGCCAATGTCGACCGCAATACCGGCGACTTCATCCCCGCCGACGGAAAAGGCTTGATGATCGATCCCGATGTCATGACCTTCCAGGATGCACAGAAGACCAAGAATGGGCCCGAATGGGTGAGTTCTGCATTTGGCGATGCCATCGTCTACACCAAATACAACGGCAAGCATGCGGACGGTAATTCGCGCATCGGCTATGCATTTCAAGCACCCAATGGCGCTTGGTCGGCAGGGCTCCTGGGTCCAAACTTTGTTCGCAAAGCGCCCTATGGCAGTGCGACTGACGGTGACCTGGCGCCACGCATCACCTATGTAGACAGCCTCGAGAACCACTATTGGCGCGAGCTGTTGAATGCCGACACCGAGAAGTCCATTGCCGACTTTCCGGCCTCGAACTATCCCATCCGGCACGTTCGTGGCGCGCGCGCGGTGGCCTATCCGCGAACGGTCAACGGGGTCGATCAAGTCTTCTACCGAGACTTCGACACCAATGTCGTCGAGCAACTCACCTTTGACGCTGGCACCAAATACGAAGTGTGGATGTGGAAGGCGCCAGAGTTCAATGGCGAGTTCGTCTTCATGACGCTGGTTGACCAAGTCGAGGCGCGCATCTACCGCAAACTGCCAACGGGCGAAAACGGCGCAATGCGCTGGACGCCGATCTACAGCAAGACTGCACCGGCCGGCAATCAAATGTTCTCGCCAGAGCCTTTTGTCTGGAATGGGCGCTCTTACTTCTTCATGGCGATGTCGGTCAAGCCGAACAAATTTCGGTCCGAGATTTGGATATCAAACATTGATGCGGCGAGCCCTGTCTTCAAGCGCATCACTGACAACACCGAGTTGCGCACCCGCACCGACCCTGAAGTGTTTGTGACGAGCAGCGGACCGTTGATCTACTACAACAGGCTCATTCCGGATGAGTCTGGCCGCAAGCCGAAGTCCTGCCGCAATCCGCAGTGCTCAGACGGCGTCTATCGCGCGGACCCCGGCCTTTGAGTCTCCGTTGAGTGCGCACTGCGCACTGCGCACTGAGGCCTGCGGTGCAATGCGCCGCCATAGAAGTGGTGTGGCAGCGATGCGCTGGCGCGAGAGTTGCACGGGCTTGGCAAGCAGTCCACGTAGTCTGCGCATTCGAGAGGAGTGGAATCCGATGGTTTCTGCATTGAATCGATGGTGGCGCCGAGTTCAAGCGGTGTCGGTGCTGGCGACGTTTTTCCTGTGTGCAGCGCTCGTCACACCGTGCATTGCTCTGGCTCAAGCCCAAACAATTCGGGCTGCCAGCACCGACCTCTTCAGCGACAGCGAGCGCATGGTGTCCTACCGCCACCAAGAGCACATGTGGCAAACCTCAGACGGCGCGTTGCACTTGGTCATCAACCGCGGAACGCTGACGCCGGCGCCGGGCTTGGCGCTTTTCAGCAGCTTTGATGGCGGCAGCAGTTGGCGCCTGATGCAAGCCTTGCCCAACACGGATGACGAATCCGTTCTCGACGGCCAGCTCCAAGGCAATGAGCTGTTGATTGCGTATCACACGGCCGGCAACGCGAGCATCGTTGTCGCTTCGCTGCATTACGACAATGTCGCGCGAGCCTGGGCCACCACCCGCTCAGAAACCGCGTTCGACAATTCGCGTCTGAAGGCGCTGAATCCGGCGCTCGCGACCGACAGCACGGGCACCATTTGGTGCGCGTTTGTCGCCCGCGATCGCGTCAGCAACGCAACTGACCTGCGCATGGTCTACCGCCTTGCTGGGAGCAATGCCTGGTCAGACACGGGCTTGGTGTTTGGCCCCACAGACGATCAGTTGATCGAGCGCAGCGCTCGGCCCGTTCCCATTCCAAAGGGCATGGGCGTGCTTTACACCGTGCACGACACGCTCTATTGGGCCACCCGAACCAATGAGCTGCCGCCCAACAGCGCCTGGACGGGCAGTGCGGTCTACACAAGCAAGCCGCAAAAGTCGATCGCTGATCCTTATGCGAGTCACTTCAGCTCCGTCGTTGACGATCAAGCCAACGTGCATCTGCTGCTGGTCGACGACTACGGCATCTACTACCTGCGCCTTGCCGCGGGTGCCACCAGTTGGAGTCCGGCGCGCAAGATTGGCGGCGATACCAAGGCGGTGTACAGCCAGATTGGCCTGGCGAACGGCAAATTGGCGGTGGGGATCAGCGTCAAGCGCGGCCAGGGCGCGATGTTTGTCAGCGCGGATGGCGGCCAGACATTCGCCAATATCGATGCCCTGAAGCTGCCGCCACCGAGCACCGGGGTCAACTACGGCACTGCCCGTGTCGAGATGCCGACACGTTCTTCCGGGCCGGTGGCGATGCTTCAGCAATACGACGACAACGGTGCGCAGCGATTGCTGCTTTTCAATGTGCCCGCACCCTGATTGATCCACCCGAAGCCTCGCAGTTGCTTCCGTTTTGCAGGCATCGGAGTTGCTAATTTGTCACGGTTAGCCATTAGAGTCTCGCCCGCGCTCCGGCGGGTTCTGAATGGGTTTAGGGGTGGTTGATTGCCCTGATCGACGCCACACTGCGCCCTGATTTGGGGCGAGCTCTTGCTGAGAGCCAGTTGACTCGCTGCGGTGTGCATTCGGCGAGTCAGGTTCGGCAGCGGTATTGCGCGCGGCACCTGCCGGGCGGGAACAAGGTAGAAAGCGATGACGCAATTTCAAAAACTGTTCCTGACTCCCGTCGGGCTAGACGACGCCTCTCTCGCCGTGGCCGCGTGCCGCGCCGGCGCGGTCGGCGTGGTGAATGTCGAATTGGGCGGCGAGGCGGCGGCGTGGCGGGCGCGCTTGGCGAGCGTTGTTCGCGCTTGCAGTGGTGGTGTCGGCATCAAACTGGCGGCTTTGGATGAGGCAGATGCTCAGTCGCTCGTTGAGTTTTCGACGCAAGGCTTGCGCTGGGTGGTTCTCGACGCCGCCACCGCAGCCTTCGCGACCGCCTCGGTGGCGCGTTTGCGCTCGTGCGGTTTGCGCGTTCTTGTCGAAGTGCTCACGCCCAAATGGCCGGGTCGGGCTTTGGATGCTGAAGTTGACGGCTTGATGCTCAAGGGCAACGAAGCGGGTGGCTTCGTCGGCGAGGACAGCAGCTTCATCCTCCTGCAAAAGTGGCTTGGCAAGACCAGTCTCCCCATCTACCTGCGCGGCGGCATGACACCGCAAGTGGCAGCCGGCGTGCATGCCGCCGGAGTGGCTGGTGGTGTGTTCGATTCGCAGTTGTTACTGCTCGATGAAGTGCGCTTGCCCGAGGCGACGCGCGCGCTTTTGTCGAGCTTGTCTGGCAATGAAACAGTGGCGGTGGGAGACGGTGAGTGCGGCGAGTACTTTCGAGTCTTGAATCGCCCGGGTCACATCGCCGCCAAAGCCTTTGTGTCTGCCGGCGATGGGCAGGGGTTCGAAGCATTGAAGCCGCTGATCGAGGAGGGCATTCGTTGGGCCGATCCCAAGAACGGGCTCTTGCCCATTGGGCATGACATCTGTTTTGCAGCCGCTTGGCGCAAACGCTATGGTCACCTTGCTGCCCTGTGTGCGGCGATTGATGCGGCGATTGAGGAAAGCCTCCGGATTGCCGCAAGCCATCCGGCCATCGTTGAGTCTTCGCCGTTCGCGCAGTCGATGGGCGTTCGGTTCCCGATCGTGCAAGGCCCGATGACGCGGGTGTCTGACGTGGCCGAGTTTGCGCATGCCGTGGCAAAGGGTGGTGCGCTGCCGATGGTGGCGTTCGCGCTGCTCAAGGGCAAAGCGCTCGAGACATTGCTCGCCCGTACCACCGAGCAACTCGGCGCACTGCCCTGGGGCATTGGGCTCTTGGGCTTCGCACCGCAAGCGCTGCTTGATGAGCAGCTGGCAATCGCAACCCGCTACAAGCCGGGCTACGCGATCATCGCTGGCGGCCGGCCAGATCAGGCGGTGAAGCTCGAGGCTGCGGGAATTCCGTCGTTCCTGCATGTGCCTTCGGCCAACCTGATTCCGATGTTTCTGCAAGAGGGCGCGCGCCGCTTCATCTTTGAGGGGCGGGAGTGCGGCGGCCACATTGGGCCGCTGTCGAGTTTTGTGCTCTGGTCGACGATGGTCGATCGCGTGATCGAGGAGCTCGATGCGCGCAAGGCGCCGGCCGCAGAGCTTGAGTTGCTCTTTGCTGGCGGCATTCACGATGCTGTGTCGTCGGCCATCGTCCAGGTCTTGGTGGCGCCGCTCGCAGCGCGCGGCGTGAAGATCGGCATTCTGATGGGCAGCGCCTATCTCTTCACCCAGGAAATTGTCTCGAGTGGAGCGATCGTCGATCGCTTTCAGCGCGAAGTCATCGATTGCGAACAAACAGTCAACCTGGAGTCCGGCCCCGGCCATGCGAGCCGATGTGCCTACACGCCCTTTGCGCGCGAGTTCTTCGCCAAGCGCAGCGAGTTGCGCGAGAAGAAGGTGCCCGGCGACGAGAGCCGCAATGTCCTCGATGACCTCATTCTCGGCCGCCTTCGCATGGCGTCGAAAGGCCAGGCGCGTACCGGTGAAGGCGGGCAGCTCGAGCGCCTTGACGAAGCCCGCCAGCATGAGGTCGGCATGTACATGCTCGGTCAGGTGGCGACGCTGCGCTCAGAGGTGACCAGCATCGAGGCTTTGCATTCGCAAGTGTCAGTCGATGCGGCAGCCCTCTTGTCGGCGCGCCGCTCGCAAGTGCAAGCGGCGGGTATCGACGCGGCGCCTGCGGCTTTGGTGCCGGCAGATGTCGCCATCGTCGGTCTTGGCAGCCTGCTGCCCAAAGCCAATGACGTGGACGAGTACTGGGAAAACATTCTCGACAAGGTCGACGGCATCACCGAGATTCCGTTGCACCGCTGGGACTGGCGTCTCTACTTCGACGCTGACCGCAACGCAAAAGACAAGATCTACTCGAAGTGGGGCGGCTTTCTCGACGACATGGCCTTCGACCCGATGAAGTACGGCATGCCGCCGAAAGCCATCGAGTCGGTCGATCCCATGCAGCTGATGGCGCTTGAAGTGGCGCGCCGCACTCTCGCCGATGCGGGCTACGGCAGCCGGCCGTTTGACCGCGAGCGGGCGTCCGTGATCATTGGCGCGAGTGGTGGCACTGGCGATGTCGGCTCTCAGTACGGGCTGCGGTCCGAGTTGCCGCGGTTCAACGGTGAGCTCGCACCCGAAGTCGCCGCGAGACTGCCGGAGTGGACCGAAGATTCGTTCGCTGGCATCTTGCTCAATGTGATTGCAGGGCGCGTTGCAAACCGGCTGAATTTCGGGGGCGTCAACTTCACAACCGATGCGGCGTGCGCGTCGTCTCTGGCGGCCATCTACCAAGGCGTGTCGGAGCTCATCGCGGGGCGCAGCGACCTTGTTCTTGCCGGCGGCGTTGACACCGTTCAGGGCCCGTTCGGCTATCTCTGCTTCAGCAAGACGCAAGCCTTGTCACCGCGCGGCCGCTGCTCGACCTTTGATTCGTCGGGCGATGGCATCGTGATCTCAGAAGGCATCGCGATGGTGGCGCTGAAGCGCCTGGCCGATGCCGAACGCGATGGCGACCGCATCTACGCCGTGATCAAAGGCGTTGGCGGCAGCAGCGATGGCAATGCCAAGGGCATGACGGCGCCGCTGCCTGCTGGCCAGCTGCGCGCGATGCGACGCGCTTACGCGCAAGCCGGCTTCGGGCCCGCCAGCGTCGGCCTTTTTGAGGCGCATGGCACCGGCACCGTCGCGGGTGACACGGCCGAGCTCGAGAGCACGACCCGGCTCATCAAGGAAGAGAGCGACCGCCCGCGCGGCGCCATCATCGGTTCGGTCAAAACCATGATCGGCCACACCAAAGCGACCGCTGGCGTGGCCGGCTTGATCAAGGCGGTGTTGGCCTTGCATCGGCGTGTGCTGCCGCCGCATCGGGGTGTTGATAACCCGAACCGCATCTTGCGCCAGCCTGACAGCCCGCTCGCGCTGCTCGACGAAGCCACACCTTGGCTGGCTGCGGGCGACAAGCCGCGGCGCGCCGCGGTCAGTGCGTTCGGATTCGGCGGCACCAATTTCCACATCGTGCTTGAAGAGCATGCCCGCGAGTACCGCGAATGGCTGCGCCCGGCGACGAGCCGCCGCTGGCCCGCTGAGCTCATGCTCTGGGGCGAAGTTGACCGCGCCGCGCTGATTGCCAAGCTCACCGCGCTGCAAGCTGAACTCCCCACGCTCGATGGCGTGGCCTTGCGCGACATCAGTGCGAGCTTGGCCAGCCAGCGGCGCGCTGATGCGGAAACGCTCGCGATCGTTGCGCGCAGCATCGCCGATCTGGGCGCAAAGCTGACTGCTGCGCTTGCCTATCTCGCAGGCAGCGTCAAGGCTTTGCCGGCAGGCGTTCACCACGGCGCCGGTGCGCGCCTCGGCGGCAAGCTCGCGGTGTTGTTCCCCGGCCAAGGCTCGCAATACCCAGGCATGGCGCGTGAATTGGCACTGCACTTTCCGCTTTGCGCCAACACGCTCGCCGAGGCTGACGCCTTGTTGCAGCAGCCTTTCGATGATCGCTTCGGCGCCGGCACACGGTTGAGCCAATTCATCCACCCGCGCGGCACCTACGACGAAGAAGCCAAGCTCGCCGCGCGCGGCGCGCTGACCGCCACCGACGTGGCGCAACCCGCGCTCGGCGCCGTGGAGGCCGGCCTGTTCCGGCTGGTGAAGTCATTCGGTTTGCAAGCCGACATGGTCGCCGGCCACAGCTACGGCGAGTTTGTGGCGCAGTACGCCGCCGAGGCGATTGATTTCGACGCGCTCATGAGCTTGTCTGCGGCGCGCGGGCGTTTCATCGTCGATGCGGCACGCGCTGATGGCGCCGAACTCGGCACCATGGCCGCGGTGCAGGCACTGCGCAAGGACGTTGAAGAAGCCATCGCCGACATCGACGGCGTGATCATCGCCAACCACAACGCGCCGATGCAGAGCATCTTGTCGGGCACGCGCGCTGCGGTGCAAGCGGCTGTCGACAAGCTCCTTGGCGCCGGCTTCGACGTGACCGAAATCCCCGTCGCTGCGGCGTTCCATTCGAGCTTGGTCAAGCCGGCTCAAGCTGCGCTCACTGACCTGATCGAAGCCACTCCGTGGGCCAATGGCGTCGTGCCTGTCTACTCGAACACCACTGCCCGGGCACATGCTGCCGATGTGGCTCGCACCAAGCGCCAGATGGCCGAGCACCTTGTGCGTCCGGTCGAGTTTGTGGCGGAGATCGAGGCCATGCACAAGGACGGCGCGAGGATCTTTGTCGAAGTCGGGCCGAAGTCGGTGTTGACGCGGCTGACCTCGAAGATTCTCGATGGTCAACCGCACCTTGCCGTCGCCATCGACGACGGCACGGGCCTGCACGGCCTGCTCAACGCATTCGCTCAACTTATCTGCGCAGGCGTTTCGCTGGACGTTGCCAAGCTGTTCGATGGCCGCGATTGCCTGGCGGTTGCGGCCAACAAGATGCAGACGCTCAAGCGCGCCGAAGCGGTGCCCAAGCACGCATGGATGCTCAACGGCAGCGGCGCGCGGCGTGCGTCGGATCCAGTCAAGCAAATCGGCGTGACGCTGGAGCAAGCGGCAGCGCGCGACGAGGCAGGCATCTCAGCAGCAGCGGCCACCACTTCGGCGGTGCCCGTCGCGCCGGCCGCGCAATCAACGCCAGCAGCTGCACAGCCGGCTGCATTGCCGGCTTCACTGCCCGCTGCCATGCCGGCAACGACGACGCCCACCGCCTCGCTTTTGCGCACGCCTCAACCGAACAACGTTTCCCTAAAACCATGGAGGAAGGATCGCCATATGGATGATCGACGACCCCTGCCAGCGACGGCAGATTCGGCAGTGATGTCGGAGTATTTCGAAACGATGCGGCAGTTCCTCGAAACCCAGGAGCGCGTGATGAGCGCGTTCATGGGCGAGTCAGCGGGAGCGCGCCCGGCCGTGCGCCAGCATCAACGAAGCAACCCCGCGCTGATCGTGCCGCGCGTGGCCGACTACGCGCAGCCGCAGGTGGCCGTGCAGCCGCCCGCTGCGCCACCCGTGGTGGCGGCTCCTGCGCCCGCGCCGGTGGTTGCTGTTGCACCTTCGCCTTCGCCTTCGCCAGCCGTGGCTGCGCCGGCTTCGAAGCCCGTGGTCGCGGCTGCTGCACCAGCCGCGCAGGTCGCCGCCGCTGCAAAGCCCAAGGTGACCACTGAGGCCAGTTCGAGCATCAGCCGCGACAAGATGGTCGACTTGCTGCTTGGCATCGTCGAAGAAAAGACCGGTTACCCGCGTGACATGGTCGGCCTCGACCAGAACCTGGAATCCGATCTCGGCATCGATTCGATCAAGCGCATCGAGGTGGTCGGCGCGATGCTGCAAGCACTGCCGGAGGGCTACAAGCAAGCGCTGAGTGAGAGCCGAAGCAAGCTGAACACCCAGGCCACGCTCAACGGCGTGCTTGACCTGTTGAGCCAAGCGCAAATCGGAGGCGCAGTCACTGTCCCTTTTGAATTGGCCGAGGCGGGAACAAGGGCTGCTGTTGTCAGCCAGCCGCCTCGGCATGTCATTCAATCAGAACGTGAGGCTGTGAGCGAGTCCGCTTCGCGGCACTTGCTGGTCGGCCACTTTCTCATCACCCGTGATCGGGGCGGCGTGGCCGATTTGGTTGCAAAGCAGCTGGTTGCGCGAGGCTGCACGGTTGGCTTTGTCGAGCACGACCTGCTGACCCGTGAGGCATCGCTGTTGCAGTGGTGTACCGAGCAGCGCGCCAACTTGCAGAGCTTGGGCGGCATCATCCACCTCGCTCCATTGAGCGCCGACTGGCTCGCACCAGACGCCACGCTCGATGCTTGGCGCCGCGAATTGATGGTCAACGAGAAATCGCTGTTCGTCCTGCTGCATGAGTTCAGTGCCTTGCTCGCACCGGGCGCGCATGTGTTGTCGGCGAGCGGGCTGGGTGGCTGCTTCGGGCGCGATGCAAATTCGGCGCGCGGCCTGAGTTTGCAGAGTGGCGCGGTGGGCATGCTCAAGTCGCTGCGCGAAGAGCGCCCCGAGTTGAAGGTCAAAGCAGTGGACATCGATCTGGTTCAGCCGCCGGAGGCGATCGCCCAAGTTCTCTTCAGCGAGATTGAACTGGATGGCGGCCGCCAGGAAGTCGGCTACCCGAACGGCGAGCGAACAGTCTTCCGCACCGTGGCGATCACGGCGGCAGCGGACCCCGCGGGCGAATCGAAGCTGCACGACCTCGTCGTGCTCGCAACCGGCGGCGCGCGAGGCATCACGGCAGAGGTGCTGCGCGAGGTGGCTTTGCCCGGCAACACGTTGATCCTGACGGGCCGCAGCGCCTTGCCCGAGACCGAGCCCGCCGAGCTCGCGGGCTTGGCCGACGCGGCTGCATTGCGCGCCCACTTCATTGCACAGGTGCGCAGCGGCGCCCTGCAGCTCAAGCCGGCTGATATTCAGCGGCATGTCGATGCCGTGATCGCTTTGCGCGAGATTCGCAGCAACCTGGCCGACTTTCGAAGCCGCGGGGCCACGGCCGCATACCGCGCCGTTGACGTCACTGACGACGCCGCGATGCTCGCGCTCGTGCGCGACATCGAAGCGCAATACGGCGCCATCTCCGGCGTGGTTCACGGCGCCGGCGTGATCGAAGACAAGCGCCTTGCCGACAAAAACAGCGCCAGCTGGTCGCGCGTGGTTGACACCAAAGTCTTGGGCCTCTTGCTGCTGCAAAAGCATGTGAAGCCAGACGCGCTGCGGTTCTTCTCGGCATTCAGCTCGGTCGCAGGGCGATACGGCAACAGTGGGCAATCCGACTACGCCACCGCCAACGAGTTGATGAACCGGCTTTGCATGCAGTTGCAGCAACGCTGGGGTGCGCGCGTCAACGTCAATGCGCTGTGCTGGGGCCCTTGGGGTGCAACCGAATTCGGCGCCGGCATGGTCACTGCAGACACGGAAGCCAAGTTCGCCGAGAAGGGTGTGGCCTTGGTCACTGCCGCCGTAGGCCGCCAACTCTTCAAAGACGAGTTGCAGCGCGCGCCCGGCGCATCGGTCGAGATCATCTGCGGCGGCGGCCCATGGGAGCAGCACGAGGCAGCGCTCGGCGTGATCCGCCAGGCCGATCCTGCGCCGGCACGCGCCTCCATTGGCCCGCTTCTCGGGGCTGCCACCATCACCGCCCGCCCGACTGGCGATCAGGTGCTCGCGCTGACGCTCGACGCCCGCCACCTCTACCTGCAAGAACACTGCATCGACGGCACGCCAATCCTGCCGGCAGCCGCCGCACTCGAATTGATGGCCGAAAGTGCGAAAGTTTTGTGGCCGGGCTGGAAGGTTGTCGAGGTTCGCGACTTCAAGCTGATGAAGGGCGTCGAGCTGAAAGAGCCCACACGGCGCCTCACGGTGCTCATCAATCCGCCGCCGTACGGCAGCAGCGAGGGTTTTGAGGTCAATGCGTCGTTGCAATCCGAGCTGAGTGGCGGCAAAGCGATGACGCACTACCGCTGCGTCGTCAGGCTGGAGCAGCAAATCCCGGCCGCGTTGCCTGGGGAGGTTTCAGTGCATTCGGAGCAGCACCTCAGCGTTGCGAAGGCCTACGGCGAATGGCTGTTCCATGGCCCGCGATTCCAGGTCATTGATGCGATTGATGGCCTCTCCGCCGCTGGTTCGGCCGCGCAGGTGCATGCCACGCATCCATCGCAGTGGCTGAGCGGCGTTGCGCCCGAATCTGCGGGCTGGGTGTTCGACCCGGCGCTGATCGATGCTGCAGCGCAAATGGCTTGGCTGTGGGCGCGCGCCTTCCGGGATGAATCTGCGCTGCCAGCGCGCTTTGGCCGCGTCGCGCGTTATCGCGATACGCTGCCACCGAACATGACGATGGTGTTTGACCGCGTGATGGTTGCCGATGAAAGTTTGGTCCGCGCCAACGTGTCGTTCATTGACTCTGACGGCGTGGTCGTGATGTCGATCGATGATCTGGAGAGCGTCTCGAGTGCCGCGTTGAACCGACTCGGCGGCACCGCCCGCGTTGCTGTTGAGAAGACAACCGCATGACCACACGCCACGGCAAGACCGATCGGCCAGCCGAGCCCGCAAGCCCGGAGCTTGAGCCCATCGCCATCATCGGCATGGCCTGCCTGTTCCCGCAGGCGCCGGATCTTCAAGCGTTCTGGAACAACATCGTGTCTGGCCTCGACGCCGTGACCGAGCCGGTTCCCAACTGGGATGCCGATCGCTACATGGAGACCGGCCGCATCAAAACGCCGTTCGGCGGCTACCTGAAAGATTTGTACCGCTTCGACCCGCGCGAGTTCGGCATCATGCCCAACTCGATGGACGGCGGCGAGCCCGATCAGTTCCTCGCGCTGCGCGTCGCCCGCGATGCGCTGGCCGACGCCGGCTACCTCGGCGCCGAGGTTGACCACACTGACACCGGCATCATCCTCGGACACAGCACCTACCTGCACCGCGGGCAGGTCAACGTGATCCAGAACCACATCGCACTCGACCAAGCGATCGAGCTGATGCAAGCGGCCATGCCCGCACTCGACGCAGATGTGATTGCGCAAATCCGCGCGATGCTCAAGGCCAAGCTGCCGCAGATGAACGCTGACATCGCGCCCGGGCTCGTGCCCAACGTGATGACCGGCCGCATCGCGAATCGCCTCAACTTCAAAGGGCCGAACTACCTTGTTGACGCGGCGTGCTCGTCGTCGCTGCTCGCGGTGAGCGCGGCGCTGGATGAACTGCGCGCGGGCCGCAGCCGGCTGATGCTGGCTGGCGGCGTCAACGCGTCGCTGCCGGCTGACGTCTCTGCGATCTTCACGCAGCTCGGTGCGCTCAGTGGCCGCGGCAAGGTTCGCCCGTTTGAAGCCGGCAGTGACGGCACCTTGCTCGGCGAAGGCCTCGGCGTTGTGGTGCTCAAGCGGCTGGTGGATGCGCAAGCCGATGGGGACCGTGTGTACGCCGTCGTTCGCGGCGTGGGGCAAGCAAGCGATGGTCGCGGCCACGGCTTGCTCGCGCCGAGCATGGACGGGCAAACGCTCTCGTTGAAGCGCGCCTACGAGAGCACGGGCGTCGCACCGTCGTCGATCAGCATGATCGAGGCCCATGGCACCGGCATTCCGCTTGGCGACAAGACCGAAATCGGCACGCTGAAGAACATCTTCGGCGAGCGAGTTGGCGAGCAGGGCACGATGGCGCTGGGCTCCGTCAAATCGATGATCAGCCACTGCATTCCGGCTGCAGGCATCGCCGGCTTGATCAAGACCGCGCTGGCTTTGCATCACCGCGTGCTGCCACCCACGCTTTGCGGCACTGTCAATCCTGAGCTGGGCATCGGCCACACGCCGCTCTACATCAACACCGAAGCGGCACCCTGGATTGCAGCGCTCGGCGTGCCGCGGCGGGCGGGGATCAACTCGTTCGGGTTCGGTGGCATCAACACGCACGCCATCGTCGAAGAGGCACCGCAGGACGCCGTCAAGCCGCGCAAATTGACGCAGTGGCCGCACGAGTTGTGCGTCTTTGCGGCTGATTCGGTGCCGGGTTTGATCGCGGCAGTCGAGCGGGTCTCAGAAGGGCTTGAACGCAATGCCGGCTGGCAATTGGCCGAGGTGGCAGCGGCATTGGCTTCGGCTGATCTGTCGGGCAGCTGCCGTTTGGCCATCGTCGCGAAAGACCGCGCAAGTCTTGCCAAAGGCATTGCCACGGCATTGCCGAAGTTGCGCGAGAACAAGTCGGCTCAGTGGTCGACGCGGGGCGGCGTTCACTTCAGCCGCGAGCCACTCGGTGGGCAGCTTGCGTTCATGTTCCCCGGCGAAGGTTCGCAGTACTTGGGCATGTTTGCCGACCTCGCGCTTTGCTTTGACGAAGTCCGGCAATGGCTCGATTTCTGGCGCGGCCTTTATCCCGACGCGGCCGGCAGCACACGCACCGACATCGTCTTCCCCCCGGCGAGCGAGTTGACGCCAGAGCGGCGCAAGACGCTCGAGCGCCGCCTGCACGACATGGATGTCGGCTCAGAGGCTGTGATGGTTGGCGGCCAGGCGATGTATTCGCTCTTGTGCTCGCTCGGAATCACGCCTGACGTGATGGTCGGCCACAGCTCGGGTGAGTCGTCGGCGCTGGCGGCCTCGCGCGCGTTGCCTGCGGCTGATCTCGACAAGCTGGCGGCATTCATCCGCGAGCTCAACGCGGTCTATCAGCAGGTGCTGGGCGCTGGGCACATCGCAACCGGCGCGCTGCTCGCCGTGGGTGCTTTGCCGTCGCAGGCCGTCTATGACCAGATCGCTTCATCGGGCCACGACATCGCCGTGGCGATGGACAACTGCCCGAACCAACTCGTGCTCTACGGCGATGCCGCCGCGATCGAAAGCATTCAAGCCTCATTGACCGCTGCCGGTGGCATCTGCATGCCGCTGCCATTTGACCGCGGCTACCACACGCCCGCGTTTGGCGCGGTCACGACCGCATTCCACGCCTACTACAAGAGCGTGAAGCTCGCAGCACCCCAGGTGCCGCTTTACTCCTGCGCCACGGCCGAGCGGTTTCCTGAAGGCGCAGCGGCGGTGCGCAAGCTCGCATCAGCGCAGTGGTCGCAGACGGTGCGGTTTCGCGAAACGATCACCCGCATGCATGCCGATGGCGTGCGCATGTTCGTTGAGGTCGGGCCCTCCGGCAATTTGACGGCCTTCATGGGCGACATCCTGCCCGGTCAACCGCACCTTGCATTGGCCACCAACATGCGGCGCAAACACGGCCTTGAGCAACTGCTCGGCACCGTGGGCCAGCTCTTCGTGCATGGCCGATCAATGAACCTCGGCCGCCTCTTCGAGACGCGCGCAATCCGTGCCATCGATCTCGATGCAACGCTCAGCACCTTGCCCAAAGGCGTGCTGCTCGACAACACGATGCCGACGATGCGCTTGACCACCGACGATCGGGCGCGCTTGCAGGCGTGGGTGGCGGCGGCTGTGCCTGCGTTGCCCGCGCCTTCGGCTTCGGCTTCGGCTTCGGCTTCGACGCACTCTGACGCGCCGGATGCTGCGAATGCGGAGTCGATCAGCGTGAGCGACCACAGCTCTGCCGCGATCGACGTGCGCGGCCAAGTGATGGCCGACTACTTCGACGTGATGCGCGGCTTTCTTTCGCAGCAGCAAAGCGTCGTCGCACAGTGGCGGGGAGATGCTGGCGTGTCAGACGACTCGGCGCCATCTGCCGTCTCCATCGAAAGCCTCACGCCGTTCCTCAGCGAAATCCTTCAACACGACTCCGCCCGACTCGTCGCGCGCTGCGACCTCAGCGTGCACCTTGACAACTTCTTGCGCGATCACGTGCTCTCGGGTCGCGGCTCCGAAAGCGACCCCGAATTGCTCGGCCTCTCGTGCGTGCCGTTGATGGTGAGCCTGGAAATCATGGCCGAGGCATGCGCCATGCTCGCTGGCCGACCCGATGTCTGCAGCATCGAAAACGTGCGCGCTTTCGATTGGATTGCGCTTGACGACGGCGAGGTGTCGCTCGAGGTCGAGGCCAAAGTTGACTTGGGCGACGCCAGCCTCTTTGCCGCGTCGTTGCGGCAGACGTCCGGGCTTGCAGTCAGCGCGCAATTCCGTTTCGTGCCGGCGTGGCGGGCAACTGCCTTGCCCGCTTTGAAGACCGCAAGCAAACCGAGGTGGAACGGCGCCGAAATCTACGACGCCGGCATGTTTCACGGCCCGATTTTTCAAAGCCTCGCCCACATCGAAGCCTGGGATGCCAGCGGCATCGACGCGCAGCTCTCGCCCGTCAGCTTGACTGGGTTTTTTGAAGACGACCATCGCCCCGGCATGGTGCTCAACCCGGTGCTGCTTGACGCCATGGGCCAGCTCGCTGCCTGCTGGACGGCCGAATACGCCGGCACCGATTTCAATTGCTTCCCGTCGTCGATCGAACGCATCGAGCTCTACCGGCCTTGCCCGGGCGACGAGCCCGGCCTGCGTTTGCAAGCACGCCAGCACGAGCTCGATGCAACGGCGGCGCCTGCGATCTCCAACGCCCGCAGCTGGTCGTTCGAGTGCAGCGATGCCAGCGGTGCTCCACTGGTGCGGGTTGAGAACCTCGCCAATGTCTTCTTCCAGGTGCCGAACCGCTTCTACCAAGCCCGGCGCGATCCGCTCATTGGTTGGCTCGGTCAGCCGCTTGCTTCGGCGGCAAGGTTGTCGAAGGCGGGTGCCACGCTTTGGGAGTTGCCGCTGTTGGCGGAAGACTTCTGTGCGCAGTCAAACGCCATCTTCTTGCGCATGCTGGCCCACGCCAGCCTGAGCTTTGAGGAGCGCGATGAATGGCGCGCGCTGACCACCAAGAACATTCGCCAGCGCCGCCAGTGGCTGCTGGGTCGTTTGTGCCTGAAAGAAGCGGTGCGCCATTGGCTGCATGCGGCGAGCGGTGAGCTCGTGTATCCGTCTGACGTTGTGGTGCTGCACGACCAGCATGGCGCACCGTTTGTCAGTGGTTGGTGGGCCGGCACGCTGAGCGAGGCGCCGCAAGTCTCGCTCGCCCACAACCTGCGCAGCTGCATCGCGGCAGTGGCCGATCCGGGCCGCGCCATCGGCATTGATTTCGAAGACCTGGGCCGCGTTCAGCGCCCCGAGTTGCTGATGGATGCGCTCACCGACACCGAGCAAGCATTCGTCAAGACTGCCGGCGGGCATGCTGAAGATTTACTGCTGCGCCACTGGTGCGCTAAAGAGGCTGCAGCCAAGTTCCTAGGCACCGGTTTGCGCGGCTTGCCCACCGCCTTCGAAGTAAGCTTCACGCAGCCCGATTGGGGCGCTGCAGTCGTCCGTTGCCATGGCAATTTGATTGACATATCCATCGTCCGCGAGGGCTCGACCATCGTCGCGCTTGCTGACAAAACCGTTAACGACATGAAAGTTTCTTGATGAATTTGCTGCTGCGTGATAGCACCGAAAACACCGTCATCGCGGTCATCGAAGACCTGATCCAGGATTGGGGCCTCGACCTCGAAGACGGCGTGGGCCCGCACACCAAGCTCGTGGAGAACCTGGAGTTCGCGTCGGTCGACATCATTCAACTCTGCGTGGCCTTGGAGCAGTGCTATGAGCGCAAGTTCGGCTTTCACGCGCTGCTGATGCAAGACGGAAGTTACGTCGGAGATTTGTCGGTCGACCAGATTGCCAAGTTCATTGAAACAAGATTCACAAGCACCGAGGGGAAATGACATGACGGTTCGCACTTTGTTCATCGGAATGGATGGCGCCACGTTCACGGTCTTGAATGACTTGACGACGGCGGCCGATGGCGGCAAGCCGGTGATGCCGTTCCTTGCCAAAATTTTTGCCGAAGGCACCCGCGCCAAACTGCGCTCCACGCCCAACCCGCTCACGCCGCCGGCGTGGGTGTCGCTCATGACGGGCCGCGGCCCAGGCCACCACGGCGTGTTCGACTTCATCCGCGCTGAAGAGCGCAACGGCGACGTGTTCTTCACGCTCTACGACGCGCGCGATTGCAAGGTCGAGACCATTTGGTCGATCGCCAGCCGCCAGGGGATGAAGGTCGCTGCGCTGAACTTCCCGTTCACCGCGCCGCCGCCGAAGGAGCTCAATGGCTTCATGGTGCCGGGCTTCATTCCGTGGCGCCACCTGCGCCGCAACTCGACGCCGCCCGACCTCTACGACCGCCTCAAAACCATCCCCGATTTCAATCCGCAAGAACTCGCTTGGGACTTCGAGCAAGAGAAACAGGCGCTCGACAACCTGACCGAAGACGACCGCGAGAACTGGGTCAAATACCACCTGCCGCGCGAGAAGCAGTGGTTCCGCATCGCCGACTACCTGCTGCGTGAAGAGGCGCCCGAGCTGATGGCCGTGATGTTCGACGGCGTTGACAAACTCCAGCACCAAGCCTGGCTCTATGTCGACCCAGCGCAGCAAACGCCCGACGTGAGCGACTACCACAAGCGCATGCGCGTGCTCTGCCTCGACTACTTCCGCCAGCTCGATGGCTTCATCGAATCTCTGGTCACCGCGGCCGGCCCTGAAGTCCAGGTGTTTTTGGCTTCCGACCACGGCTTCACGGCCACGAATGAAGTCGTCCGCATCAATGCTTACCTCGGCGAGAAGGGCTGGCTGCATTGGAAAGAGGTGCCCGACACCGATGCTGGCAAGCGCCGCGAAGACAGCATGTTCGCCTTCCTTGATTGGAGCAAGACGATCGCTTATTGCCGCACGCCGTCGAGCAACGGCATCAACATCCGCGTGGCGCACAACCCTGGCGAAACGGGCATCCAGCCGTCGGAGTACCACGCCGTTCGTGAGCGCCTGATCAAAGACCTCGAGCAATTGAAAGACCCGGCCACCGGCGAGCGCATCATCACCGAGATCCACAAGCGCGAAGACGTGTTCGCCGGCGCGGCAATGGCCGATGCGCCCGACCTGCAACTGGTGCTGCGCGACTTCGGGTTCGTGTCGATCAAGAACAAGCTGCCGGTGATCGAACCCCGGCCAGAGATTGCCGGAACGCACCACCCCGACGGCGTGTTCCTCGCCTATGGCCCCGGCATTTCCAAAGGCAAGATGATCGGGCGCAGGCAGATCATGGATGTCGGCGCGACGATGCTCTACAGCCTGGGCCTGCCGGTGCCGTCTGACTTCGAAGGCGTTGTGCCCGATGCGATGTTCACCACCGAACACCGCGCCACGCACCCGGTGGTGATCGGTGCGGCAACCACCGGCGGTGTGGGCGACGACGGCTCTGACGCCATGGCCGATGACGAGAAGCAGAAGATCATGGATCAGCTGCAATTGCTCGGCTACATGGAGTAACCAAGATGCCTACCGCACTCGTCAACGGGGTGCGGCTCAACTACGTCCAGATGGCGCCCGAAGGCGTGGGCGATGAGCCGCTTGAAGACCTGGTCATGGTTCATGGCTTGGCCACGAACATGGCTTTTTGGTACTTCAAGTACGCGCCGGTCTTCGCCAAGCGCTTTCGTGTGTCGATGTTCGACATGCGCGGCCACGGCCGCTCCGAGATGCCCACGAGCGGCTATTCGCCAGCGAGCTTGGCTCTCGACCTTCAATGCCTGCTCGACCACCTCGAGATCAAGCGCGCCCACTTGTTGGCTCACAGCTTTGGCGGTGTGGTGGCGATGAGCCTCGCCTGCACCTCGCCCGATCGCGTCGCGAGTTTGGTCTTGTGCGACAGCCACATTTCCGCGTTGCGCCACGTCGAAACGCCGCAGGAGTGGACGTTCGGCCAAGCGATGCAACCCATCCTCGACCGCCACGAACTGAAGCTCGACACGCGCGATCCCTACTTCGGCTACAAGCTTCTCACCGAGGTCGCCAAACTGCAGATGCGCAATCTCGAGGTGCCAACCGAATTGATGAGCCTCGTCAGCCCGTTGATGGGCAAGCATGGCAACCGAACTGCCGCGCAGTGGATCAAGCTGATGGCGCAAGACAACGTCGAGCCCGAGATGATGGGCGACGACGGGCTCTCGCTCGCCGCGCTGCGCAAGTTCCGCTTTCCCATCCTCGCGATGTATGGCGACAACTCGCAAGCTCGCCTCACAGGCGGTGAGTTGCTTGAGGTCTGGCCGCACGCCGAATTCAGGCGCGTTCGCGATGCAGGGCATTTCTTCCCGACGTCAAAGCCAGAGGAAGTCATCTCCGGGTGCGAGCGGTTCTGGTGCGGTGAGTTCAACAAGCTGAGCAAGCAGCGCAACGGCGAAGAGGCTCGCCGCTATTTCCGCAGCGACCGCGTCTACCAATCTGATGGTGCTTGGTATTGCTTCACCCGCGAGCAAGCCCGCGTCGGCCCCTTTGCTGGCTCCGCTGAGGCCCATGAGCATCTCGCGCGTTTTGTCTCGTCGATGATGGCCGCACTCTGATCGCCGATGACAACCAGCAACCGATTGGGCATTTGGCCCGGACTCCGCCGAGGCGATTTCAAGCTCGTCGCGCAGAGCGGCTTTGGCGACGGCATGAATGCGTACGCCCACTCGATGGCCTGGTTCAAGGGCCACCTCTATGTGGCCACAACGCGTGGCAACTTCCCGTTCATGAAGGCCCGCTTACCGATTGGCATGGATGTCTGGCCCGTCGAGTGCCCCGAGAACCCGTTCGATCTCGACATGCGTGCAGAGATCTGGCGCTACGACCCCGTCATCAGCCATTGGGAGCGCGTTTTCAAGTCGCCGATGATCATCGGCAGCCACGGCAAACCGATACCGCGCGAGCTCGGCCTGCGCGGCATGTTGGTCTACACCGGCGACGGCACACCGGCACTCTTTGTGAGCACGTGGTCACCGGCGCGCGGCCCCGGGCCGCTGTTGCTGCGCTCTGAAGACGGCCGCAACTTCGAGCCCACTTGCGAGCCCGGTCTGGTCGGCCTGCCGGTCACGACGATTCGCACCATGACGCAGTTCAAGGGCCGCCTCTTCACCACGCCAGCAGGCTCGCGTGGCGGCAACCCGAATGTGTCAGCGCACTCGGTGGTTTATGAAAGCACTGACCCGGCCCATGGCGGCTGGGAGCCAGTCACCGAGTTCGGGTTCGGCGACCCGGGCAACAAAACCATCTTCGAGATGTGCGGCTTCGGCGATCACCTCTATGTGGGCACCTTCAACCAAGAGGGCTACCAAATCTGGCGCAGCACGATGGAAGGTGAGAAGCCCTATCGCTTCGAGCGCATCATCGAGCGCGGCGCCTACCGCGGACCGCTCAACCAGTGCGTGCTGAGCATGTACCCGTTCAAAGGTGCGCTGTATGTGGGCGGCGGCATCCAGGGTGGCGGCATCGACACGCAAAACCGCATCGGCCCGGCGCCGCCGGAGATGATCCGCATCCACCCGAACGGCGATTGGGATTTGCTCGTGGGTGATTCGCGCGACACGCCGGTTGGCCACAAGCAAGCGCTCTCGGGCTTCTTGCCCGGCTTCGACAACTTCTTCAACGGCTACTTCTGGCGCATGTGTGAGCACGATGGCTGGCTCTACATGGGCACTTTCGAGTGGAGCGCCGTGCTCGGCTACGCCAACCGCTCGCGCTGGCCGCAATCCTTCGTCAACATCATCAACCACGTCGATCCGCAGCGCATTCTCGACAACCACTCCGGCTTCGACCTCTACCGCAGCTTCGATGGCGAGAACTGGGTGCCGGTCACCACGAACGGCATGGGCAACCCTTACAACATGGGCCTGCGCACATTGGCCTCCACGCCGCACGGCCTCTTTCTCGGCACGGCCAACCCGTTCGGGCCAAAGATCATGCCGCTCAACGGCGACCGCTACGTGCCCAACCCGCGCGGAGGTTGCGAAGTGTTCCTTGGTGTGAGCGCCTCGTAGTGGCGATGCTGCCGCGGCCCGGCCGCTTGCTTCAAATGTTGATGCGCGGCGCCGAGGCGCTGCCGCTGCCCGAGGGCGCGACTGCGATTCGCGATATCGCCTACGGCCCCGCGCCCGCGCAATGCCTTGATCTCTATCGGCCCGGCAACCCGGCTGGGCCGATCATGTTGATCGTGCATGGCGGCGCCTGGTCGATCGGCGATAAAGCGCGGCCTGATGTCGTCGCTCACAAGCTCGCGCATTGGCTGCCCTTGGGGTATGTGGTTGCCTCCACCAACTACCGCCTGCTGCCTGCGGCCGACCCGATCACCCAGGCGCGAGACGTTGCGCGCGCCATCGCGCTCCTGCAATTGCGTGCTGAAGAATGGGGCGCCGATGCGCGCCGCCTCATTGTGTTGGGCCACTCGACCGGCGCGCACCTCGCGGCTTTGCTGACGGCCGATGCCGATTTGGCCGCGTCGGGCGGCGCCGCACCTTGGCTTGCCACGGTGCTGCTGGACTCGGCTGCGCTTGATGTCGTCGAGACACTCCGCGGCCCGCACATGCCCTTGCATGAGCGCGCATTCGGGCCGAATCCCGCCTACTGGGAGCAAGCTTCGCCGCTGCATCGCCTGCGTGAGAAAGCGGTGCCTATGCTGTTGGTGCATGCCGCGGCGAGGCGCGATTCTGGCGAACAGGCGCGCCGGTTTGCCGCGGCTGCGCTTGCGCTCGGTGGCCGCGCAGAGGTGTTGCCAGTGGCGCTGAGCCATGCCGAGATCAACGCACAGCTCGGCGCCGATGCGGCCTACACGGCCAGCGTGGATGCCTTCTTGAGCTCGCTCGAGTTGCCCTGAGCCTGAGAGTCTTTCGCTCATGCCCGCTCATCTCCCAGGCGCTGAACGCGCACTCTTCTTGCCCACCATTTCTCGGCCGTAAAGGCCACAGCGGGCCGCGTGGCTTGCGCTACGCTGCCGCGTTCGATAACCGCAACACCACAACACCACAACACCACAACGCCAGGTCCGATGTTGACCGCGAACACGCCATGTTGAGAACGCTGATCATTGCGGCGCTCACCGCCGCAGCCGCCATGAGCGCCTGCGCTGCCGGTGACGACGCTGACGAGCTGGGTGCATCGTTTGACCGCGCTGGTTCCGGTGCTGCCATTGCACTGCCGGCTGGCGCGCGCGTCGAGCGCGATGTGGCGTATGGGAGCGATTCCGCGCAACGCCTCGATGTCTATCTGCCCAAGCAAGGCGCAGCGGCTGCGCCAATCATCTTGATGGTCCACGGCGGCGCTTGGATGATTGGCGACAAAGCCGCCTCGGGCGTTGTCACCAACAAGCTGGGCTACTGGGTGCCGAAGGGCTATGTGCTCGTCTCGGTGAACTACCGCATGGCGCGCCCGCCCAGCCCGCTCGAACAAGCCGATGACGTTGCCCGCGCTTTGGCCTTCGTGCAAGCCAAAGCATCGGCTTGGGGTGGCGATTCGTCGCGCGTGCTGTTGATGGGCCATTCGTCGGGCGCACACCTGGTGGCGCTGCTCGCGGCCGATCCATCCATCGCCACTCGCCAAGGCGCCAAGCCGTTCTTAGGCACGGTCGCGCTCGACAGCGCCGCGCTCAACGTTGTTGATGTGATGGGCGTGCGCCACTACCCGTTCTACGACCGCGTGTTCGGCCGTGACCCCGCGCGCTGGGTTGAAGCGTCGCCATTCCAGCGCCTCTCAGCAGCGCCGCAGCCGATGCTGTTGGTGTGCTCCAGCCAACGTTCGAATTCGTGTTCAGCGGCCCGCGCATTCGCGGCCAGGGCCACCACGCTCGGAGGCCGCGTCACGGTGCTGCCGCAAGACCTGAAGCACGGCGATATCAACAAGGAGCTCGGCCGCCCGGGCGAGTACACCGCCGCGGTCGAAGGCTTCATGCAGTCGATCGGCTTGCCTTGATGCGCCGCTCTTTCGAGATGCCTGCGGTGCTGCTGGGTCCTGGCCTGCGTGCGAGCGCGATGGCCAGGGTGGTCACGATCGCCACCCTGGCCAGCGTGGCGATGTTGAGCGGGTGCGGAGGCGGAGGCGGCGGCACGACCAGTGCCGCGCCATCCGGCATATCTATCACCGCCATGCCGCTTGCACAGCGCGTGGTCGAAGGCCAGCAAGTTAGCCTGAGCGTGGCGGCCACCAGCGCCTTGCCGCTGAGCTACCGCTGGCAGCGCAACGGCAGCGACATTGCTGGCGCGACCTCGCCCACCTACACCACGCCGCAACTCACGGCCGCGGCAGATGACAACGCCGCCTACAGCGTTGTGATCTCCAACGGCCAAGAGACCCAATCCGCGGGCGCCTCGATTCGGGTGTTTTCCACCCTCGACATCGCGAGCCCGGCACTCACCGTGGTGCCCGCGAACACGCCTGACGCCGCCATCGACACCAGCTTTGGTGACGCCTACATCTACCTGAGCCCCACGGTCACGCCCAAAGGCAAACTGTTCGTGTTCTTGCCTGCAAGCGGCGGCAACCCATCGATCTACCGGCGCATTCAGGCGGCCGCTGCCAACAACGGCTTTCACACCATCGGCCTGAGTTATCCCAATGCCGATGTTGTTGCGTTGCTCTGCCAAGGCGTGGGCAGCGGCTGCCAGGGCCCGGTTCGCGAAGAAACGCTCAGTGGCGACGATGCCTCGCCACTCGTCAACGTCAACCGCGCCAATTCGGTCGAAAACCGGCTGCTGAAAACGCTGCGCTACCTCAACGCCCAATTCCCCGCCGATGGCTGGGGCCGCTACATCGATGCGAACGGCGAGATCGCATGGCGCCTGATTCGCGTCAGCGGCCATTCGCAAGGCGGCGGGCTCGCGGGCTACATCGGCACCAAGCGCTCGGTCGACCGCGTTTGCACCTTCTCGTCGCCAGCTGATTTCGCACAGGGGCGGCCAGCCGATTGGCTCTTCGCGCCGAGCTTGACCGCATCCGCACGCTTCTACGGCTTCGGCCATCACCGCGACACCATCGTGCCGTGGAGCAACCTGCAGGAAATTTGGGCCGCTCTGCAGCTCAACCAGTTCGGCGCAGTGGCCGAGGTTGATGCCGCCTCCGCCCCATACGCCGGCAGCCACATGTTTGGCACCAACCTCGACGTGCCGGCCAGCAGCAGCGCCGGCGCTGGCTTTCACAGCATGACCGTCAGCGATCTCGCGACGCCGCTCGACGCCGCTGGCCTGCCGGTCTACCGCAACGTCTGGCAAACGGCCTGCTTCTTGTAGGGTTGGTTTGCCCGCTTGCAGATCGGGTTGGCTTGGTTCTAGACTTTACTTACCGATCGGTCGACAGTGTTGCTGGCCGGGTCGGTGGGAATGTCTGACCCACTGGATGACTGGAGAAAGTCATGGCCGACGAAGAGGTTTCGAGCCCGCTGGTGCTGATCTCACAGCACGGCGCCATCCGCACGCTGACCCTCAACCAGCCGAAGGCGCTCAACAGCTTCACCGAAGCCATGCACGCCGAACTTGCTGCAGCGCTCGATGCCGCAGCTGGCGATTCATCGGTGCGCTGCGTCGTCATCACCGGTGCTGGCCGCGGCTTTTGTGCCGGGCAAGATCTGTCAGACCCGAGCGTGGCGATGCGCCAAGCGCACAGCGCAGCAACGGCAGACATTGGTGACAACGGCGACACCGGCGACAGCGGCGACAGCGGCGACAGCGGCGACATTGGCGACGCCGTCGAGCGCCTCTACAAGCCGCTCGCACTGCGCATACGCGCCATGCCCGTGCCGGTGATCGCCGCAGTCAACGGCGTGGCCGCCGGCGCAGGCGCCAACTTCGCGCTCGGGTGCGACATGGTCATTGCAGCGCGCTCAGCCAGCTTCATTCAAGCCTTCTCGAAGATCGGCCTCGTGCCCGATTGCGGTGGCACTTGGCTGCTGCCGCGAATGGTCGGCCGCGCGCAGGCGCTCGGCCTCGCGATGACGGGCGAGAAGCTGCCAGCCGAGCGCGCCGAGCAACTCGGCCTGATCTGGAAATGCGTTGACGACGCTGCTTTCGCAGACGAAGTCAGCAGCCTCGCCGCGCGCCTGGCCGCCATGCCGATCAAGGCGCTGGTCGCCACCCGCGAGGCGATCGACGCTGGCATGAGCTCCAGCTACGCCGAGGCGCTGAGCCACGAAGGCTGCTGGCAGCGCACGCTCGGCGCCGCGCCCGATTGCCTCGAAGGCGTGGCCGCATTCATGGCCAAGCGGGCGCCCGTTTTCAACGAGCGCTGAATGGTGAGTGCTGAATGCTGAGCATGGCGCGATCACTCGGCCCGCAAACACGCATTGCCGTGATCGGCGCCGGCAGCATGGGCGCTGGCATCGCCCAGCTCGCAGCGCAAGCGGGGCATGCGGTGCAGTTGTTCGATCTGCAAGCGGGCGCCGCCGACCGCGCACTCGGCCGCATCGCAGCCGACCTCAGCGGTGCGGTGGAGCGCGGGCGAATGGATGAGGCCGAGCGCACCGCCGTGCTGGCGCGGCTGAGCAGCAGCGAATCACTTGAGCAGCTCGCCGGTTGCGGGCTGGTGATCGAGGCGATCATCGAAAAGCTCGATGCCAAACAAGCCTTGTTCAAGCAGCTTGAGGCTGTGCTCGGGCACGAAGCCGTGTTCGCGACCAACACCTCATCGATCTCGATCACCGCGGTGGCTCAAGGGCTGAGCCACCCGGAGCGTGTGATTGGCTGGCACTTCTTCAACCCGGCCACGCGGATGAAGCTGGTTGAAGTGATCCGCGGCGTGGCGACTGATCCGGCCTTGCCCGCGCTGATGCATGAGCTGGGCCGCGCTTGGGGCAAGACCTCCGTCGATGCGCCGAACGCGCCGGGCTTCATCGTCAACCGCGTGGCGCGGCCGTATTACGCCGAGGGTTTGCGCTTGCTGGCTGAAGGCATCGCGCCGCCGCAGGCGATCGACCGCGTGCTGCGCGAGGCCGGTGGCTTTGCGCTTGGGCCCTTCGAGTTGATCGACTTGATCGGTGTTGACGTGAACCTCTCGGTCACCGAATCGGTGTTCGCCGCAACCGCCTGGGACACCCGCTATGCGCCCAGCCTGATTCAACAAGAGCTGGTGCGCGCCGGCCGCTTTGGGCGCAAGACCGCGCAGGGCTTCTACGACTACCGCGACGGCGCAAAGCCGCCTCTCGCTGCGGCGGTGTCGCCCGCGGCCACGATGCCGGCACTGCACATCGGCAAGCAGCCCGGCTTGCTCGGCCCGCTGTTGGAGCGACTGCAAGGCCGCGGCGTGGCGGTGATGAGCGATGCGAATCTCGCGCCAGAAAGCTTTCGCCTCGGCGACGCGCTCATCGCGCTCACCGATGGCCGCACAGCCGCCGCGCGCTCGGCCTCGCTCGCGGGGCCAATCGCCTTGCTCGACCTCGCCCGCGACTTCTCAACGACGACTTTGCTCGCCGCCACCGGCTCGGCCGAATCGCTCGCCGCGCTGGCGTCAGTGCTGCAAGCGGCCGGCATCGCGCTCATTGCGCTGGCCGATGTGGCGGGCCTCGTGCTGATGCGCACGGTGGCGTGCCTCGCCAATGAAGCGGCTGATGTGTTGACCTGGTCCGGAGCTGCAGGGGACTTCTCTGCCCCCGGCGGTTGCGTCACCGCAGCCGATATCGACACCGCCATGCGCCTCGGCACCGCCTACCCCATCGGCCCGCTGGCTTGGGCGGACGAGCTTGGCGCATCGCGCATCGTGGCTGTGCTCGAGAACCTGCAGTCTCACTATGGCGATGCGCGCTACCGGCGCGCGCCACTGCTCACCGCGCGGCACCACCAGCAAGGCCGCTTCCATGGCTGAAGCCCAGCGCAATGCCGAGCGCGATATCCAGCGCGAAATCCAGCGAGATATCCAGCGCGATGCTCAGCAAACGGCCGATGCGGTGGCTGCCCGCATGCTCGCTCGCGATCGCGCGACCGCCAGCCTCGGCATGACGCTGTTGGCCATCGCTCCCGGCCAGGCAAGGATGGCAATGACCGTGCGAGACGACATGCTCAATGGCCTCGACACCTGCCACGGCGGCCTGATCACCACGCTCGCCGATTCGGCCTTCGCCTTCGCTTGCAACTCACACGGCGATTTGGCCGTGGCCGCCAGCCTGACGATCGACTTCATCGCACCCGCCCGGTTTGGCGATGTGCTCACCGCCCGAGCCACCGAAGTGGCGCTCGCTGGCCGCACCGGCGTCTACGACGTCGAGGTGCATAACCAGCGAAAAGAGCGTGTCGCGGTGATGCGCGGCCGCTCCCATCGCACCAAGGCGCCTTCGCCCGGTGCAGCGGCTTGATCGCTTGTCGGAGGAGCCACGCATGCCCGTGAGAACCAGCGTTCCGCACGACCTGGAGGCCATCGAGCGCGCCAGCCGCGATGAGCTGCAAGCGCTGCAGCTGCAACGCCTGCGATGGAGCCTGCAGCACGCCTACGAGCACGTGCCGCACTACCGCGCCGCGTTCGATGCCAAAGGCGTGCACCCGAGTGACGTGAGCAGCTTGGCCGATCTGGCGCGTTTCCCGTTCACCACAAAGTCTGACCTTCGCGCGAACTACCCGTTCGGCCTCTTTGCGGTGCCCAAAGAGCGCATCGCCCGCTTGCATGCGTCGAGCGGCACCACCGGCAAGCCGACGGTGGTGGGCTACACCTTGCGCGACGTTGACACATGGGCCGACCTCGTCGCCCGCTCGATCCGCGCCGCCGGCGGCCGCCCCGGCGACACCGTTCAAGTTGCCTACGGCTACGGCCTCTTCACCGGCGGGTTGGGCGCGCACTACGGCGCCGAGCGAGCAGGCTGCACCGTGATTCCGATCTCGGGCGGGCAAACCGAAAAGCAGATTCAGCTCATCCAAGATTTGAAGCCGCAGATCATCATGGTGACGCCGTCATACATGCAGGTGCTGATCGAGCAGATGCAGCGCCAAGGCATTGACCCGCGCGGCACCAGCCTGAAGATCGGCATCTTCGGCGCCGAGCCCTGGAGTGAGGCCATGCGCCGCGACATCGAAGCCAACGCGGGCATCGACGCGGTCGACATCTATGGCCTCAGTGAAGTGATGGGCCCGGGCGTGGCCAGCGAATGCATCGAGACCAAAGACGGCCCGGTGATCTGGGAAGACCACTTCTATCCCGAAATCATCGACCCCGAAACCGGCGAGGTGCTGCCTGACGGTGAAGAAGGCGAGCTGGTGTTCACCACGCTCACCAAAGAAGCGATGCCGGTGATTCGCTACCGCACACGCGACCTCACTCGGCTCTTGCCGCCCACCGCGCGTGCCATGCGCCGCATGGGCAAGGTCGTTGGCCGCAGTGACGACATGCTGATCATCCGCGGCGTCAACCTCTTCCCGACGCAGATCGAAGAGATCGTGCTCGCGCACGGCAAGTTGTCGGGGCAGTACCAATTGGTCGTCACGCGTGAAGGCAAGCTCGATCACATCGAGGTGCGCTGCGAAGTGCTGCCCGGTGTGAGTGATGCGGATCGTGCGTCCATCTCGCCGTGGCTGCAGGGGCGGATCAAGTCGCTCATCGGGATCAGCTGCGCGGCAACGGTGGGCGCGCCCGATTCGATCGAGCGCACGCTCGTCGGCAAAGCCCGGCGCCTGATCGACCTGCGCGGCAAGTAGCGCAGCAAAAAAAGCACAAGGAGCCAGGCCATGTACACGCAAGCAATGGACACGACGCCGAAGGAAGTCTTTGACGCCAAGCGCCCGGTGCGTTCTGCCGAAGAGCTGCAGGCCGAGCAGGCTTTCGAAGCCCGCATCGCCGCCGGCGAGTTCATTGAAGCCAAAGACTGGATGCCCGAGCACTACCGCAAGACCTTGGTGCGGCAGATCAGCCAGCATGCGCACTCCGAGATCGTCGGCATGCTGCCCGAGGGCAACTGGATCAGCCGCGCGCCGACCCTGAAACGCAAGGCCATCTTGCTCGCCAAGGTGCAAGACGAAGCGGGCCACGGCCTCTACCTCTATGCCGCAGCCGAGACACTCGGCACCTCGCGCGATCAAATGATCGAGGCGCTGCATTCCGGCCAAGCCAAGTACAGCTCGATCTTCAACTACCCAACGCTCACCTGGGCCGACATGGGCGTGATCGGCTGGCTCGTCGATGGCGCGGCGATCATGAACCAGGTGCCGCTCTGCCGGTGCTCCTATGCGCCATATGCGCGGGCGATGGTGCGCGTGTGCCGTGAAGAGAGCTTTCACCAGCGGCAAGGCTATGAATCATTGCTGACCCTGATGACGCGCGGCACCGCATCACAGCGCGCGATGGTGCAAGACGCGGTTGACCGATGGTGGTGGCCGAGCTTGATGATGTTCGGCCCGCCCGATGCCGATTCGCCGAACACGGAGCAATCGATGCGCTGGGGCATCAAGCGGCTCAGCAACGATGAGCTGCGGCAGAAGTTCGTGGACGCGGCAGTCGAGCAAGCCAAGGTGCTCGGTGTGGGCCTGCCCGACCCCGATTTGCGATGGAACGAGGCTCGCCAGCAACATGACTTTGGCGCCATCGATTGGGCCGAGTTCTGGCGCGTCGTCGGCGGTGATGGCCCGTGCAACCGAGAGCGGCTCGCAACGCGCGTCAAAGCCTGGGAGGAGGGCGCCTGGGTGCGCGAGGCCGCTTTGGCGCATGCGCGCAAGCATGCGCCGCTGAAGGAGGCCGCATGATGGCGGATCGGCCTAACACGCAAACCGAGTGGCCCCTTTGGGAGGTGTTCGTGCGCAGCAAAGCGGGCCTCGACCACAAGCATTGCGGCAGCCTGCACGCGGCTGATCCGAAGATGGCGATTCAGCTTGCGCGCGATGTCTACACCCGGCGCCAGGAAGGCACGAGCATCTGGGTCGTTCGCTCGGATCAGATCGTCGCGAGTGATCCGGGCGAGAAGGCCGCCTACTTCGATCCGATGGAAGACAAGGTCTACCGGCACCCGACCTTCTATGCCTTGCCCGCCGAACTGGACCACATGTGATGCGCTCCACCCAGCCGCTCGAAGGTGCGCGCACCGCAGTGCGCAGCACGGAGGTTGTCGAATGACCTGCTCGGTCTCGGTCTCGCGCGAGCCACGCGTGCAATACCTGCTGCGTGTGGGCGACACCTGCCTCGTCATGGCGCAGCGCCTCGCCGAATGGTGCGGCCACGCGCCGATCTTGGAGGAGGACATTGCGCTCTCCAACATGGCGCTCGATCTCGTCGGCCAAGCCCGTGCGGTGCTCACGCGCGCAGGCCAATGGAGTGGCGGCCTCGATGAGGACCAACTCGCGTACCTGCGCGAAGAGCGCGATTACCTGAACCTCACCTTGGTCGAGCTACCGCGCGGTGACTTTGCGGTGACCGTGCTGCGCAACTTCATCATGGCGAGCTTCTTGAAGCTGCTGTGGCATCGGCTGCAGAACTCATCCGATGCTGAACTCGCCGCCATCGCTGGCAAGGCGCTCAAGGAGGCGAGCTACCACCAGCAACACGCGGGCGACTGGGTGCTGCGCCTGGGCGGTGGCACGCCCGAATCAACCCGCCGCATACAGGCCGCGCTCGATGCGCTGTGGCCGTATGTGGCGGAGTTGTTCGAGGCCGATGCGGTGGATGAAGCCGCCACCTCGATGGGCCTCGGCCCGCGCTGGGCAGATCTGCACGCGGCGTGGCTCGACGAGGTGCCAGCGGTGATTGACGCCGCAGGCCTTGCGCTGCCAAAGGAATCGGCGTTTCGCAGCACCGGCAAGTTCGGCCGGCACAGCGAGCATCTTGGCTTCATCTTGGCGGAGATGCAGCACCTGCAGCGCAGCCATCCGGGAGGTGTGTGGTGAGTGCGGGTGCGGGTGCGGGTGCGAGTGCGAGTGCGAGAGCAGATCGCGTCGCTGCAGCTTGGGCCGTGCTCGATACGGTGCTCGATCCCGAGGTGCCGGTGGTGTCGATCTGCGAGCTCGGCATCGTGCGGGAGGTGTTGGCCGATGGGGCCGGCCTCATCGTCAGCTTGACGCCCACTTACTCCGGCTGCCCGGCCACCGAGTTGATCGAGCAAAACGTGCGCGAGGCGCTCGGTGCGGCGGGCCTCGGCCCGTTGACCATGCGCCTGCAGCGCGCCCCCGCATGGACGACCGACTGGATCACCGCCGAAGGCCGCCGCAAGCTGCGCGAGTACGGCATCGCGCCGCCTGGGCCGGCCGATTCAGCCCAAGGCGTGGCGATGAAGTTCGTGCCCCGGCGCGCCTCGCCCGCCTTGAATTGCCCGCGCTGCGAGAGTGCCAACACCGAGCGCCTTGCGGCCTTTGGTGCCACGGCCTGCAAAGCGCTCTACCGCTGCATCGCGTGCGGCGAACCTTTCGAGCACTTCAAGCCGATCTGATCGAGCCGCTTCCACATGAGCAGTCACTTTCACCGCTTGCGCGTCAGCAGCGTCACGCCCGATACCGACGAGGCAACCATCCTCGCGTTCGATGTGCCCGCCGATCTGGCGCCGGCTTTCCAGTTCATCCAAGGCCAGCACCTGACATTGCGCGAGACGCTCGGTGGTGTCGAGCAGCGCCGCTCTTACTCGATCTGCAGCGGCATTGACGATTCGCACTTGCAGATCGGCGTGCGCAAAGTGCCGGGTGGCGTGTTCTCGACGTGGCTCAATGAAGAGGTCAAGCCCGGCTGCGAGATCGACGTCATGTCGCCCGAAGGCCGCTTCTTCGTTCCGCTCGATGCCGAAGCGGCGCGCCACTACCTTTGCATCGCTGGTGGCAGCGGCGTCACGCCGATCTTGTCGATCATGCGCAGTGTGCTTGCGCGCGAACCGCGATCGCGCGTGACGCTGATCTACGGCAACCGGCGTCAGAGGTCGACGATGTTCAAAGAAGAGCTTGAGGACCTGAAGAACCGCTACCTCAGCCGGCTCGCGCTGCACCTCGTGTTCTCGCAAGAGCAAGCCGATCTGCCCATTGCATGCGGCCGGCTTGATCGCACAAAGCTCGGTGAATTCCTCGGCCGGCTGGTTGATCCGATCGGCATCGACCACGCGTTTGTGTGCGGGCCGCACGGCGTCAACGACGAAGCCGAGGCCGCGCTGCTTGCCGCGGGCGTGGCGAGTGAGCGCATTCACATGGAGCGCTTCGGCGTGCCCACGAGTGCGGCGGCAGCCAGGCTCGCGCCAATGGCGGGCGATGCGGTTCAAGCAACCATCGCCGTGGTGCGCGATGGCCTCACGCGCGAGATCGCCTTCCACAGCGAGCACACGAGCATCCTCGATGCGGCTTCCCAAGCCGGGCTTGATCTGCCGTTTTCTTGCAAGTCTGGTGTGTGCTGCACCTGCCGCGCCAAGCTGATCGCCGGCAAGGTGCGCATGGAGCGCAACTTTGCGCTCGACAAGGCCGAGCTTGCGGCCGGCTTCGTGCTCACTTGCCAAGCGCACCCGTTGACCGAGCGCGTGATGCTCTCGTTCGACGAGCGCTGAAGCCGCCATGCCGCGCGGTCGCGCCCTCGGCTATGACACGCAGCGCGCCGAGATCCTCGCCCGCGCTGCGGCCCTCTTTGCGCAGCAGGGCTACACCGCGACGACGATGAACCAGGTCGCCGTGGCGTGCGGTGTGTCGAAGCCTGCGCTCTATCACTACGTGCGCGACAAATACCAGCTGCTCTTTGAAATCGCGCAAGACCACATCGCGCATCTCTCGGCGCTCGTCGAACGCGTGCAGGCAGAGCCGCTAACGCCCGAGGCGCGGCTCAGGCGCTTGATCGAATGCTTCATCGAGGCCTATGCCGACGCGCAAGCCGCGCACCGCGTGCTCACCGAGGACGTGAAGTTCCTCGACGCCGCAGACCGCGAACAGGTGCTCGGCGGTGAGCGCGCCGTGGTGCGGGCGTTTGCCAACGCCATCGTCGCGCTACGCCCTGAGCTCGCAGCCGACAAGCTGCAAACACCGTTGACGATGCTGCTCTTCGGCATGATGAACTGGATGTTCACCTGGCTGCAGCCCGGCGGCACGCTGAGCCATGCCGACATGGCGCCAATCGTTGCTGATCTGTTTTTTGGCGGCATCGGCGCCGTGCGCCCTGCGATACCCTCGCAGCGCCCGAGGCGCGTCAAGTGAGTCACCCGAGTCAACCAAACCAAGCGATGGACGAGCATCACCACCAAATCTTCATACCCGAGTCGTTCATGGCGATCTTCTGCGCGCCTGGCCGCAAGCCAAGTGCAACGCGCGCGCACATCGAGGCGCGCTACGAGTTCTGCGAAGACCTTGCGAGTTTGCTCGTTGACCAGTGCAGCGAGGTGATGCACCGCGACGGCTTGCCGGAAGACATCGTGCTCGAACGCTGCTTGCTCGGTCTGCAGGAGCCGCCATCGGCGGTTGCGGCGCCTGAGGCGGTCTGGGTCGTCACACGAACCGCTGAGCTGCTGCAGTGGCCGTGGGCAGCGCTGCCGCGGGCGCCTGCCTGATCAACTCGCCGATTGCGCTGCGGCCGTAGGCAACGCCGTGCGCACGGAGCGTTGACGCCGGTTGCGCGTGAATGCCCGGCTCGGAGCTTGCGGTGCCGCCAGCTCCGGCTCCGCGAACAACTGCAGCTCGGGGTGATAGGTCTCGATCATGAACGGATACAGGCCGTGCCCACTCGCAAGCCAAGTGCGCTCCGCGGCCGTCACGTCAAACGCCAGGATTCGGTGCGGCATGCCGCCCGCGTGCGCCAGCGGTACGCGCTCGTCAGGCGCCAGTACATCGCGAAAGCCGAGCCCTCGGTAAATGCGGATGAGCGCATCGCTGCGCGCGCCAATCACCATCCAGCGAATCTGGCTGGCCAAGCAGTACAAATAGCCGGCTTTCATCAGCATGAGGCGCGTCAAGGCGTCGGCGCCTGGCATCACGGCCAAGCGCGTGATCTCGGCCTTCGGGTGATCGGCCAGCCAAGCGGGAAGGGCCACACTGCGTTCAAGCTGCAAAGGCCCGGCACCGCTGCGCTGGATGCGCGCCGTGCCGATTGCGCGTTGGGTAGTTTTATCGCGACACAACACGACGGCCGTGCTGCTTTGCCGATCGAGTTCATCGGGCGCGCTCAATGACTGCTGCATTGCCGGCACGTGGTGGCCATAGGCATGTGCGCGCACGGCGCAAGCGTCTACAAGATCGGCGCGTGAATGTGCGAGACGCACCGAAAAGCTCAAACCCCCTGCAACCATCAAACTGCCCTCCTCGTGGTGTTGCCCGCAAGACTCGCGGGTGTGGGTGGCTCGTGGCCACGTCACTGGTGAAAGTAGCGGCTCAGCAGCGCAGTGGTCGCACTCAAAAGAGGCCGCATCGCGGCGCAATCCTGCCGAAGAGGGCTGGATCTGTGCGATCCATCACGCGGCCTCGCCGCACGCGTGCGGGCGCAGCATGCAAGCGCAAGGCCCATGGCCGTGCGCGGCACCGCTTCAGCTGCCCAGCACCTTGCCGAGGTCAGCGAGCACCTGGTCGATGGGAGCGGTACGTTTGCGCTTGTCGAGCTGCTCGAGCGCGTCGTGGGTGAACCGTTGGTTCATCTTGAAGGCCTTGCGGCAAGCGGGGCAGGTGAGTACCGCTGCGGCGTCGGCAAGTTCGCGCATCGCTGCAAAAAACGCGTGGCCACAACCGCCGCAAACCAGCTCGATGCCGGGCTCCGCCGGTTTGTTTTGAGGGCTTTGCGCGAGGTCATCCAGTGAATCAGGCGATGCGGTCACGGCTACTCCTTGCGCCGCCGGTGGCGGCAAGCAGTGGCCTCATCCTACGGCCGCTAAACCGGCCGGGCCGATGGCAGCTACACGGCTTCGCCGGCCTGAGCGCTTGCTCGGCGCGGCTTCACTATTCAGTCGTGCACGTCGGGGTGCGCATGTTCCGCATGCGCCTCGGCCCGGTGGTCAGCGTCGGGCGAGTCGATCGGTGCGATGTGCTGTGCAAGCTGGCCTTTGGGCCCCTGGACGAGATCAAAGCTCACTTTCCCGCCCTGCTTGAGGGTGCGAAACCCGTCCATCTGGATCGCGGAAAAATGAGCGAAGACATCTTCGCCGCCTGCTTCGGGCTCGATGAACCCAAAGCCCTTTGCGTCATTGAACCATTTGACTGTGCCGGTGGCCATGTCGTGCTCCCGAATCCGTCGCGTTTCCAATTTTTCGCCGTGAAAATTCCGCTGTCAAGAATGGGGAACCCGGCATCGACTCGGTGCACCGCCGGCCGCTGCTGCCGCCTCTGTGCCACATTTGGGTGCGCGACCAGCCTGGCCGGCCTTGTGGAATATCCCTCGGTCGCTATATGCGAAGCAACGGCGCGCAGAGCCACCAACTCGATAGAATGTTTTCATGCCTGACGAGAAAACCCCACCACCCGCAGCACCCAAGTCAAGCCCCAAGCCAGATGGTGGGCAAGGCGCGGTGGTGGCCGAGCGGCGGGCACAGAAAACCGAGCCTCCGCGCATGTACCAGGTGGTGTTGCTCAACGACGACTACACGCCGATGGAGTTCGTCGTGATGGTGCTTCAGGAGTATTTCAAACGCGACCTCGAAACCGCCACGCAGATCATGTTGAAGATCCATCATGATGGGCGTGGTGTCTGTGGCGTCTACTCGAAAGATGTAGCCGCCACAAAGGTTGAATTGGTGTTGGCTGCCGCTCGCCGCGGTGGTCACCCGTTGCAGTGCATTATGGAGGCCGCATGATTGCGCAAGAGCTTGAAGTAAGTCTGCACATGGCGTTCGTCGAGGCGCGCCAGCAGCGCCACGAATTCATCACGGTGGAACACCTGTTGATGGCGCTGCTCGACAACCCCTCAGCCGCAGAAGTCCTGCGCGCTTGCTCGGCCAACATCGACGACCTGCGCAAAAGCCTGGCCGGCTTCATCAAGGAGAACACGCCAACGGTGGGTGGCTCCGATGAGGTCGACACGCAGCCCACCCTCGGCTTCCAGCGCGTGATTCAGCGGGCGATCATGCACGTCCAATCCACCGGCAGCGGCAAGAAGGAAGTGACTGGCGCCAATGTGCTGGTTGCAATCTTCGGCGAGAAGGATTCGCATGCCGTCTATTACCTGCATCAGCAGGGTGTGACGCGCCTGGACGTTGTCAACTTCATTGCACACGGCATCAAGAAAAGCGACCCTCCGGAGCCGGCCAAGCCAGCTGAAGGCAATGGCGCGAGTGAGGGCGAAAAGGAAGAAGGCGAGGGCAAGGGTTCGCCACTCGACCAGTTCACGCAAAACCTCAACCAGCTCGCCCGCGACGGGAAGATCGATCCACTGATCGGGCGCGAGCACGAGGTTGAGCGCGTCATTCAAATCCTCTGCCGCCGGCGCAAGAACAATCCGCTTCTCGTTGGCGAGGCGGGCGTTGGCAAGACGGCCATCGCTGAAGGTTTGGCGTGGCGAATCACTCAAAACGACGTGCCAGAAGTGTTGGCTACATCGGTCGTCTATTCGCTCGACATGGGTGCGTTGCTGGCTGGCACCAAGTACCGCGGCGACTTTGAGCAGCGCCTTAAAGGCGTGTTGAAGCAGCTGAAAGACCAGCCGAACGCCGTGTTGTTCATCGACGAGATCCACACCTTGATCGGTGCCGGTGCAGCCTCCGGCGGAACGCTTGATGCAAGCAACCTGCTCAAACCAGCGCTCAGCTCTGGCGCGATGAAGTGCATTGGTGCGACCACCTTTACCGAATACCGCGGCATCTTCGAGAAGGATGCTGCGCTGTCACGTCGCTTCCAAAAGGTCGACGTCATCGAGCCATCGGTGGAGCAGACTGTCGAAATCCTGAAGGGTTTGAAGTCGCGTTTCGAAGAGCATCACAGCGTCAAGTACGCCATCGGTGCGTTGCAAGCTGCAGCAGAACTCTCGGCCAAGTTCATCAACGACCGCCATCTGCCCGACAAAGCGATTGACGTCATCGACGAAGCCGGCGCTGCGCAACGCATCCTGCCGAAAAACAAGCAGAAGAAGACGATCACGCGCGCTGAGGTTGAAGAGATCGTTGCGAAGATTGCGCGCATCCCACCGGCGAGCGTCTCGAACGATGACCGCTCCAAGCTCAAGACGATTGACCGCGATCTGAACAGCGTCGTCTTCGGTCAGGAGCCGGCCATCGAGGCGTTGTCGGCTGCGATCAAGATGGCGCGTTCGGGCCTTGGTCGCCCGGACAAGCCAATTGGCTCCTTCCTGTTCAGCGGGCCGACGGGCGTTGGCAAAACCGAGGTCGCCAAGCAGCTTGCCTACATACTTGGCATCGAGTTGATTCGCTTCGACATGAGTGAATACATGGAGCGCCACGCAGTCAGCCGCTTGATCGGTGCGCCACCGGGTTATGTGGGTTTTGACCAAGGCGGCCTGCTGACCGAGGCAGTCTCGAAGAAGCCGCATGCGGTGCTGTTGCTCGATGAAATCGAAAAGGCGCATCCGGATGTGTTCAACGTTCTGCTGCAGGTGATGGACCATGGCACGCTGACCGACAACAACGGCCGCAAAGCCGACTTCCGCAGCGTCATCATCATCATGACGACCAATGCTGGCGCCGAGACAATGAACAAGGCAACGATCGGCTTCACCAACTCGCGAGAGTCGGGTGATGAAATGGCTGACATCAAACGCTTGTTCACGCCCGAGTTCCGCAACCGACTTGACGCGACTGTGAGCTTCAAGGCACTCGACGAAGAGATCATCCTTCGCGTGGTCGATAAGTTCTTGCTGCAGTTGGAAAGTCAGTTGACCGAGAAGAAGGTTGAAGTGACCTTCACCGATGCACTGCGCAAGCAACTCGCGAAAACCGGCTTCGATCCGTTGATGGGTGCTCGACCAATGCAGCGACTGATCCAGGACACCATTCGCCGTGCATTGGCCGATGAACTGCTGTTCGGTCGCTTGGTCGACGGCGGCCGCCTGACCGTCGATGTTGATGCGGACGGCAAGCCGCTGCTCGACATCCAACCGACCAAGCGTAGCGACAAGCCGAAGGCGGAGCCCGCCACGGCCTGAGGCAGTTGAAAAGCTAGCGCATCAAAGGGCCCATTCGGGCCCTTTGTTTTGGGCGGCGCCAAAGTCCGCAGCTGGGTCTTGTCGGAAGAACGCGGTGAACAGCGCGTGAAGTGACTCATGCGCGCGCTCGAACTCGATCGGCGCGACAAAAAACGCTTCCGAGGCCACGGCAAAGAACTCATCAATGCCTTCGGCGCCGTATGGGTCGAGCAGTGTCTCGTCGCCACGATCGACGCGGATGCAAAACTCATCAAACGCCGCATCGATCGTGTCTGTCCATCGAACGCGAGACGCGGTGTCAGGCAGCGGTGGCACGCCATCGGCTTCACCCGTTCGCATGTCGAGAACGTGCACGAACTCGTGAATCACAACGTTGTAGCCCCGTTCGGCCGACTCGCCAGACTCGGCCACGTCGCGCCAGGACAGCATCACCGGCCCGCCATGCATGGCTTCGCCGGAGAGTTCTTCCTCGTAACTGTGGACGACGCCGTCGTCGCCGGTGAATTCACGCTGCGCGATGACAGCGTCGGCATGCACGACGATGCCTACGAAGCCGTCATACCAGTCGAGTCCCAGGCGCAGCACGGGCAAGCAGGCTTGCGCGGCGATCGCCACAGCCATCGCATCGTCGATCGCCAAGCCTTGCGCGCCAGTGAACTCTTTCTTTGCCAGGAACAAAGTCGAGAGCTCGCGGAGTGCGGCAATGTCTGCCAGTGGTCGATGGGCAAGGAACGGGAAGCGCGCGAGCGTCAGACGCCAGAGTTCATCCGGAATCGCGCGACGCGCGAGCGTCCGCGCATCGCGATGCCGCTTCCACCAAGCAAGCACGGTAGCTCAGATACGCGAGCTGGCGTGCGTCGGCGGAATGCGGCGCAGACTGCCGGCCTGCCAGCGCAAGACCTCGGCGCGCGGGCTGCGCAAGTCGTCCAGATCCCAGTCGCTCAACACGGTTCGCCCGAATTCGGCCGTGTAGCGCTCGTCTCCAGGGCGATGCGTGTGGCCGTGGATCAGGGTGGGCGTCGCGGCCGCCGCCATCCACTGCATGGCGGTATCTCGGTCGACATCGAAACTGTGAGCCGCGGTATGAGCGTTTTGGCGAGATTCACTCTCAGCGCGCATTCGCTGCGCCATCGCCCGCCGCTCGGGGAGTGGTCGCGCGAGAACGCTGGCTTGCCAGATCGGGCTGCGCACCGTGCGGCGCACACGCTGGTAGTCGACATCGGCGATACACAGTTCGTCGCCATGCGTCAAAAGCACACGTTGACCGAAAGCGACCAATACGGTTGGATCGGCCAACGCCATGACGTTCCAGTCAGTCAAGGCCTCGGGGCCGACGAGAAAATCGCGATTACCAACCAGAAATGCGATCTGCCGCGTCGATGCGGCGCGGCGCAATACCTCGCCGCAACTCGCTTCGAATCCTGCGCGGCGCGCGTCGTCGCCAGGCCAGGCCTCGAACAGATCGCCGAGGATGAAAACCGCGTCGGCGGCGGTCGTGCTCATGTATTGCGCCCACGCCGCGAACGTTTGCGGCGTGTCTTCTCCCAGGTGCAAATCACTGATGAAGTCGATCGTCCGCCAGTCTTGCGGAGCGATCAATTCAAGTGCTTGCATTCCCATTCGGCGTTCTCAAGCAACGCGGGTCGCGCTCAAAATCACTACATCTTCGAGTGGCACATCGCCGTGCCCACCGCGGTTGCCCGTCTTGACCTTCTCGATCGCGTCCACCACTTCGGTGCCGGCGACGACCTTGGCAAACACGGCATAGCCCCAACCACTTGCGCTTTCCGAAGTGAAGTTGAGGAAGCCGTTGTCCGTCGCGTTGATGAAGAACTGCGACGTCGCCGAATGCGGAGCTGAAGTTCGCGCCATCGCCAGCGTATAGCGGTTGTTCTTCAGGCCATTGTTGGCCTCGTTTTTGATCTGCGCCTGTGTGGGCTTTTGCGTCATGCCTGGCTCGAAGCCGCCGCCTTGGATCATGAAGCCCGGGATGACGCGGTGGAACACGGTGCCGTTGTAATGACCGGCGTCAACGTAGGCGAGGAAGTTGCGCGCCGATTCAGGCGCCTTGGCCTCATCGAGTTCAACGCGGATCGTGCCCTTGGTGGTTTCGAGGTCGACTTGGGTGCTCATGTTCATTTCTCCACAGTTGCTGATTTGATCGTGACGGCCTCTAGCGGCACATCGTCGAAGGGGCCCTTGTTGCCGGTCGGAACCATGCGGATTTTGTCGACTACGTCCATGCCAGTCACAACCTTGCCGAAGACCGCGTAGCCGTTGCCGTCACGCGAGTTGGCGGCGTTGAGGAAGTCGTTGTCTTTGACGTTGATGAAAAACTGCGCGGTCGCTGAATTGGGCGAGTTGGTCCGTGCCATCGCCACCGAGCCGCGCACGTTGTCTAGCCCATTTTTGCTTTCGAGCGGGATCGCAGCGCGAGTTGGTTTTTCTTTGAGATCAGCGCCCATACCGCCGCCTTGGATCATGAAGTTCGGGATCACGCGGTGAAACACCGTGCCGTTGTAGTGGCCCGCCTTGACGTACTGCAGGAAGTTGTCGACCGACTTGGGCGCCTTCGAGGCGTCCAGTTCGATCACGATATCGCCGGCCGATGTGGCCAGCTTGACGCGTTGTGCGTTCGCCGAAAAGCTCATGCACAACGAGGCGGCTGCCAGAAGGGCTGTAGCAGACCAGCGAGAGAAGCAAGTTGAAATCATCATGTCCGTCTGTCTCCGATGCTTGGTGGATTTGTCAGGGTGCGGGTGTTGAGGCGGCGGAGGCGACCGAAGCCAACCCGCGTTTCGCGAGCTCGCGAATGAGTGCCAACTTGGGTGGCACGCTCGTGTTCCGTGGCGCGAGCTTCAGGGCTTGGGCGTACGCCTGGCTCGCGAGCATCGCATAGACGTCGCCAAGATTTTCATGGGCCAAGGCGTAGCTGGGATTGGTCCGCAGCGCCTGTTCGAGTGCGTTTCGCGCAAGTCCAAAGTCGCCATTGGCGGCATATAACGCGGCCAAGTTGTTGTACGGCTCTGCCAGATCGGGATGGTCTTCGGTCAAGCCACGGAACAGATCAATCGCCTCTGGCCGACGCTTCAAGTCAGCAAGCAGCACGCCCTTTGCAAAGCGCATCGCGGCATCGGTGGGCTTACTGGCAAGGAACTGATCGGCTTTTTGCAACGCGGCAGCGCTTTGTCCTGCACTGCTCAAACGCTGCACCTCAGTCAATGCATCGGCGGAATCGGCTCGGCTTGTACCAACGGTCGCAGCGATGAAAAACCACCAGCAAAGCAAAGCGCGAATAGAGGTGGAGGCAATGCGGATCATCGGGGTATGTAGAGGCGAGGAGGGTGCGCGGCAGGCGCAGTCGAAGCGATGCGGGTGCACCGCTGGCCGCGCTCACGACGGCCCCCGCTATACTGATTTCATTGTAGTGCAGGCCTCTTTCAGTCAGTCTGAGAGAGGCTGCAGCGCGAGGTGCTGTCGGCGCGTCGTGCCGCGCCTGATGACCCCGTGCGGACGCCCGGCGCAAGCAGTCGAGGCCGCTTCGTGGTTCGAACTTTCTTTGCTTCCGAGCCCCGCACCCGCGCTTTGTATTTCTCTCCGGCCCATGACGCTACGCATTCACAACACCCTCTCGCGGACCCTCGAGGTCTTCACGCCGATCGAGCCAAATCACGTGCGCATGTACGTGTGCGGCATCACCATCTATGACCTCTGCCACGTTGGTCATGCGCGAATGATGATCGCGTTTGATGTGATCTACCGCTGGCTACTGACGCTCGGCTATCGCGTGACCTACGTGCGCAACATCACCGACATCGACGACAAGATCATTCGCCGCGCGCTCGAGCGGCGCATCACGCTGCGTGAGTTGACGACCGAGATGGTCGCTGCGATGCATGCCGATCTTGACGCACTCGGCATCGCTCGCCCAACGCATGAGCCGCGCGCCACCGAATACGTCCCGCAAATGCTCTCGATGATCGATGCGCTCGAAGTCAAAGGCTTGGCGTATCGCGCGTCCAATGGCGACGTGAATTACGCAGTGCGGCAGTTCCCGCGTTACGGGCAGCTCTCCGGAAAATCGATCGACGAACTGCGTGCCGGCGAGCGCGTGGCCGTGCTCGACGGCAAACTCGATCCGCTGGACTTCGTGCTCTGGAAAGCCGCCAAGCCCGATGAGCCGGAAGACGCGAAGTACGCGTCTGCCTTCGGCCCCGGGCGGCCCGGTTGGCACATCGAGTGTTCGGCCATGGGTTGCGCCTTGCTCGGTGAACAATTCGATTTGCACGGCGGCGGCGCCGACCTTCAGTTTCCTCACCACGAGAACGAGATCGCGCAGAGCGAGGGTGCTAGCGGCAAGCCGCCCGCAAGGGTATGGGCGCACAACGGGTTGCTCAACGTCGATCACGTGAAGATGTCGAAATCGCTCGGCAACTTCTTCACCATTCGCGAGGTGCTGGCGCGCTATGACGGCGAGACGATCCGGTTTTTCATGCTGCGCACGCACTACCGCAGCCCGTTCAATTTCAGCGATGCCAATCTCGACGATGCGCGCGGCTCGTTGCGCCGCCTCTACACCGCACTCGACGGCATGGAAATGACCGAGGCGCCAGCCATCGACTGGTCGAAGCCGCAGGCTGCAGCATTCCGTGCGGCGATGAATGATGACTTCAACACGCCTGTTGCGGTGGCGGTGTTGTTCGAACTTGCGGGTGAACTCAACCGCGAGCGCTCAGCTGAGGTCGCCGGTTTGCTGAAGGGCTTGGCGGCGACGTTGGGCTTTTTGCAGCAAGCGCCGCGCAGCTATCTTCAACTTGGCAACACACTGGATGAAGCGAGCATTGAAGCGCGAATCGAGGCACGCGCGCAAGCGAAGAGGGCGCGCGATTTCGCTCTTGCAGACAGCATCCGCCAGGCGCTGCTCGCCGACGGGATCGTGTTGCAGGATTCGCCCCAGGGCACGACCTGGATGAAGGCGTGATGGTGGCCCGCGCCGTGAAGCCGGAGACGCTTCGGCCCGCCGACGCCGTGATCCCTGTTGATGCCTCGCCGCTTGTCACACCTCTTTATTGGGACGAAGCGTGTAAGCACCTCAGCAAGCGCGACAGGGTCATGAAGAAGCTGATTCCGACCTGTGGCGAAGGGCGCCTGCGCAGTCGGGGTGACGCCTTCACCACGCTGGCGAGATCAATCGTCGGCCAGCAAATTTCGGTCAAGGCCGCGCAGTCGGTGTGGAACCGGTTTGTGGCGCTCATGCCTGGCCCGTCGAGCTGCCTGGCGCCTGCAGCCTTGCTCGCGCTCGAGCCGACGGCGATCCGCGCCGCGGGCCTTTCCGCGCGCAAGGTCGAGTACTTGTCGGATCTTGCCCAGCACTTTGCGAGTGGTGCAGTCCACGTTCAGCAATGGCAGCAGATGAGCGACGAGGCGATCATCGAGGAACTTGTTGCGATCCGCGGCATTGGCCGCTGGACCGCGGAAATGTTCCTGATCTTCCATTTGATGCGCCCCGACGTACTGCCGCTCGACGATGTCGGACTCATCAAAGGGATCAGCGTCAACTACTTCAGCGGTGAGCCCGTTTCTCGGGCCGAAGCACGCGAAGTGGGCGACGCTTGGGCGCCCTTTCGCTCGGTGGCCACATGGTACATTTGGCGCAGCCTGGACCCGCTCCCCGTTGACTATTGAACCCGGATCTCGCCCATGAGCAAACGACATTTCCTCGAGTTCGAACAGCCTGTTTCGGACTTGGAATCGAAGATCGATGAACTGCGTTACGTGCAAAACGAATCCGCAGTCGACATCTCTGAAGAAATCGATCGCCTCAGCAAGAAGAGCCAGCAGCTCACCAAAGACATCTATGCCAACTTGTCGCCTTGGCAAGTCACGCAAATTGCCCGGCATCCGCAGCGACCTTACACGCTCGATTACGTCAGCGAAATCTTCACCGACTTTCAAGAGCTGCATGGCGACCGCGCATTTGCGGATGACCAATCCATCGTTGGTGGTCTGGCGCGCTTCAATGGCCAGGCGTGCATGGTGCTTGGTCATCAAAAGGGGCGCGATACGAAGGAGCGGGCGTCGCGCAACTTTGGCATGTCACGCCCGGAGGGCTACCGCAAAGCACTGCGTCTGATGAAGGTGGCCGAGAAGTTCGGCTTGCCCGTGTTCACTTTCGTGGACACGCCCGGCGCATATCCCGGAATCGGCGCCGAAGAGCGCGGCCAGTCCGAAGCCATCGGCCGCAACATTTTCGAGATGGCGCAGCTCGAGGTGCCGATCATCGTCACGATCATTGGCGAGGGTGGTTCGGGCGGCGCACTCGCGATCAGCGTCGGCGATCAGTTGCTGATGTTGCAGTACTCAATCTACTCGGTCATCTCTCCTGAGGGCTGCGCGTCGATTCTGTGGAAGACATCGGAGCGTGCTTCTGATGCGGCTGATGCCCTTGGGATCACGGCGCATCGCCTCAAAGCGCTTGGCTTGGTCGACAAGATCGTCAGCGAGCCAGTGGGTGGCGCTCACCGCGACACAAAGCAGATGGCTGCTTTCTTGAAGCGCGCACTGAATGACGCGCTTCGGCAAGTCAGTGACCTGAGCACGAAGGATCTGCTCAAGCGACGCTACGAACGAGTTCAGTCCTACGGCCGCTTCAGCGACACCAAAGAGCGCTGAGTCGGCGCTGGTCGTCTCAGTTGCCTACAGCGGTGGGCGCGACTCGACCGCGCTGTTGCACGCCACGCTGGCCGCAGGGCTGGAGGGCGGCTTCCACGTTGTTGCGCTGCATGTGCATCACGGCTTGAGCGCCCTGGCTGACGACTGGTCGAGACACTGCCGCGATCAATGTGACGCATGGGCGTCCGCGGGGTGGCCGGTTGAGCTGCTGGTGCACCGATTGGTTGGTCACCCGGTTCGCGGCGAAAGTGTCGAAGCCTGGGCGCGCCAAGCAAGGTACGCCGCTCTGCGGGAGATGGCCATTTCCCAGGGCAGCGATGTCGTTCTGCTCGGCCACCACCGCCGCGATCAGGCTGAAACCATGATGATCCAGGCGCTGCGCGGCGCCGGGCCCGCGGGCTTGGCCGGTATGCCCAGGAGTACGTTCCGTGACGGCGTGAACTGGATGCGGCCATGGTTGAAGCGCTCGCGCGATGACATTGACAGCTATGTGCGGCTGCATGCGCTCGCCCACATCGAAGACGACAGCAACGCCGACACCCGCTTCACCCGCAATCGGCTGAGGGTGCAAATTTGGCCTGCGGTGGCTGCGGCCTTTCCGCAGGCTGAGGCCTCACTCGCTGCTTCTGCTGCTCGATCTGCAGAGGCTGCGGAAGCGCTGGCCGAGCTGGCCCAAATCGACCTCGCTCACTGTGCGACAGATTCGCTCCACATCGACCGTTGGCTCACGCTCTCGCCGGCGCGCCGCAGCAACAGTTTGCGTTGTTGGTTGAAAGCGCAAACCGGCGCCGCTGCGCCGGCGAGCACCGTGTTGCGCCTGCTCGATGAATTGCCAGAGTCCGCAACCGGCTCTCGTTGGCAACTTGCGTCCGGCGAACTGCGTTGTCATCGCGGGCAACTGCGCTACCACACGTTGCAGGCCGAGCCGCTATCTGACAGCCGCGAGGCAGGCCTGATCGTTGACCGAGCGAGCACTCATCTGTTGCCGGGCTGGGGTGGGCGGCTTCAATTTTCCAGAGTGGATGAGGGCGGCGTTCCGCTTGCCTGGTTAGGTCAACTTGAACTGAGGGCGCGGCTGGGCAACGAGCAGTTTCAGGAGGGTCCTGGCCGCCCGCCGCGCAGCCTCAAAAAGCAGTTCCAGGCGGCAGGCGTGCCCGAGTGGGATCGACGTGGTCCGCTGGTGTATAGCGGCGGGCAACTGGTTTACGTGCCTGGGCTCGGCATCGACTCTCGCGCCGTCGGCCTGCCCGGCCAAGCTTTGATGATGTTGACTTGGTTGCCTGACGCCGCGGGCTGAGTCTCGGGCCCGCCGCCGGGCGAAGAATGGCGATACGCCAACGCTAGAATCTCGGGCTCTTCAGTGGGCACTTGGCCCTTTTTGACTCGATTGTTATCACCCCATGGCACTCATCGTTCACAAGTACGGCGGCACCTCCATGGGCTCGACCGAGCGCATCCGCAACGTCGCCAAACGGGTTGCCAAATGGGCGCGCGCTGGCCACCAGATGGTCGTCGTTCCCTCGGCCATGAGCGGCGAGACCAATCGTTTGCTGGGCCTTGCGAAAGAGCTTTCGCCACCCGGAAGCACTCCGGCATTGATGCGCGAGCTCGACATGATCGCCTCCACAGGTGAACAAGTCTCGGTCGGACTGCTGGCAGTTGCGCTCCAGGCCGAAGGTATTGAGGCCGTGAGCTATGCCGGCTGGCAAGTGCCCATCGCGACTGACGAGGCCTACACCAAAGCGCGCATTGAAAGCATTGCCGACGATCGCGTGCGGGCAGATTTGGCGGCGGGTAAGGTGGTTGTTATCGCGGGCTTCCAGGGCGTTGATGCCGCCGGCAACATCACCACGTTGGGCCGCGGCGGCTCTGATACTTCAGCAGTTGCAGTGGCCGCCGCGTTGAAGGCCGACGAGTGTTTGATCTACACCGATGTAGATGGCGTCTACACCACCGACCCGCGCATCGTGGCCGAAGCTCGGCGATTGACCAGCATCAGCTTCGAAGAGATGCTGGAGATGGCGAGCCTCGGATCCAAAGTTCTGCAAATCCGGTCGGTCGAGTTCGCTGGCAAGTACCGCGTCAGACTGCGAGTGCTTTCAAGCTTCACGCCCTGGGACATCGCCATTGCCGAAGAGGCGCAGTCGGGCACGTTGATCACATTCGAGGAAGACGAAAAAATGGAACAAGCCGTCGTATCAGGCATCGCATTCAACCGTGATGAAGCCAAGATCAGCCTGCTCGGCGTGACCGACAAGCCTGGCATCGCATCGATGATCCTGGGCCCGGTGGCCGATGCGAACATCGATGTAGACGTCATCATTCAAAACGTTTCGCATGATGGCCGCACCGATTTTTCGTTCACGGTGCACCGCAACGACTATGCGCGCACGATGGATTTGCTGAAGACACAGGTTCAGCCGCAGACCGGCGCCATCGATTTGGTTGGTGACCCGAAGATTTGCAAAGTCAGCATCGTTGGCATTGGCATGCGCTCGCATGTTGGCGTGGCCAGCCGCATGTTCCGCGCCCTGAGCGAAGAAGGCATCAACATTCAAATGATCACGACGAGCGAAATCAAGACCAGCGTCGTGCTGGACGAGAAGTACATGGAGCTCGCCGTGAGGGCGCTGCACAAAGCTTTCGATCTTGAGCAACCAGTGCGCTGATCTGGTCTGAATCGCGCTCAGACGCGGTTAGAATCTTCGCTGGCAATTGGAGCTGTGACCGAGTGGCCGAAGGTGCTCCCCTGCTAAGGGAGTATGTGGGCAAAACCTGCATCGAGGGTTCGAATCCCTCCGGCTCCGCCAAGTGATGAAATCAACGCTGAGTGATATGTAAAAACGGGCCCCTGAGGCCCGTTTTTGCTTTTAGTCGTTGAGTCATGCCAGCGCCGCGTCTGGGGGTGGTTCGCTCGCTCACGCTCAATGCGCGGAGTCAAACCTAGCGAAATCCCTGTCACTGCAACCGCCGCAACGTTGCAAAAATTGCGCCCCTGTTGAAGAGGACGGTACTGAGCAATGTTGCTTTTGGTTTGTGCGTGGGTAGGTTTCGCTGCGACTTGTGCTGCGGTGGCGATCAGCAATTGGGACGCACTGTGCGCAGATGGCCCTGAGTCTGACGAATAGCCCTCGGCGCCTGGTCAACGCACCGCTCCGCATCAACTTTGAGAATGGACAACACCGATCACAGCCAACGCCAAAGCGTCTGCGCCCAGCGCGGTACCCGGATCGCCGGTTGCGGGCGATAGTTTTGGCGGTAGATATTTCGCATCTCGTTACCCCGTAACTGTGTTTGCATACAGTGTACGTGAGGGCCGCTCCGGCGCGCAAGCTGCCAGATAGAGGCGGTGGACCGCCGCGAGTCAGCTCGTCGGCTCAGTCTTGCCGGCGAGCGGAATGTCTTGGACATTCAACATCTGCTTTGACCGTGCTATCTGCCGCTCGAAGGACTCGATGGTTGCGAGCGGTGCCTTGGACGTGGCCAAAGCGTTGCCGTATGCCTCGACCTCCGTGGCGTGCAATGCTTGAACAACCAAACCTGCCTCAGGCGGGAGCCGCATCACCAGCGCATTGATCACACACTCCATGGCTAGCAGTTGGCCTCGCATTTCCGCCATTTGATCGGTCAGCGATTCAAGATTGTCCATGTCAAAAATCCGGTGGTTGACCGTCGGCGCAAGGGTTTCGAGCTTAACCGAGCTCAGGCGTCACGTTTTCTCGGCAGCGTGCGGCACATGGCGCTCGTGATACCTCGCCAAGCGGCGGCCCAACGTTGGCCGATCGACTTGCACAGAGATGCATCTACGACATGGGCGTCACACCGCTTTGTGAACGCTCGGAGCGAATTTTTGTTCCATCACCAGCATGTTTTGCGCGAATTTATCGGCCCGCCGCCGCGCTGATGAGTTGCCGCGCGCGCTTCTCAGCGTTCAGCGACTCATCAAGCGGTGAGCGGCAGAGGCCGGCGTGGACGTAATGCAGGTTTTCGTAGAGCTCGGCGGTGGCCGGGCAAGCGTCGAGCAAAGCGTGCAGATCGGGCCCAGGCTCGACGTTGGCCAGCTCGCCGCTCAAACGTTGAACCAGGGCCCGATATTGGTCCGGGCTGCGCTCAACCGGGGTCCGCTCCAAGCGCTCGAGCAGCTGGGCCAGCGCAAGCAGCGTTCGGAAGTCATCCGGCAGGGTACGGGTGGTGTTCGCGTTCATGACCGATACCTTGGGGCCACCTCAGGCGCTTCAAGTCCACCTCTTCGCCTGCTACATCGGCAAAAGCGGCACGATCAGCAGCGCCACGATGTTGATGATCTTGATCAGCGGGTTCACCGCCGGGCCGGCCGTGTCTTTGTAGGGGTCGCCAACGGTGTCGCCGGTCACTGCAGCTTTGTGGGCCTCGCTGCCCTTGCCGCCATGGTGGCCGTCTTCAATGTACTTTTTGGCGTTGTCCCAAGCGCCGCCGCCAGTACACATGGAGATCGCGACAAACAGCCCAGTCACGATGGTGCCCATCAGCATACCGCCCAGCGCCTTTGGCCCAAGCAGCAGGCCGACCAAAATCGGCACCACAACTGGCAAGAGTGACGGCACGATCATCTCTTTAATCGCAGACG
>JAYWGR010000074.1:0-26092 GCA_043778145.1 Rhizobacter sp.
GCAATGATGGGCGCTGCTTGGTTGCTGGTGAACAGTTCACTGGGCGGGGTCAGCCGCGACACCGCTGGCGCTGCCAGTGCCGCCCCCGTGGCAATAACCGTCAGCATGGCAATGGTAAGTTTGCTGAACAAAAAAGTAGCTCGATTGGGCATGGGGGCTCCTGGCTCCGGTGGGTAACACTTGCAAATTAGGCGATGGCGATGGCGTCGTTTCGAGGCGCTTGGCGGTTAAAGCAGCGGCCGCCTCAGCGTTCGCACGGGGCTCAGGTGCATCCAGTAGCAGCTGGACCCATGACACACGGCCATCTTCTAACTCCAACCTGCCCACTTGCAGCACGCCGGTAAGTTGCATCAACCCTGGGTTGTAAACAATGGGCATGGCACGATCTCGCGGCGGCATAAAAACAGTCACGGTACTGGGGGGCAGGTCGTCAGCCTCGCCATCAGCGTGTTGACTCATTTGTACCGGAAGAGGCGTTAGAAAAAAGCGCCCCGTGGGCACGACCTCTTGCGAAACCATGTAGCCGGTTAAGCGCACACGCTGACCATCAGCTGCTTTGAGCCTGTCAGTCATCTGCAAGCCCTCACGACCAATGGGATGGTTAAAAAAATCCCGAAACTTGATATTGCTTGGTGGGGCGACTTGCGCGAAAGCGTGCAAGCAAGAGAACACACTTGCCGTCACAGCGAATGCGACTGTGGCCCAACAACTTCGTGGCCCGGCTGTTGATCGGGTGACGGCACATTTAAAAAGCTGCTTAGACCTGGACATGAATCCATTATGGTGTGGCCGACGTGAAAGGCCGTCTACCACTGCAAAAAACTCGCCAACCGGGCCGGCGACTGAATCGCCAATGCGCTCGCAGCCTACCTCAATTGGTGCACCGCACAAAGAAGGTGCAGCGCAAGACACCGCCATTGTCAGAATTTTGAATGCTATTTTTTTAATAGCCTGTAGCCTATAAATGTTAGGGGCTACAAGCCTATTTAGAAGATAAACAGCCACTCTAATCGGCAGCCCAAGCCCTCACGCATAGGCTTGTAAGCACTTGGCACAGCTTTTGCTGGTAGGACTGCACAGCTCAGTGATTTCAACGGCGAAGTTGCTGGCTTAAAGAACAAAGGCGTTCGTACCTCTGCATCCTCGCATGACGTGGAAGCTTGGGTCGAGCGCCTTTTTTTTTGATCTGTTCGATTGTTGTTTTCAATATTCACGTTTCAATTTTTCGACTTTTTACTTAGGAGTTTTTGAATGACTGAACTGCTCAAACCGTCCCTCACACGACGTAACGTGTTGCAAGCTGCAGCCGTCGGCGCGGTCGGCATCAGCCCTGCCCTGCGCGCTGTCGTGTATGCCCAGGGCTCCGACGCGCCCGAAAAGAAGGAAGTCAAAATTGGTTTTATACCGCTGACTGACTGCGCATCAGTCGTCATGGCATCGGTACTGGGTATTGACAAGAAATACGGGGTCACCATCATCCCCACCAAAGAAGCCAGCTGGGCCGGTGTACGTGACAAGCTGGTCAGCGGCGAGCTGGACTTTGCCCATGCGCTTTACGGTTTGGTGTATGGCGTTCACGCCGGCACATCCGGACCGAAAAAAGACATGGCTGTGCTGATGACTCTGAACAACAACGGTCAGGCAATCACCCTGAGCAAAAAGCTCGCTGATCAGGGTGCTGTTGACGGCCCAAGCCTGGCGAAACTAATGGCAAAAGAAAAGCGCGAGTACACCTTCGCTCAAACCTTCCCAACAGGTACCCACGCCATGTGGCTGTACTACTGGATGGCTGCCAACGGTATCAACCCCCTCAAAGACGCCAAAGTCATTACCGTGCCGCCGCCACAAATGGTGGCCAACATGCGCGTCGGCAACATGGACGGCTACTGTGTCGGTGAGCCGTGGAACCATCGCGCCATCATCGACGGCATTGGCGTGACCGCCATAACCACCCAGGACATCTGGAAAGACCATCCTGAAAAAGTGCTGGGCACCACCGCCGAGTTTGTCAAAAAGAACCCCAACACGGCACGCGCCGTAACTGCCGCCATTCTTGAGGCCGGCAAATGGATCGACGCCAGCCTGAGCAACAAAACCAAAATGGCAGAAACCATTGCCGACAAGAGCTACGTCAACACCAGCGTTGACGCCATCAACCAGCACATTTTCGGCCGCTACCAAAACGGCATGGGCAAAACTTGGGACGACGCCAATTACATGAAGTTCTCGGCCGATGGCGCGGTCAACTTCCCCTACCTGTCTGACGGCATGTGGTTTTTGACCCAGCACAAGCGCTGGGGCTTGATGAAGGACCATGTTGACTACCTCGCCATGGCCAAGCAGATCAACCAGATTGATATTTACAAACAAGCCGCCACCGCCGCCAAGGTCAGCGTGCCCGCCAGCCCGATGCGCAGCAGCAAGATGATGGACGGCGTGATTTGGGACGGTAAAGACCCAGCCAAGTACGCCGACAGCTTCAAAGTCAAAGCCTGAATAAAAGCCTGATTTTTTTGTTTGTGATCGAACCACCATCAAGGGGCACATCATGGTTGCTGCTGTTTTCCACGAAGCTGATGCTGGCGATGGCCACACAAGCGCCATACATTCAGGAGCTGCTCGCGCCCGTAAAAAAAGCGTTTCAGCATTAAAAGACATGTCAAATACTGAGATTTCCGCAGCTACGGCGGCATCGCTGGCTTCAGCGCCAACAGTGGCTTTCAGACCATCACGAGACTTGTCTTTTTTGTGGCTGAGCGTCATGCCTCCGCTTCTTGGATTTGGCCTGCTGGTGCTGATCTGGATGGCTATTTCGATTACCAGCAAAGGCAGCATTCCGTCGCCCAGCGCCACGTTCGCGCAAGCGGTGACGCTGTTCAGCGACCCTTTTTACAGCAAAGGGCCAAACGACCAAGGCATTGGCTGGAACATCTTGTCATCGCTCAATCGCGTGGCGCTTGGCTTTGGCCTGGCTGCGATCGTCGGCATTCCGGTCGGCTTCATGATTGGTCGCTTTAAGTTTTTAAGCAATATGTTCAACCCGCTTATCAGCTTGCTGCGGCCGGTGTCACCGCTGGCTTGGTTGCCAATTGGTTTGCTGGTCTTCAAAGGTGCCAACCCGGCGGCGATTTGGACGATTTTTATTTGCTCCATCTGGCCCATGATCATCAACACAGCGGTCGGCGTGCAGCGCGTTCCGCAAGATTACATGAACGTAGCGCGGGTACTGAACTTGAGCGAATGGAAGATATTTACCAAAATCCTGCTTCCTGCCGTGCTGCCGTACATGCTGACAGGCGTGCGCCTGGCAGTGGGCACCGCGTGGTTGGTCATTGTGGCGGCCGAGATGCTGACCGGCGGCGTAGGTATTGGCTTTTGGGTGTGGGACGAGTGGAACAACCTCAACGTCAAGCACATCTTGATCGCGATCTTCGTGATCGGCATCGTCGGGCTCTTGCTCGAATGGCTGCTGATCTCGGTTGCCAAGCGCTTCAGCTTCGACGAGACCTGAGCGCCGGCACCATGTCAACAAACACGGCCGGCCGAGCGCCGGGCCGCCCCAAGCCGGCACGCGTCCCCTCGGGGGACCGGCCAATGTATTCATCGGACGAGAGGCTCCATTCACAATGAACAGCTACATCGAAGTGCAGAACGCCGAGATGGTGTTCACCACCCGCAAGGGCCGCTTTCATGCCTTGCGCGAGATCAATTTGAACGTGGAGCAGGGCGAGTTCGTCACCTTGATCGGCCACTCGGGTTGCGGCAAGTCGACCTTGCTCAACCTCATCGCCGGCCTGACCTTGCCGACCAGCGGCGTGCTGCTTTGCGATAACCGTGAGATCGCCGCGCCCGGCCCGGAGCGCGCGGTCGTGTTCCAGAACCACTCGCTGCTGCCGTGGCTCACGTGCTTCGAGAACGTCTACATCGCGGTCGAACGTGTGTTCTCCAAGACCGAGTCGAAGGCGCAACTGCGCGAGCGCACGCAGGCGGCACTTGTGCTCGTCAACATGGGGCATGCAGCCACCAAGCGGCCGCATGAGGTTTCGGGCGGCATGAAGCAGCGCATCGGCATTGCCCGCGCGCTGGCCATGGAGCCCAAAGTCTTGCTGATGGACGAGCCCTTCGGCGCGCTCGACGCGCTGACCCGCGCGCACCTGCAAGACGAGCTGCTCAAGATCGTCGCGCGCACCAAGAGCACGGTGGTGATGGTGACGCACGATGTCGATGAAGCGGTGCTGCTCTCAGACCGCATCGTGATGATGACCAACGGCCCGGCCGCCACGATCGGCGAGATCTTGAGCGTCGATCTGGAGCGCCCGCGCAACCGCGTTGCATTGGCGGAAGACACGCGCTACACGCACTTTCGCAAAGCGGTGCTCGACTTTCTCTACACCCGTCATGGGCATGTGGAAAAGGTGGCTGCATGAAAACTTTTATACGTGCGGTTGAAGTTTGGGTGCCGAGTGCTGACCGAACGATGCTCGAGTTCGGTGGCGGCCTCTACGGCAAAGCGGCGCGCTTCGAGGCGATGAGCAAGACGCTTTGCTTCGGCCGCGGTGAAGGCCTGCCCGGCCAAGCCTGGGAGCAAGGCAAGCCGATCATCCTGAAGCAATTCGATGGCTCCTACTTCCGCCGCACTCAAGCTGCACACGCTGAAGGGCTGACCTGCGGCATCGCCATGCCCATCTTTGCCGGCGACTTTCTGACCTCGGTGCTCGTGCTGTTCTGTGGCGACGATGCCGAGCACGCCGGCGCCATCGAGCTCTGGCACAACGACCCGGCAGAGTCTGCCGACATGAAGTTGGTCGACGGCTACTACGGCACCACGGCCGATGCCTTCGAGTACATCTCGCGCCACACCACCATCCGCCGCGGCAACGGCTTGCCGGGCATGGCCTGGGAGGCGGGGTTGCCGGTGTTTGTTGAAGACCTCGGCAAGGGCTCGCGCTTCTTGCGCGCTGATGCGGCGGTCAAGGTCGGCATCAACCGAGGCTTTGCGATGCCTTGCGCAGTGCAGTCGAAGCAGAACTATGTGCTGGCATTTTTGTCGGCGCTCGGCACGCCCATTGCGCGCCGCACCGAGATCTGGATGCCCGACGCTGCACGCGAGAACCTCACGCTGGCGGGCGGCTTTTGCGAGAGCCGCGGCATGATCGCGGCGAGCTCGGCTCTGCCGGCGCTTGAATGCGGTCAAGGCACGATCGGCAAGGTGCTCCTCACCGGCGTGCCGGCAGTCACTGACAACGCAGGCTCCGAGCCCGCAGGCCTCGGCCGCATTGCCACCGAGGCCGGCCTGGAGACGCTGGTGGCCGTGCCGGTGATCACCGAAGGGCGGCTGGTTGCGGCAGTGGCGTGGTACTTCTGAATGCCCAGGGCCTCAACCCATCAGCACCTGCATGCTGCGTTCGTAGTGGCTCGTCAACGCATCGAACACCGCCAACAGCGCTTCGCTGGCCTCGCCCAGCATGCGCTGCTGGCCGGCCGCGCTGCGCGCTTGCGCATAGGCGCGGGTGATCTCGCCCCAAGCGCGGTCGGCCTCGGCGAGCAGCTCGCGGATTTCGCGCGAGCTGAGCGGCACCGACTTGAGATAGGCCAAGGCTTGCTCGAACTCGGCCGCAGTTCGTTGGACATCGGCCATGGCGAGGCGCGCCGCATCGCCGCTCTGCAATGCGCCAAGCTGCCCACCAAGCAGCACACCCAGCAGCGCCTGCTTCGCGTAGCGCTGCGAGAGCATGCGTTGCCGGCCCGACATGTTGATGATGTGCAGCGTGGTCACCAGGCCATCCATCTCCAACTGGCGCGTGAGCTGGTCGGCATGCGCGAGCAAGGCTTCGGCGAGCACATCGGCCTCGGCCAGTTGTTCGGTCGTGGCCGAGGGCAAGCTGAGCAATGCCACCAAGGCGCTCAGTTTTTGCCAAGCAGCGGCAACGGCTTCAAGCAAGTCGCCGAAGCTCGCTTTGGAGAGGCTTTTGTCGAGCGCGCCGATGATGTCGTCAACCGCCTTGACCGACTCCGTGAGTTGCGCACTGCGCTGCGCTTGCAAGCCCTCGACCCAGCGCAGCGCGCAGAGCTTGATGAGCCGCTGCGAGAGCATCCGCAGCTTGCCCGCGCGGTTGACGGCCTCGGCGAAATGCGCCGCGTCGATCACCTGCTTCGACACCTGGCCCACGCGGCGCTGGCTGATCATCGAAGCGCTGCGCAGCACGCGAAAGGCTTCCTCTTCCGTGACCTGCCGCGCGCGCATCAAGATGCCCTTGGCGCGGTCAACCAGCTTGCGCTCATCAAACCGGCGGGTGACATCGGCGAGCGCGTCGCGCAACTGGCGTTCCTGGCTGAAGCGCGCTTCAGCCACATGGATCACCGAGCGCAAGCGGTTCAAGGCGTAGCCGTTGACCACATAAGCGTGCACGCCGGCTTGCATCGCCTGCTCGATCTTGCTGGCGTCGGCATCGCGGGTGAACACGATGACTGGGCGAGGCGCTGTTTCGGCGAGCTGGCGGCAGGCGGTGAAGAGGCCGTCGTCGGGGGCTTCGTCGTGGCAGACGATGAAGTCGGGCGCAAGCCGTACCGCCTCACGCACCAAGTTGCTGCGGTTTGCGGCACCCAGCACCTGAATGCCAACGGCGGCGAGATCGTCGCCGAGCGCGGCGCTGCCGAGAGAGCGGTTGTCGATGACGAGCGCGGACTTCATTCGTGGCGCGTGGGTAGTGAGGGAGGTGGCAAGACAAGTGCTCTGCCCAATGCAAGGAGCACACCACGGCGCCTTGCCGCGCATTTTTCCGCCCGCTTTTCTCGAGGCGCGTGGGCCGGTTCGTTGCACCGCCACTGCAGTAACTTTGTTGGGAGATTGGCATGAAGAAGATGAAGCTCGTGATGGTCGGCAACGGCATGGCCGGCGTTCGCACGCTCGAAGAGTTGCTCAAGATCGCCCCTGATCTCTACGACATCACCGTCTTCGGTGCCGAGCCGCACCCGAACTACAACCGCATCCTGCTCTCGCCCGTGCTGGCCGGCGAGCAAACGCTCGACGAGATCGTGCTCAACCCGCTCAGCTGGTATGACGAGCACGGCATCACGCTGCACCTCGGCAAAAAAGTGGTGGGTGTCAACCGCCGCTTGCGCACCGTGGTGGCTGACGACGGCACTGAAGCGAGCTACGACCGCCTGCTGATTGCCACCGGCTCCACGCCGTTCATCCCGCCGCTGCCGGGCAAAGACTTGAAAGGCGTGATCGCCTACCGCGACATCAAAGACACCAACGAGATGATCGCCACCGCCTCGACGCACAAGCATGCCGTCGTCGTGGGCGGCGGCTTGCTGGGGCTCGAGGCGGCCAACGGCTTGATGCTGCGCGGCATGTCGGTCACCGTGGTGCACTTGGCCACTTGGTTGATGGACCGCCAGCTGGATGACACCGCGGCCAAGATGCTGCAGAAGTCGCTCGAAGCGCGCGGCTTGAAGTTCCGCCTCGGCGCCAACACCGAGGCACTGATTGGCGATGAGTCTGGGCGTGTGACCAGCGTTCGCTTCAAAGACGGCACCGAAGAACGCGCCGACCTCGTCGTGATGGCCGCTGGCATTCGGCCCAATGTGGAGCTGGCCGAGAAGATCGGCCTGCATTGCAACCGCGGCATCGTGGTGAACGACACCATGCAGACGATCACCGATGCACGCATCTACTCCGTGGGCGAATGCGCGGCGCACCGCGGCATTGCCTATGGCCTTGTGGCGCCGCTCTTTGAGCAAGCCAAGGTGTGCGCCACGCACTTGGGCGAGTTCGGCATTGGCCGCTACCTCGGCTCGCAGACCTCGACCAAGCTCAAGGTCACCGGCATCGATTTGTTCTCGGCCGGCAACTTCATGGGCGGCGAGGGCACGGAAGAAATCATCTTGAGCGACCCCTACAACAGCGTCTACAAGAAGCTCGTGGTCAGTGGTGACAAGCTCGTCGGCGCATGCCTTTATGGCGACACCTCAGACGGCGCTTGGTACTTCGATTTGCTGCGCGAAGGCAAGGATGTGTCTGACATTCGCGAGCATTTGATGTTCGGCCAGCAGCACCTTGGCGACACCGGCCACGCCGGCAACAGCCTGGCCTCCACGATGGCCGATACCGCAGAAGTCTGTGGCTGCAACGGCGTGAAGAAGGGCACGATCGTTAAAGCGATCCGCGAGCAAGGCCTCTTCACGCTCGATGAGGTGCGCAAGTGCACCAAGGCCAGCGCCTCGTGTGGCTCATGCACCGGGCTGGTCGAGCAAATCTTGATGGCCACCGCCGGCTCCGGCTACTCGGCTGCGCCGAAGCTCAAGGCCGTGTGCGGCTGCACCGATGCCAACCACGAGCAAACGCGCGAGGCCATCAAGAAGCACCATTTGCTGACGATCGCGCAGGTCTATGAACACCTCAACTGGCGCACGCCCAACGGCTGCGCGAGCTGCCGCCCGGCGATCAATTACTACCTCATCAGCACCTGGCCGCATGAGGCGCTCGATGACCCGCAATCGCGCTTCATCAACGAGCGCGCGCACGCCAACATTCAGAAGAACGGCACCTTCTCGGTCGTGCCGCGCATGTGGGCGGGCGAGACCAATTCATCCGAGTTGCGGCGCATTGCCGATGTGGTTGATAAGTACAACATCCCTTCGGTCAAGGTCACGGGCGGCCAGCGCATCGACTTGCTCGGCGTGAAGAAAGAAGACCTGACTAATGTGTGGAAGGACCTCGGCATGCCCTCGGGCCATGCCTACGGCAAGACCTTGCGCACGGTCAAAACCTGCGTTGGCAGCGAGTGGTGCCGCTTCGGCACGCAAGACTCCACCCGCATGGGCCGCGAGTTGGAGAAAGCGCTGTGGCGCATGTATGCGCCGCACAAGGTCAAGCTGGCCGTGAGCGGCTGCCCGCGAAACTGTGCGGAGTCAGGCATCAAGGACGTCGGCATCATCGGTGTCGATTCCGGCTGGGAGATCTACATCGCCGGCAACGGCGGCATCAAAACCGATGTGGCCCAGTTCTTCTGCAAGGTGACGACGCATGAAGAGGTGATGGAGATGTCAGCCGCGTTCTTGCAGCTCTACCGCGAGGAAGGCTGGTACCTGGAGCGCACTGTGCATTACGTGGGCCGTGTGGGCATTGAGCATGTGAAAGCCAAAGTGCTCGATGACGTTGACAACCGCAAAGCACTCGCCGAGCGCTTGCGCTTCTCGCTCGACGGCTTGCCCGACCCGTGGTTCGAGTTCGATAAAGCCGCGGTCGATGTGCGGCAGTTCGAACCGCTGACCATTTCGTGAACGCAGTCTGAACGCACCCTAACTTGCAAAGAGAACGTCATGACCCAATGGAAAACCTTGTGCAAGATCGAAGACATACCGAAGCTTGGCGCCCGCAAAGTGACGCGCCCTGTCGGCGGCAACGTAGCCGTGTTCCGCACGGCCGATGACAAGGTGTTTGCCTTGCTCGACCGTTGCCCGCACAAAGGCGGGCCGCTCTCCGAAGGCATCGTCTTCGGTGACAAGGTGGCGTGCCCGCTGCACAACTGGGCCATCGGCCTGGCAGATGGCTGCGCGATGGCGCCTGACGTGGGCTGCGTGCAGCGCTTCTCGGTCAAGGTCGATGGCGATGTGGTCTCGCTTGATCTTGATGAGCTGAGCGCCGAGCCGGCAAAGGCTGTGGCGTGATTCGGGTAGCTGGCCGTGATTAAAGAGACCCGCTCGACCTGCCCGTACTGCGGCGTGGGCTGCGGCGTGGTGATCGAGACCACTGCCGGCCGCATCACCGGTGTGCGCGGTGACCCGGATCACCCGGCCAACTTCGGCCGGCTCTGCAGCAAGGGCAGCACCTTGCATCAAACCGCCACAGCCGCCGTGACGATGCAAACGCGCCTGCTGCAGCCGCAGCTTCGGCGCGCGCGCGGCGGCCCGCTGGAGGCGATGGGCTGGGAGGCTGCGCTCGATCTCGCTGCCGATCGATTTGCGCACACCATCGAATCGCACGGGCCAGACTCGGTCGGCTTCTACATCTCCGGCCAGTTGCTGACCGAGGATTACTACGTCTTCAACAAGCTCGCCAAAGGCTTGGTTGGCACCAACAACGTCGATACCAACTCGCGCCTTTGCATGAGCAGCGCTGTGGCCGGCTACAAAGCCACGCTCGGTGCCGATGCGCCGCCGGCTTGCTATGACGATCTGGCGCACGCGGCAACGCTCTTCATCGCCGGCTCGAACGCGGCCTATGCGCACCCGATCCTCTTTCGCCGCATCGAGGATGCGCGCCGCGCCAACCCGGCGTTGCGCATCGTCGTGGCCGATCCGCGCCGCACCGAAACGGCCGAGGCCGCTGACCTGCATTTGCCCATCTTGCCGGGCACCGATGTCGCGCTCTTCCACGGCATGCTGCATGTGATGCTGTGGGAGGGCTGGCTCGATCAGGCCTTCATCGCGGCCCACACACAAGGCTTCGATGCGTTGAAAGCGCGCGTGCGCGACTTTGCGCCGAAGGATGTGGCGCGCCTGTGCGGCATCAAAGAGGCCGATCTCGTGCAGGCAGCCACCTGGTTCGCCAACGTGGCGGCAGGCGGCAGCCCGCGCTTGCCCACGCTCTCGCTCTACTGCCAAGGCCTCAACCAAAGCAGCAGCGGCACGATGAAGAACGCCGCGCTCATCAACCTCCATCTGGCCACCGGCCAGATCGGCAAGCCCGGCGCCGGCCCGTTTTCGCTCACCGGCCAGCCCAATGCAATGGGCGGCCGCGAGGTGGGCGGCATGGCCAACTTGCTGAGCGCGCACCGCGATCTGGCGAATCCTGCGCACCGGGCCGAAGTTGCCAAGCTGTGGGGCGTGGCCGATGTGCCGGCCAAGCCGGGCAAGACGGCGATCGAGATGTTCCAGGCCGCAGCCGATGGCGAGATCAAAGCACTCTGGATCGCCTGCACCAACCCCGCGCAATCGATGCCCGACCAAGCCATGGTGCGCCGTGCGCTGGAGCGCTGCGAGTTCGTCGTGGTGCAAGAAGCCTTTTCGACGACTGCGACCTGCGCCTATGGCGACTTGCTCTTGCCCGCCACCACCTGGGGCGAGAAAAACGGCACCGTGACCAACAGCGAGCGCCGCATCAGCCGCGTGCGCCCGGCGGTTGATGCGCCCGGCGAGGCACGCGAAGACTGGGCGATCGCCACCGCGCTGGCGCAGCGGCTGGAGGCGCGTTTGCGGCCCGGCCAGCCGAGTCTTTTTGCGTACGGCGAAGCCGAGACCATCTGGAACGAGCACCGCGAATCCACCCGCGGCCGCGATCTCGACATCACCGGCCTGAGCTACCGCCAGCTCGACGCCGCCCCCGCGTTCTGGCCGTGGCCCACCGGCGCCACCGAAGGCCAAGCCCGGCTCTACGCCGACGGTATTTTTCCGACGACCGATGGCCGCGCTCGCTTTGTGGATGCACCCAGCGAGGCGCTTGCCGAGCCGCGCGATGCGCGCTTTCCGTTTGCGCTCAACACCGGCCGCTTGCGCGACCAATGGCACGGCATGAGCCGCACCGGCAGCCTGGGGCGCCTCTTCGGCCAAGTGCCGGAGCCGGTGATCGAGATGAACATCGAAGACATGCACCGGCTGGCGCTGATCGATGGCGATCTGGTGCAGGTCAGCTCACGCCGCGGCAGCTTGATGCTGCCGGCGCAGGCGAGCCCGCAGCAGCCGCCGGCGCAAGTCTTCATCGCGATGCATTGGGGCGAGGAGTTCCTCTCGGGTGAATACAAGGGCGAGCGGCTGGCCGGCGTCAACGCATTGACCTCGCCGGTGTTTTGCCCAACTTCGAAGCAACCCGAGCTCAAGCACGCCGCCGTCAAGATCGCGAAGGCCGCGTTGCCGTGGCGCCTGCTCGCGCTCGCCTGGATGCCGGACGATGCCGCCTTGCAAGCCCGCGAAACCCTCCGCGAGCGCATGCGCGATTTCGCCTTCGCCACCTGCGTGCCCTTTGGCCGCGAGCGCACTGGCGTGCTGTTTCGTGCCGCTGCCGCCGTGGCGCCGCCGCCGGCCGTGCTGCAGCAGATCGAGGCTGTGCTCGGCCTGCACGGCGAGGGCGTGCTGCAGTACGCCGATGCGCGCCGCGGCCAGCGCCGCGTGATGCGGCTGGCCGGCCAGGGCGACGCGATGCGGCTCGAAGGCTTTGTGCTCGCGGGCGACATCAGCGCTGAAGTCTGGGTCAAGCCGCTGCTGCAAGACGAGCTGCCCGCACAAGCCTATGGCCGCCTGTTGCTGATGCCCGGCGCCAAAGCGCCAGTTGCGCTGGCCGCGCGCGGGCGGCAGGTGTGCAGCTGCTTCAACATCACCGAGCCCGAGATCGAGGTGAGCTTGCGCACCTGCACCGGCACGCCCGATGCGCGCTTGGCGCAGCTGCAATCGGTACTCCAATGCGGCACCAACTGCGGCTCATGTTTGCCCGAGTTGCGCCGCATCATCCGCATGGCCGAGCCGGTGGCGGCTCAGGAGATTTGATGGCGACTGAATTGATGGCGACCGAATCGATGCGCACCTTGCGCCCCTGCGTCCAGCTCGTCGGCGCCGGCCCGGGCGATCCTGATCTGCTCACCGTCAAAGCGGTGCGTGCGATCCGCCGCGCGACCGTGCTGCTCGTCGATGACCTCGTGGGCGAGGGCGTTTTGCGCTACGCCCGCCGCTCGGCGCGCATCGTCCATGTGGGCAAACGCGGTGGCTGCGCGAGCACACCGCAGGCCTTCATCGAGCGGTTGATGGCGGCCGAGGCGCTGCGCGGCGAGCGCGTGGTGCGGCTCAAAGGCGGCGATCCGTTCGTCTTCGGCCGGGGCGGTGAAGAGGTGGCGCATTTGCGCGCCTTGGGTTTGGAAGTCGAGGTGATCAACGGCATCACGGCGGGCTTGGCTGCCGCCACCGCCATCGGCGTGCCGCTCACGCACCGCGACCATGCGCACGGCGTGATGTTCATCACCGGCCACGCGCGCCAGGGCGAGGCGCCGCTGCATTGGCCCACGTTGGCCGCAGCGGCGGCGCAAGGCATCACGCTCGTGATCTACATGGGCATGGCCGGCGTCGAAAGCATTCAGGCTGGGCTGCTGCAAGGCCTGGCAGCCGAGACGCCCGTGGCGGTGGTGCAGCACGCGAGCCTGGCCGCGCAGCGCCAGCTCGATTGCCGGCTCGGCGAACTGGCCGAGACGGTGCAGCGCGAGGGCTTTGGCAGCCCGGCGGTCATCATCGTGGGCGATGTGGTGCGGGCGCTTGTTGCCGCAGTCGATCACAACGCAGCTGCGGCGGAATTGGCACCGGAGCGATTAGCGGCAGGTTAACGGCCCACCTTGGCCTCAAGCTGACCACATGGCGCGCCGATATCTCCCTCAAGCGCGCTTGCAACCGCAGCGTGCATTGCGACGAGCGCATGGTCATGGCCGACGAACGAATCCTGCTGGTAGACGATGACCCGGTGAGCATTCGTGTGCTCAGCCGAATTCTCAACAACTACCCGAACCTTCAATTTGCGACCAACGGCGCCGATGCCTTGCGCCTCGCGGCCGACTTCACGCCCGATCTGATCTTGCTCGACGCTGAAATGCCGGAGATGAGCGGCTTTCAGGTCTGCGAGGCGCTCAAGCGCGATCCGCGGCTCGCGCATGTGGCGGTCATCTTCGTCACCAGCCACAGCGAGCCGGAGTTCGAGGTGGCGGGGCTGGAGCTCGGCGCAGTCGATTTCATCAGCAAGCCCGTCAGCGCGCCGCTCGTGCTCGCCCGTGTGCGCACGCAACTGCGCTTGAAGAACATGGCCGATGAGTTGCGCAACCTCTCGTTGATTGATGCGCTCACTGCCACCGGCAACCGCCGCGCCTTCGATGCGAACCTCCAAGCCGAGTGGCGGCGCAGCCTGCGCACGGCCAAGCCGCTCGCGTTGCTGATGGTGGATGTCGACCACTTCAAGGCCTTCAATGACCGCTACGGCCACCCCGCTGGCGATACCTGCCTGAAACGCGTGGCCGCGGCGCTGCAAAGCGCCATGCTGCGCCCGGCCGACAAGGTGGCGCGCATTGGCGGCGAAGAGTTTGCGGTGCTGCTGCCCGAGACCGATGGCCCGGGCGCGGAGCGTGTGGCGCACCGGCTGCTCGGCGCAGTCGAGGCGCTGGCGATCTCGCATGCGGGGTCGGCGGTTGCGCGGCACGTCACGGTCAGCATCGGTGTCTCCAGCGTCAGCCGCGAGAACGCCGGCTGGAGCGCCGCGCCGGTCGACTCTCGCTTTGACGCCAAGCTGGGCGACAGACCCGGCAGCAGCGCCCCGGCCGATTTACTGCTCGCCTCCGACCGCGCCCTGTACTCGGCCAAAGCCGCAGGCCGCGCCCGTGCGCATGCCTTGTCGATCGATGCGATGCACGCGAACGACGAATCTCACGACATCGTCGTCGAATCGCCTTGAGCGCTGACCGGGTGGCCGAAGCAGGCGCCCCGCTGCCTTGGCGCTTCAAGCCGCACCGGCTCGCGGTGCTGCTGTTCGTGATTGGCCTCTTGCTGGCTGCGCTTGCCGGCCGCTGGCAGCAATCGAACAACCAGCGCTTGGTCGAGACGCGCTTTGATGCGCTCGCCGGCCACGCCAAAGCGCAACTGTTGCAACGCATGGGCCGCTACGAATACGGCTTGCGCGGTGCGCGCGGCGCAATCATCGGCGCGGGCATCGACACCATCACGCGGGAGCGGTTTCGCGAGTACAGCAACTCGCGAGACTTGCCGCGCGAATTCCCGGGGTCGCGCGGCTTCGGTGTGATTCGGCGAGTGGCCGAGGCCGACGAAGCCGCTTTTCTCGATGCCGCCCGGCTCGATGGCGCGCCCAACTTTGCGATCGAAACGCTGACCCCGCACAGCGGCGCGCGCTACGTGATCCAGTATTTCGAGAACGGCGGCCGCAAGCCCGTGCCGCTCGGGCGTGACCTCGCATCGGAGCCGATCCGCCGCCACGCGGCCGAGTCGGCGATGCTCAATGCCTCAGCTACCTTGACCGAGCCGATTGCGCTCGCCACCGAGCAGCGCCTGGGCGCGCGTTCATTCCTGTTGCTGCTGCCGGTCTACCGCGCCGGCGCGCGCACCACCTCACCGGCCGAGCGCGAGGCCGCAACCTTCGGCTGGGTCTTCACGCCACTCGTGATCGACGAGGTGCTGGCCGGCTTCGATGACGACGGCCGCGAGTTCTCGATCGCCTTGACCGACCCCGCAGCCACCGCCGGGCCAGTGCGCTTCTTTGACTCATCGGCAGCAAAGCAACTCGCCACGACAGGCCTTGAACGGCACCTCTCGGTGCAGATCTTTGGCCGCGTCTGGCAGCTCGATGTGCAGGCCTCGCCGCTCTTCGTCGAGCACCTCAATTTGCTGGATCCAAAGCTGGTCGGCGGCGCGGGTGCGGCGTTGGCTTTGCTGCTTGCCGCGCTGCTGCACACCTCGTTGATCGCGGTGCAGCGCCGCACCGATGCGCTGCTCGGCGCGATCAAAGGCACCGAGCAACAGCTGCATGCGAGCGAAACGTTTCTGGAGAACGCGGGGCGGATTGCCGGCGTTGGCGGTTGGCGGCTCGATCTCGCGTCGAGCGAGCTGACCTGGTCGACGCAGACCTGCCTCATCCACGAGGTGCCGCCAGGCTACCGGCCGGGCTATGAGGAGGCGCTCAATTTCTATCCGCCGGAGGCGAGGGCGCTGATTCGGCTGGCGGCGCTTGAGTCGATCGACCGCGGCACGCCTTGGGATCTGGAGTTGCCGTTCGTCCCCGCCACCGGGCGCAAGCGCTGGGTGCGCGCGGCCGGCGAGTGCCAGCACGAGCACGGCAAGGCGGTGCGTTTGATTGGCGCGCTCCAAGACGTGACCGACCGCCGCGAGGCCGAGGCCGCGCTCACCCGCGAGCGCCATCTGATGGACGCTTTGCTCGCCAACCTGCCCGACCAGATCTACTTCAAAGACCTCTCGAGCCGCTTCTTGCGCATCAACCCAGGCCTTGCGCATCGCTACGGCCTGGCCGACCCGGCCGAGGCCATTGGCCGCTCGGATGCCGATTACTTCGCGCCGCTGCATGCAGAGCGCACGGCGGCTGCCGAGCGCCGCATCGTCGAGACCGGTGAGCCGCTGCTGAACCTGGAAGAAGAAGAACTCTGGCCCGACCGCGCGCCCACCTGGAACCTCACCACCAAGATGCCGCTGCGCGATGCGGCTGGTGAAGTCATCGGCACCTTCGGCATCTCACGCGACATCACCGAGCGCAAGCGCGCCGAAGAGGGTGTGCGCGAGAGCGAGCGCTTCATGCGCATCATCACGGACAACCTGCCCTGCCTCGTCGCCTATTGGACGACCGACATGCGCTGCACCTTCGCCAACGGCGCCTACCGCGTGTGGCTCGGGCGCAGCCCCGAAGAGATGGTCGGCATGACGCAGCTGGAGGTGATCGGCGAAGAAGAGTTGCGCCTCAACGAGCCCTACATTCGCGCGGCCCTGCGTGGCGAGGAGCAGCGCGTCGAGCGCAGCCGCATGCGCGCTGACGGCCAGCTCATCCAGTATTGGCTGCACTACTTTCCGGATCGCGATGGCGACGTCGTCAAAGGCTTCATCACCGTCGTGATCGACGTGACCGAACTCAAAGAAACCCAAGCCAAGCTCGAAGCGCTCAACCGCGAGCTCGCTGACCGCACGCTTCAGGCCGAAGCGGCGAGTGTGGCCAAGAGCAGCTTCCTGGCCAACATGAGCCACGAGATCCGCACGCCAATGAACGCGGTGATGGGCCTGACCTACCTGCTTGAGCAAACGGCGCTCGGCGCCGAGCAGCGCGCCTTTTTGCTGAAGATGAAGGTTGCGAGCCGCTCGCTGCTGGGCGTGATCAACAACGTGCTCGATGTCTCGAAGATCGAAGCCGGCGAGATGACGCTCGACGAAGCCACGTTTGGCCTGGCGCAGTGGCTGGACGAGTTGGTCGGGCTCGTGGGCGTGGAGGCCAATCGCAAGAGCGTGCCCTTGCGTGTGGAGGTGGCGCCCGGGTTGCCCCCCGTGCTCTACGGCGATGGGGTGCGCCTGAACCAGATTCTGACCAACTTGATGAGCAATGCAGTCAAGTTCACCGAGCGCGGCGAGGTGAGCCTGGAGGTTGCCCTCGCCGAGCCGCGCGATGTGCCTGTGGACGAGCCAGCCAACGCGCCCGACGCGTTGCCGCGCGAATCGATCGTGCTGCGGTTCACGGTGCGCGACAGCGGCATTGGCATCGCGCCCGAAGCGCAGCCGCGCCTATTCACGCCGTTCACCCAAGCCGATGCATCCACCACGCGGCGCTTTGGCGGCACGGGTTTGGGGCTCTCGATCGTCAAGCACTTGGTCGAGTTGATGGGCGGCGAGATCAGCTTGAAAAGCACGCCCGGCGTGGGCAGCGAGTTCAGCGTGCGCGTGCCTCTGGCCGTGGCCTCGGGCTCGGCTGCGAGCATCGTGCTGGCCGCGCCGAAACGCCTCTACGACACCAACCGCCGCGGCCCACCGGTCGGCCGCCTCGTGGGCGCTTGTGTGCTCGTCGTCGATGACAGCGAGATCAACCGCGAAGTGGCCCGCGGCATCTTGATGCGCGAAGGCGCACGCGTGCTGCTCGCCAGCGACGGGCAAGAGGCGGTCGACCGCCTGCGCGCCAGCCCGAACGAGATCGACCTCATCTTGATGGATGTGCAAATGCCGGTGCTCGACGGCCACGCCGCCACGCTGGTGATCCGCAACGAGCTCGGGCTGACGGCGCTGCCGATCATTGCGCTCACCGCTGGTGCGCTCGCCAGCGAGCGGGCGCGGGCGACTGCCGTGGGCATGAACGACTTCATCGGCAAGCCCTTCGATGCCGACGAGATGATTCGCCTGCTGCGCCGCCACCTCAAAGCGCACCGCCACGAGATTCGCCAGCGCGCCGTGCCTGCGCCAACGAGCGAGCCAGCCGCCGCCGAGCCCACACCAAAGCCGTGGCCGCAGATTGCCGGCATCGACAGCGACGACGTCGCGCGCCGCTTGGGAGGCGACACCCGTTTGTTCGCCTCGATGCTCGGCCGCTTGCTCAACGAATACGCCGATTTGGCCGATGCGAAGCTCAGCGATGAGCGGGTGCTTGACACCGCCATGAGCGCCGCCCGTGACGCCGCCGGTCGCGAGGCGCTGGCTGCGCGCATGCACAAACTGCGCGGTGCCTGCGGCGCGCTGGGCGCCGCGGCGGTGAGTGACCTCGCCGCCGTGGCCGAAGACGCGCTGCGCAGCCCCACGGCTCATGCCGCCGAGGCCCAAGCCGCGCTGCGCGCGCTCGTGCTGCAGATCGGCCGCCTTGCCGAGGCGGCGCGGCCGGTGCTCGATGCGCTCGAAGCCTTCGACACGGTGTTCGATACCGCGGCCGATCATGTCGCTCCGGCCAGCGTCGACCGGCCGCTCATGCAGCACTTGATGGAGTTGCTGCGCCAGCAGAACCTCGCGGCAGTTGACGCCTTCGATGTCATCGCCCCGGCACTCGCCGCCGAGCTCGGCGGGCCCGACTTCACCGAGGTGTGCAACGCCGTGCGCGAGCTGAGCTTCGCCCGTGCGCTCACGCTGCTCGAGCGGCGCTACAGCGAGCCTTTGGGTCCCGTCGATTCACGTTGATTCGCGCGGATTCCCGCGGATTCACGTTCATGCGCGGTGATCGCAGCGCCGCTTAACTTTGGCCTAACCGCCGCCTCATCCTGGCCTCACGCTGCAGCCGTATCTTCCCGGCCAAGCGGGGCGATCGCCCTCCCATCCACAGGAGTTGCCATGATGAAGATCAAACCTTTGAGCGCGGCGTTGGTTGCCGCCGGCGTGTTGGCGGTGTCGACCGCAGGCGCCTTCAATTTGACGCCGGATTGGTTCAAGAGCGCGCCCAAGCTGGCTGTGGCGCAGACGGGGCAGGGCGCGCAGGTGGCCGCTCAAAGCAGCACGCAACCCGTCGCATCTGACGCCACCGCGCCGCCACCCGTGCCGCTGATCGCCGCAGATGCCGGCCGGCCGAACTACCGCGCGATCGTCAAGCAATCGGGGCCGGCGGTGGTCGGCGTCACGGTGGCCGGTTTGCACAAGGCGAGCGCTGAGGAGCAGGGTTTGCCGCCCGGCATGGAGAACGACCCGTTCTTCAAATTCTTCCGTGGCATGCCTGGCATGCCGGGGGCAAATCAACGCGGTAACCCGCAAAACTCGGTGCCATTCAAGGGCATGGGCTCGGGCTTCATCATCAGCTCGGATGGCCTGATCTTGACGAACGCGCACGTTGTGCGTGACGCGAAGGACGTGACCGTCAAGCTGAGCGATCGCCGCGAATTCACGGCCAAGGTGTTGGGCTCAGACACCACGACCGACATCGCCGTGCTGCGCATCGACGCCAAAGGCTTGCCGACGGTTCGCCTCGGCGACCCGCGCCAGCTCGAAGTCGGCGACCCGGTGCTCGCGATTGGCGCGCCTTACGGCCTGGAGCAAACGGCCACGCAAGGCATCGTCAGCGCCAAGGGCCGCTCGCTGCCGGGCGATGCTGTCGTGCCCTTCATCCAGACCGATGCCGCGGTGAACCCGGGCAACTCGGGCGGGCCGCTGTTCGATGGCTCGGGCTCGGTGGTGGGCATCAACGCGCAAATCTATTCGCAGAGTGGCGGCTTCCAGGGCTTGAGCTTTGCGATTCCGATCAACGTGGCGCTGAAGGTCAAAGACCAAATCGTCGCGACGGGCAAGGCCACGCACGCCAAGCTCGGTGTGACGATCCAGGAGCTGAACCAGTCGCTCGCCGATTCGTTCGGGCTGCCCAAAGCCGACGGTGCATTGGTGGCCAACGTGGCGCCGAACAGCGCTGCTGCAGCGGCTGGCTTGAAGCCGGGCGATGTGATCACCGCGGTCAACGGCGAAGCCGTGGTGCGCTCAGGCTCGCTCTCCAGCTTGATTGGCCTCTCGGCGCCAGGCGAGAAGGTCAAGCTCACCGTGTGGCGTGACCGCGAATCCCGCGAGATCGATGCCAAGCTCGGCAGCGCCCAGGCCGATGATCTTCAAGTGGCCGATGCCGAAGGCAATGTGCAGCCCGGCCAACTCGGCTTGGGCCTGCGCGCGTTGACTCGCCAAGAGCGCCAGCAAGGGCAGATCGAGCAAGGCTTGTTGATCGAGAACGTGGCGGGGCCATCGGCCAAGGCCGGCGTCGAGCCGGGCGATGTGCTGCTGGCGATCAATGGCAAGCCGGTGCAGTCGATCGAGCAAGTCGCGGGCGTGCTCAAAGGCAAGCCGAAGAGCGTGGCCTTGCTCGTGCAGCGTGACGGCGAGAAGATCTTCGTGCCGGTGAACTTGGGTTGATCGGCGCGGCGCCGAGCGAGCCAACGCTCGGCCTCTTCAGTGCAGCTTGACGTGCGGCTCGGTGCGCCTCGTGATGAGGCGCGCCAGCGTCTCCAACGCCACCTTCGAGAACCCGTGCAACGCGAGTTCATGCATCTTGTAGAGCGACTCATACATGAGCCGCGCGAAGAGGCCCTCGATCATCAGGTTGCCGCCCACCAGGCCGCCCATCATGTTGCCCACGGTGCTGAATTCGCCGAGTGAAACGAGCGAGCCGAAATCGCGGTAGCGATAGGGCTGCAGCGGCTGGCCGGCGAGCTGCCGCTTGATTTGCTTGAGCAGGTGCGAGGCCTGCTGATGCGCTGCCTGGGCGCGCGGTGGCACCCAGCCGCCGGCGCCGCCCGGTGCATCGGGCCAAGGGCAGGCGGCGCAATCGCCGAGCGCGAAGACCTTGTCATCGAGCGTGGTCTGCAGCGTCGGCTTCACGATCAATTGGTTGATGCGGTTGGTCTCCAACCCGGCCATGTTTTTCAGGAAGTCGGGTGCCTTCACGCCCGCCGCCCAGACGACGAGCTCGGCCGCGATCACCGTGCCATCGGCCAGGCGCACGCCAGCGGGCAGCACCTCGGCCACGCGCGCGCTCGTGTGGACGACGACACCAAGCCTCTTGAGCAGCACATCGGTCGCGGCCGACATGCGCGGCGGCAGCGCGGGCAGCACGCGATCGGCGGCTTCGATCAGGTGGAGATGAATGTCTTTGTCGGGGTCGATGCGGTCGAGGCCGTAGGCAACGACCTCGCGCGTCGTCCGGTGCAGCTCGGCAGCCAGCTCCACGCCGGTGGCACCGGCGCCGATGATGGCGAGTTGCAATTGCTGCGGCTCCAGCGGCCCAGCCTGCGAGTGCGCGCGAACGCAGGCGTTGATGAGACGGCGGTTGAAGCGCCGCGCGTCATCGGCCGATTCGAGCTTCATTGCATGCTGGCTCACGCCCGGCGTGCCGAAATCATTGCTCTGGCTGCCCACGGCCATCACCAGCGTGTCGTAGCGGAACGAGCGCTGCGGCGTGACTTGGCGGCCGTCGTCATCAAGAAAGGCTGCCACGTGAACGAGCTGGTGCTCGCGGTCGAGCCCGGTCATCTCGCCCACGCGGTAAGTGAAGTGGTGCCAGTGCGATTGCGCGAGGTAGTCGACCTGGTGGATGCCGAGGTCCATGCTGCCGGCGGCGATTTCGTGCAGCTTGGGCTTCCAGATGTGGCGGCGCGTTTTGTCGATCAGCGTGATGGCGGCTTTGCCGCGCTTGCCGAGTTTGTTGCCGAGGGCTGTGGCGAGTTCGAGCCCACCAGCGCCGCCGCCGACGATGACGATTTGGTGCAGATCGGGTGAAGCTTTGTCGATGCGGCCCATGCTCTCAGTGGCGCGCGCCAGTCATGGCCTTCTTCTGCGCTGTTTGAGCGGCCGGCGGCGGCGCCAGCGCCGGCTCGGAGTCTTGCTCTTCCAGTTCCAGTGGCGCGCCACTGTCAAGCTGCGTGTGCAGTTGCGCAGTATTCAAATCGCCCGTCCATTTGGCGACGACGATGGTGGCCACGCCATTGCCGATCAGGTTGGTCAATGCGCGCGCTTCCGACATGAAGCGGTCAATGCCGAGGATCAGCGCGAGCCCGGCAACCGGCACATGGCCCACGGCCGAGAGCGTGGCGGCGAGCACGATGAAGCCGCTGCCGGTCACGCCAGCGGCGCCCTTCGATGTCAGCAGCAGCACGAGCAACAAGGTGATCTGCTGCGTCAGCGTCATCGGTGTGTTGGTGGCTTGAGCGATGAAGACGGCCGCCATCGTCAGGTAGATCGAGGTGCCGTCGAGGTTGAAGGAATAGCCCGTCGGGATCACCAGGCCGACGACCGATTTCTTCGCACCCAGCGCCTCCATCTTCAACATCATCCGCGGCAGCGCAGCCTCGCTTGACGAGGTGCCAAGCACGATCAACAGCTCCTCGCGGATGTACTTGATGAACTTCCAGATCGAGAAGCCGTTGACCCGCGCAATCGCGCCGAGCACAACGAAGATGAAGAAGAGGCAGGTGGCATAGAAGGTTGCCATCAACGCGCCGAGCGAGACGAGTGAGCCCACGCCGTACTTGCCGATCGTGAAGGCCATGGCGCCGAATGCGCCAATCGGGGCGACCTTCATGATGTAGCCAACGATCGTGAACAACACGTGCGAGAACTTCTCGATGAAGTCGAACACCAGCGTGCCGCGGCCGCCAAAGCGGTGCAGCGCGAAGCCGAACATCACGGCGATGAGCAGCACTTGCAGGATCTCGCCTTTGGCGAAGGCATCGACCACCGTGCTCGGAATCACGTTGAGCAAGAAGTCGGTGGTCGAGGCCATCTTGCCCGGGCCGGTGTAGGCCGCGACGCTTTTGGCGTCGAGCGTGTTCGCGTCGACGTTCATGCCGGCGCCCGGCTGCACCAGGTTGATGATGACCAGGCCGACGACGAGTGCAATCGAGCTCACGACCTCGAAATACAGCAGCGCGAGGCCGCCCGTCTTGCCGACCTTCTTCATGTCTTCCATGCCGGCGATGCCGACGACGACGGTGCAAAAGATGATCGGCGCGATGATCATCTTGATGAGCTTGATGAAGCCATCACCCAGCGGCTTCATCGCAGCACCCGTCTCGGGATAGAAGTGGCCAAGCGCCACGCCGAGGATGATGGCCGTGATGACCTGGAAGTACAGCGACCTGTAGATCGGCTTGGGGCTCTGGGCTGTGTTCATCGGTGTCTCCTGCGTGTTGTTCGCGGTGCCGTGAAGCCTGCATCGTGCCTCAGTTTTTTGGGCTTCGGGTATGTGCTTAGAGGGCGGTGCGAAGCGTCCAGATCTCGGGGAAGAGCACCACGTCGAGCATTTTGCGCAGGTAACCCACGCCGCTCGTGCCGCCCGTGCCCCGCTTGAAGCCAATCACCCGCTCCACGGTAGTGACATGGCGAAATCGCCAAAGGCGGAAGCTGTCTTCAAGGTCGGTCAGCTCTTCGCCGAGTTGGTAAAGATCCCAATGCGCCTTCGGGTCGCGATAGGCCACGAGCCAGGCTTGCTCGACAGCGGCGCTCGCCGCATAGGCAGCCGTCCAGTCGCGGTCTGTGTGCGATGCCGGCACGGGCAAGCCGCGGCGCGCGAGCAGCCGCAGCGCCTCGTCATAGAGCGAAGGCGCGCGCCACGCCGCCTCAACACGCGCAAGGATCTCCGGCCGATGCGCATGGGGTTTGAGCATCTGCGCGTTTTTGTTGCCGAGCATGAATTCGATGCAGCGGTATTGCCAGCTCTGAAAGCCGCTGCTGTTGCTCAAGTAGGGGCGAATCGCGGAGTACTCGGGCGGTGTCATGGTGGCCAGAACGTCCCACGCATGAACGAGTTGCTCCATGATTTTGCTGACGCGGGCGAGCATCTTGAAGGCGCTGCCAAGCTCATCGCGCGCAGTGCAATCGATGGCCGCGCCCAGCTCGTGCAGCATCAGCTTCATCCAGAGTTCGCTGGTCTGGTGCTGCACGATGAAGAGCATCTCGTTGTGCTCTGGCGACAGCGGGTGCTGAGCGCCAAGCAGGGCGTCGAGGTGCAGATAGTCGCCGTAGCTCATGTCCTTCGAGAAGTCGAGCTGCGCGCCTTCTTCGATGACAACGTTTTCCGTGTTCATTCAGGTTACCGCGGCGCGTTGCTGGAAGCGCGCTTCGCGCCACTCGCCGCTCTCAAGCACGGCGCGCAAGTGTTGAACGGCATCCCACACATCGACGAACCGTGTGTAGAGCGGCGTGAAGCCGAAGCGAATGAGATCGGGCGCGCGAAAGTCACCGATCACGCCGCGAGCGATCAACGCTTGCATGATCGCGTGGCCCGCATCGGCATGCGCAAAGCTCACTTGGCTGCCGCGTATGGCCGCGTTGCGCGGCGTCACGAGAGTCAGTCCGTGGCCTGCACATTGCGCCTCGACGAGCTCGATGAACAGCTCAGCGAGCGAGACCGACTTGGCTCGCAGCGCGGCCATGCCGCCGTGCGCTTGGGCGTGTGTGAACACATCAAGCCCACACGCCAATGCCGCCATCGACAGCACCGGCGGCGTGCCGCACACAAAGCGCTGAATGCCGGCGGCGGGCCGGTAATCGCTCGTGAATTCGAATGGTGCTGCATGGCCCAACCAACCCGCGAGCGGCTGGCGCGATTGCTCGCGGTCCATGCGCGCGAGATGCCGCGCATGCGCCCAGACGAACGCCGGCGCGCCAGGGCCGCCGTTCAAGTATTTGTAGCCGCAGCCCACTGCAAAGTCGGCGCCGGCGGCGTTGAGGTCAACCGGCACCGCGCCGGCCGAATGCGCCAGGTCCCACACCGTTGATGCGCCGGCGGCATGGGCCGCGGCGGTGATGGCGGCCATGTCGTGCATGCGGCCAGTGCGGTAGTTGACGTGGGTGAGCATCAGCACCGCGACGTCTTCATTCAACGCGCCAGGCAAATCATCGGCATCCACCAAAACGAGCCGCAAGCCGCGCTCGCGGGCGAGCGTGTCGGCGATGTAGAGATCGGTGGGGAAGTTGCTGCGCTCGGAGACGATCACTCGGCGCTCGGGTGCGTTTTGCTTGGCGAACGAGGCGGCGGCGCTCAACACTTTGAAGAGGTTGACGGAGGTGGAGTCGCCGGTCGTGACCTCGCCCTCAGCAGCGCCGATGAGCGCGGCGATCTGGTTACCGATGCGCTGGGCCAAGTCGATCCAGCCGGCGGTGTTCCAGCTGCGGATGAGGTCGGTGCCCCACTCGTGCTGCACCACGTGCTGCAGCCGCGCGGCGGTGGCTTTGGGCAGCGCGCCGAGGGAGTTGCCGTCGAGGTAGATCACGCCGTCGGGCAGGGCGAAGAGCTCGCGCAGTGGCGAGAGAGCGTCGGCCGCATCGCGGGCCGAGCAGTCTGGTCGGGTCGCTGTCATCGGAGTTCTCTTAGCACCGCGCGCACGGGCGAGGCATCGGCATGGATCAGTTTCAACGGGAGGGCGATCAGTTCGTAGTCGCCTTCGGGAACGTCGTCGAGCACGAGGTTTTCGAGCACGCGCAGATCGTGTGTGAGCAGCTGCTGATGGCTGTCAAGCGATTTGCTGTCGGCCGGGTCGACGGATTGGCTGTCGATGCCGACGAGCTTCACGCCGCGTTCAGCAAGCCAAGTGATCGTCTCGGGGGCGAACGAAGCGAACGCAGTTGTCCAGGTGGTTGGCGCGGTCAATTCGGTGCGCACGAGCACGCGTGGCGGCAGGTCAGCAGCGGCATGGGCAAGATGCGCTGGCCGCACGAGCGGGCCGCAGTCAATCGCATGAATCACGCGGCACGGGCCAAGGTAGGGGAGCAGATCAACTTGGCCGATCGTGGCGGCGCCGGCGCCGTAGTGCAGCGGCGCATCGGCATGCGCGCCGATGTGCGGCGACATCGTGATCGCACTCAGATTGACCGGGCAGCCTGGGCCGAGCTCGGCCGTCCAGACTTGCGAATAGGCCGTGTCGCCGGGAAAGAGCGGCGAATTGCGGCCGATGGCGGGTGAGATATCCCAGAGTTTTTTCATCGCGGTGGGCTGTGGCGTCACGAAAGTTAGCACCGCTGATTCGGGTGTGGTGTCGGTTTTTTCTCACACCGGCTCATGGGGCCTCGGGTGGCAGCCCAAAGCAGCGGCGAAAGGCTTGCTCGCCGCGCGGCGTGAAGTGCAGCACCCGCGAGGCATCGGCCAGGCACGCCCAGCCCAGTTGGCCGAAGCGCTGCAGCA
>JAYWGR010000075.1:0-7807 GCA_043778145.1 Rhizobacter sp.
CGGGCGCACCGATCACCTCGACCACATCGCCGCTGCGCAACTCGGTGCGCAAGGCCACTGGCTCGCCGTTGACGCGCGCCGCCACGCAGTGGTCGCCCACGTCAGAGTGAATCGCATAGGCAAAGTCGACCGGCGTGGCGCCACGCGGCAGCGCCAGGATCTTCGACTTCGGCGTGAACACGTAGACGGCATCCGGGAAGAGGTCGATCTTCACGTGCTCTAGGAACTCGTTGGCGTCGTGTGTTTCGTCTTGGATGTCGATCAGCGACTGCAGCCACATCGCGCCCAGGCGCTGCGCTTCTTGAACGTGAAGGGCGCCACCACTGCCGCTCGCGCCTGACTTGTAGAGCCAATGCGCGGCAATGCCCTTTTCGGCCACACCATGCATCGCCTCAGTCCGGATCTGAAATTCGACCGGCGTGCCAAGCGGGCTCACGAGCGTGGTGTGCAGAGATTGGTAGCCGTTGGCCTTCGGGATCGCAATGTAATCCTTGAACCTGCCGGGCAGCGGCTTGTAGAGCTGGTGCAGCACACCGAGCGCGACGTAGCACTCGTGCAAGGTGCTCACGACGATGCGAAAGCCGAAGATGTCGTTCACCTGCGCAAAGCTCAGGTGCTTTTCGTGCATCTTGTCGTAGATCGAGTAAAGCGTCTTCTCGCGCCCGAAGACCTGCACCGTGAGCTTGTTGCTGACGAAGGCTTTTTCGACTTCCTTCTGAATGCGCTCGACGATGTCGCGCCGGTAGCCGCGCGCTTTTTGCACTGCTTTCGACAAAGCCGCGTGGCGCCACGGCCGCAGGTGCTGGAACGACAGCTCTTGCAACTCGCGGTAGGTCTGATTCAAGCCGAGTCGGTGCGCGATCGGCGCATAGATGTCGAGCGTTTCGCCAGCGATGCGTGTGCGCTTGCTCGGTGCCATCGCCGTCATCGTGCGCATGTTGTGCAAGCGATCGGCGAGCTTGATGAGGATCACGCGAACATCGCGCGCCATCGCCAGCAACATCTTGCGGAACGATTCCGCCTGCGATTCTTCGCGCGTCGAGAACTGAAGCTTGTCGAGCTTGGTGAGGCCGTCGACCAGATCGGCCGTCGGTGCGCCGAACTGCTCGATCAACTCGGTCTTGGTGACGCCGCAATCTTCCATCGCGTCGTGCATCAGCGCGGCCATGATGGCTTGCGCATCGAGCTTCCACTCGGCGCAGAGGCCCGCTACAGCAATCGGATGCGTGATGTAAGGCTCGCCACTCGCACGAAACTGGCCCAAGTGCGCTTCATCGGCAAAGCGGTAGGCGCTGCGGACCTTCTTGATGTCGGCCGCGTCGAGGTATTCGAGCTTGTGGGTCAGGGCGGCGAACGAAGCGGCCGCAGCGTCAGACACGGCTGGCGGTGTTCGCTTGTTGTTGCCTGAGTGCGGCGCCGGCTCACGCACGGCGCTGGAAGAGGGGGTGCCCATCCCCCGAATTTAGCGTGCTTTGGGCGCCGTCGTCGCAGAGGGTCGATCGGGGCGAAGCAGTGATGGTGGCGAGCTCTTAGACCGGCACTTTGCGCAGCATCTCGATGCCGACTTCACCAGCGGCGATTTCGCGCAACGCGGTCACGCCGGGCTTGTTTTTGGTCTCGATCTTGGGGGCGTGGCCCTGGCTGAGCATGCGTGCGCGGTAGGTCGCGGCGAGCACGAGCTGGAAGCGGTTCGGGATCTTGACGAGGCAGTCTTCGACGGTGATGCGGGCCATGGGAGTTGCTTTCAGTGGCGGCAACGGCGACGACTTGGTCGCAGTCACAGCAGATCAAGGGCCGCAAACACGGCGGGCTTTGTTCGTCGCAACACGGCGTACTTGAGCCGTTGCGAATGGACGATGGCTTTCAGGTCGAAAAGCGCCGTCTCAAACAGAGCGTTAATTATAACGAAGTCGAAGTGCTGGGCCTGCGACACCTCGATGCGCGCATTCGCCATTCGCCGCTCGATCACATCGGCCTGATCTTCGCCGCGGCGATGCAGTCGCTGCAGCAATTCGCCCCAGCTCGGCGGCAGGATGAAGATCAAAACGGCGTTCGGGAACAGGGTTTTGATTTGAAGTGCACCTTGCCAGTCGATCTCGAGCACCACGTCTTGGCCGCCGGTGATGCGATCTTCGATCGCGGCACGTGAAGTGCCGTAGCGGTTGTTGTGTACTTCGGCCCACTCGAGAAACGCGCCTTGCTCAACCATCGCGTTGAAAGTTGCATCGTCAACGAACTGGTATTCGCGGCCTTGCTGCTCCTGGCCGCGCGGCGTGCGCGTGGTGTGGGAGATCGCCACCACGAGGTGCGAGTCAAGTTGGAGGAGTGCCTTGACGAGGCTCGATTTGCCTGCACCGCTGGGCGCGGCGACGACGAAGAGGTTGCCGGGATAGTCCATGTCTCGCGAGGTTTGAAGAATGATGCCAGAGGGCGCGAATTTTCAGCGGCGGCATCAACGCCCCGCTGGCAGCGCAAATGCAGCGAGTGCGCCGCTGCGTTTGCGCCTATTCGATGTTTTGCACCTGCTCGCGCAGCTGCTCGATGGCCACCTTCATTTCCACGGCGATGTTCGTCAGCTCAAGCGAAGCAGCTTTCGATCCCAGCGTGTTCGCTTCGCGCAGCAGCTCCTGAATCAAAAAATCGAGCCTTTTGCCGACCTCGCCGCCCGCCTTCAAAAGCCTCGTGACTTCATCAAGGTGCGCGCGCAGGCGGGCCAGTTCTTCGGCGACATCGATCCTGATCGCGTAAGCCGCAGCTTCATTGACGGCGCGTTCCTGCAGTGCGTCGTGGGTGATGGTTTGCGCCGCGCCGCTCACCTCGAGTGCTTCCTTCCAACGCTCCAGAAAGCGTTGCTGCTGCCGTTGCACCACGGCAGGCACCAGCGGCTCGGCTTGGCTTGCCAACTCACGCAGGCGCGTCACCCGCTCCTGCAAAACCGCTACCAAGCGCGCGCCTTCGCGTGCTCGCGCTTCACGCAGCCCGGTGATGCATTGGCGCGCCGCATCGAGCGCGACATCGTCAAGCCGCTCGACCGCTGCGCCGCTCTTGCACCACTGCAATACCTCGTGCACGGACAGTGCTTGCGCCTTCGGCAGCCAACCTTGCACCATGCTCTCCAGGCGCGTCAGGCGGTTCAACTGATCGGGCTGCGGCGTCGGCCAAGCGCCATCGGCATCGGTGCGGGCATTGAGACGCAGCTCGATCTTGCCGCGCTTGAACGCGCCTGTGAGCAACTCGCGCAGCGCGGGTTCCAAAGACCGAAATTCATCGGGCAAGCGAAATCCAAGGTCGAGGAAACGGCCGTTGACGGACCGCAACTCGATGCTGATCGCCAGCGCGGATGCGGCCGACGGGCGCGGTGCCGAATTGTCGGCAGAAGACGCCGCTTCCGGGCTGGAAGCCGCGCCAGCTGTGGCGCTCGCGTAACCGGTCATGCTGTAGACTGCCATCGAAGCTAGCCTCAAAAAAACGCCGAGTATGTCAAAGCCGAAACCTGCGCCCTTGCCGTCTGGCACCGTCGTGGGCGGCTATCAAGTGATCAAGCGGCTGGCGGCAGGTGGCTTCGGCGTGGTCTACCTTTGCGAAGACACCGAGCGCCATTTGGTGGCCTTGAAAGAGTACTTGCCGTCATCGCTTGCCGAGCGCTCGCCGGGTGAGCTCACGCCTCGCGTGAAGCCGGAAAAGCAACCGCTCTACCGCCTCGGTTTGAAAAGTTTCTTCGAAGAAGGCCGCTCGCTTGCGCAGATTTCGCATCCGAGCGTGGTGTCGGTGCTCAACTTCTTCCGCGAGAACGAAACCGTCTACATGGTGATGAACTACCTGCAGGGCGACACGCTGCAGGATTTCATCGTCACCGCCCGCGATTTGAAGCGCGACAAGGTGTTTCGCGAGAGCACGATCCGCAGCCTGTTCGACGAGATCTTGCGCGGCTTGCGCATCGTCCATCAGCACAAGATGCTGCACCTCGACATCAAGCCCGCCAACATCTTCATCACCAACGAGAACAAAGCGGTGCTGCTCGACTTCGGCGCCGCGCGCGAAGTGCTCTCGAAAGAAGGCAACTTCATCCGCCCGATGTACACGCCTGGTTTTGCTGCGCCCGAGATGTATCGGCGCGACGGAACGCTCGGCCCGTGGACCGACATCTACGCGATTGGCGCCTGCATCTATGCCTGCATGCAAGGCTACCCGCCGAATGACGCGCCGCAGCGCATCGAAAAAGATCGCCTGGCGCTGAGTCTTTCGCGGCTGCGCAATGTGTATTCCGATAACTTGATCGAAGTGACCGAGTGGTGCATGTCGCTCGATCCGCTGTCGCGGCCGCAAAGTGTGTTCGCACTTCAAAAAGAGCTGTCGCGCGAAACCGAGCGTCGCTACACCAAGCTCAGCTTCGGTGAGCGCTTGAAGCTGCAGCTCGAAAACCTCACCACCGGCGCCAAAGCGTAGCCGGCACTGGGCCACCCATGCGTTTTTCCGTCTACCAGGTGAGTCGCCGCGGCGGCCGTGAAAAGAACGAAGACCGCATGGGCTACTGCTACACGCGCGATTCGGGCTTGTTTGCACTCGCCGACGGCATGGGCGGTCACCCGGAGGGCGAGGTGGCTTCGCAGCTTGCCTTGCAAACGATCGCGGCCTTGTTTCAACGCGACTGCAAGCCGACCCTGCCGGAGCCGATGCGCTTCCTGCAAGAAGCCATCATGGCCGGTCATCACCAGCTGCTTCGATACGCGTCGCAAAAGTCATTGGCTGACACGCCGCGCACCACCATCGTCGCTTGCCTGTTGCAGGGCAACGCGGCGTACTGGGCGCACTGCGGCGATTCGCGCTTGTATCTCGTGCGCGGCGGCAAGCTGATTGCCCGCACCCGCGACCATTCCTACTCGGAGCTGCAGCAAACGCTGAATCAGGTTTCGCACGTTGGCGAACACTTCAACCGCAACGTGCTCTTCACCTGCCTCGGCAGCCCGGGCAAGCCGGTGGTCGACATCGTTGGCCCGTTGCTGATGCAAGCCGGCGACCGCCTCTTGCTCTGCTCAGATGGCCTGTGGGGCACGGTCTCTGACGCCATCATCACCGAGCAGCTGACGCGCAATGTGCTGTCTGATGCGGTTCCCGAGCTCGTCGAGCAGGCGCTGCGCAACGGCGGCGCGAAGTGCGACAACGTCTCGGTGCTTGCCCTCGAGTGGGAATCCGCTGAAGACACTGACAGCAGCTCCGGCATCTCGACCCAAGCTCTTGGCGATGAGGTTTTCGCCTCGACCATCCAGGCAAGCGTGGTCGGCGTCGATGCACCCGATGAGCTCGACGACGCCGAGATCGAGCGCTCGATCCGCGAGATCAACGAAGCGATTCGCCGCTCGGCCCAACACCGCAAAGCTTGATTCGCCGGGTTTGAGAAATGCGCCATGGACAATACCGTCCATGAGCACATTCCAACGCCCCCAGGGCCGCCCCGCCAACGCGCTGCGTCCGGTCACCATCACCCGCCACTACACCAAGCACGCCGAAGGCTCGGTGCTGATTGCCTTTGGCGATACCAAGGTGCTCTGCACCGCCTCGGTCGAAGACCGCGTGCCGCCGCACAAGCGCGGCAGCGGCGAAGGCTGGGTCACGGCCGAGTACGGCATGCTGCCGCGGGCCACGCACACCCGCAGCGACCGCGAGGCCGCACGCGGCAAGCAAAGCGGCCGCACGCAGGAGATTCAGCGCTTGATCGGCCGCTCGCTCCGCTGTGTGTTCGATCTGGCGGCGCTTGGCGAACGAACGATTTCGCTTGATTGCGACGTGATCCAGGCCGATGGCGGCACCCGCACCGCGGCAATCACGGGCGCATTCGTCGCCGCGCACGATGCAGTGAGCTGGCTGCTGGCGCAAGGCAAGATCAGCGCATCGCCGATTCGCCAGGCCGTGGCCGCGATCTCGGTCGGCATCGTTCAAGGCACGCCTTTGCTCGATCTTGAATACACCGAAGATTCAGCCTGCGACACCGACATGAACGTCGTCATGACCGACGCCGGTGGCTTCGTCGAATTGCAAGGCACGGCCGAAGGTGCTGCCTTCTCGCGCGACGAGATGGGCGAACTCCTCGGTTTGGCCGACAAAGGCATCCGCGAACTGCTGGCTGCGCAGCGCCAGGCACTCGGGCTTTGATGGCGATGGCGCCCGCCGGCAATCGCCCGAGGCGCGAGCTGGTGCTGGCGTCGAACAACCGCAAGAAGTTGCTGGAGTTGCAGGCGCTTTTTGCGCCGCTCTCGTTGACCTTGGTGACGCAAGGCTCGCTCAGCGTCAGCGAGGCGGACGAGCCCCACGCCACGTTCATTGAGAACGCGCTCGCCAAGGCCCGGCACGCCGCCGCGCAGAGCGGCTTGGCCGCGATCGCCGATGACTCGGGCCTCTGCGTCGATGCACTGGGTGGCGCGCCGGGGGTGATCTCCGCGCACTACGCTGATGCGGCGCTGCCCGAGGGCGAACGCGAGCTTCAACGCGGCGTGCAAGACGCAGCCAACAACCGTTTGCTGCTGGAGCGCTTGATCGGCATTGGCGATCGGCGCGCCAGATTCGTCAGTACTTTGGTCGCGGTGCGCAGCGCCGACGATCCCGAGCCACTGGTCGCGGTGGGTCGTTGGGAGGGTGAAATTCTCGATTCGCCACGCGGTGAATCGGGCTTCGGCTACGACCCGTTGATGTTCGTTCCGGCACTCGGCCAAAGCGTTGCGGAGCTCGATGCCGAAACAAAAAATCGCCACAGCCACCGCGCGCTGGCCGCGGCGCACATGCTGCACTTGATGCGCGAGGTCTGGCGCCTTGGCTGACATACCGATCGCTTTTGCCGCGCCGGCCGAGCCCGTTGCCGAGCGCCTAGCGCGCTACATGCGCCCGGGCACGATGAGCCTGGCTGCATTGCCACCGCTCTCGCTCTACGTGCATTTGCCGTGGTGCATCGCCAAGTGCCCGTATTGCGATTTCAACTCGCATCAGCGCCCGCAAGAGCTGCCCGAAGCCGCTTACCTCGACGCACTCTGCGCCGACCTCGAAGCCGCGCTGCCCTTCATTTGGGGTCGGCGCATCCACAGCATCTTCATCGGCGGCGGCACGCCCAGCTTGTTCTCTCCGGCCGCGATCGAGCGTTTGATTGGCGACATCCGCGCCCGCCTGCCTCTAGAGCCCGCTTGCGAGATCACGCTCGAGGCCAACCCCGGCAGCTTTGAGCGCGACCGGTTTCGCGGCTTTCGCGCTGCCGGTGTCACGCGCCTCTCGATCGGCGTGCAAAGCTTTGATGACGCCAAGCTCAAAGCGCTCGGCCGCGTGCACGACCGCGCGCAAGCCATTGCCGCGGTCGAAGAGGCGCAGGCCGCATTCGAGACCTTCAACCTCGATCTCATGTATGCGCTGCCCGGCCAAACGCTCGCGGAATTGGGTGCTGACCTGCGCCAAGCGCTCGCCTTCGATCCGCCGCATCTCTCGATCTACCACCTGACCATCGAGCCGAACACGCTCTTTGCCAAACACCCGCCGCCGCAACTGCCCGACGACGACGCCGCGTTCGACATGCTCGACGCGATCGTCCAACAAGCAAACGGAGCGGGCCTGCAGCGCTACGAGGTGTCGGCCTTCGCCAAGGCCGGCCACCGCTGCCAGCACAACCTCAACTATTGGGCCTTTGGCGACTACCTCGGCATAGGCGCCGGCGCGCACAGCAAGCTGAGCTTTCCGCACCGCGTCGTGCGGCAAATTCGCTTTCGCGATCCAGCGCGCTACATGGCGCAGGCGATGGCCGGCCAGGCGGTGGCGCAAGACGAAGAAGTGG
>JAYWGR010000076.1:0-67105 GCA_043778145.1 Rhizobacter sp.
AGGCCAACACGCCTGCTGCATGCGGTGCGGCGAGCGAGGTGCCGGAGGCCTGCGTGTAGCTGGCTTGGCCGCCGTGTGAGAGATCGGTGGTTCGCACGCCCACACCGGGCGCGAGCACCCGCGGGAAGGCGCTGCCGTCACATGACGACGGCCCGCGGCTCGATTGCCGTGCGATGGCCCACTCGCGATCGACCGCCCCGACCGACAACGCGCCCGGGTTGTTCGCCGGGCTGCTGCTGGTGCCGGGCGATGGGCCATCGTTGCCAGCCGCAAGGGTGACGACGATGCCGGCGCTTCGAAGTGCGCCAATGTCGTCTGCAAACTCCAGCGTGCAGGCGCCGGGCACGCGGCCGCTCAGCGTCCAGGAGGCATTGACGACATCGGGCGCATCGATCGTGGCGGGGTCGCCGTCGGGGTCGAGCAGCCACTGGAATGCGAGGTGGATGTCGCTCATGTGCGCGCGGCCCGCGCTGTCGTAGAGGCGCACGGCGATCCAGCGTGCGGCGGGCGCTGCGCCAATGCCGTGCGCGCCAACGATCACGCCCAACGCCTGAGTGCCGTGCCCCAGCGCGTCGTGAGGCAGCGCCTCTTCGCCGTGCACATCGAACCAGCTGTTCGCGCCGCCGCGCCACGAACCGCGGAGGTCGGGGTGGGCGAGATCGACGCCCGTGTCCATCACCGCCACGACCACGCCTTGGCCGGCATGGCCGAGCGACCAGAGCTTGGTGGCCTGCACGGCGGCCAGGTTCCAGCTCGTTGGCGGGGCCAGCGCAGTGCCTGTTGACAGCGCCGTGCTAAGCCTTGCATCAGGCGCCGGCCCTGACGACGTGGGCCACGACGGTGGCAAAGACGCCAACGCTGCCGCACCAGATGCCTCACTGCGCCACACCCGCGGCGCTGGCGTTCGCTGCGAGCGGCCACCTTGGACGAAGGAGTCGAGCTCGATCCGCGCAACGCCGGGTGCGGCGGCGAGCTGCCGCACCGCAAACGCGGGCACGGTGGCGGCCATGGCGTTGACCATCCACAAGTCTTTGACCATCGCTGCGTCAAGCGCGGCAAGCAACGGCTCAAGGCGCACCCGGTGCTGCGCTTGGCGCTGTTGCAGTGCGATGAGCAACGCGTTGTTGCGCGCGCTTCGGTCGGCCACGGTGAAGGGGCGAAGGTCGAGCGCATCGTCGAATCGCACGATGACCGAGGTGTCGGCATGCGTGCCGCGGCTGGCCATCACGCGCTCGAGTTCAGCGCTGATCTGGCCGGCTTGCGGCGTGGCCGAGCAAGCCAGCACCACCAACGCCAGTGCGGCTTTCAAAGCGCCGATGCTCACGCGGTGTGCGCCGCTGCAAAGCGCGCTGGCCGGCCATTCGTTGCGATGAGCTGGCCGCGGCATTCGAGCTCCCTGGGCGCGCTAGCGCACCTGCAGGTCAACGATCTTCAGGTCGCCCAAAACGAGCGTCACCTTGTCACCGCTGTGCACGGCTTTGCCGGGGTTGCCGAACATGATGAAGTAGGTGCGATCGACCTCGATGTGGTGGTTGCGCGCCGTTTGGCGGATGGTCCCTAACACCGGCGAAGACGGCACGCCGAGCTTGGCGCCGTGGGCATCATCGATCAGGTAAGGCCGCAACTTGCCGTCGAGCAGCGGCGCTGCTTTCGCCGGGTCGAGAACGCGGTAGCGGAAGTCAAGCATCGAGCCGGCTGCCGACAAATGCAGTGCCTCCACCTTGATGCCGTAGCGCAATGCCGTGAGCTCTGATGACACCGCAGCAGGCGCCGCCGCCGCCGCCCCGGGTGCGCTTGCGCAGCCTCCGAGATGCAACGCAGCTGCCAGCCCGAGCCACACGCAACCACCGCGTCTCGACCATCGCCGCCCCGCCCATCGGGCAATTGCTGCTGGCCACCGCTCGGCCGATGCGTCGGCGCTCACGGCAAGCTACCGCCGCCGAAATCATCGATCGATGCGCCGAGCGTTTGAAGCTGAATGCCGATCCGGCCAGCGCCTTTCCATGCGCCCACATCTGGCAACTGCACACCGCCCTTGAACACGCCGTTGAGGAACACCGTGACGAGGCCTTTGCCATCGGCCACCGCGCTCAATGTGCCGGTGCCTGCGCCCGCGGGGAACGCGGCCTGCTTGACGTAGACCGCCGCGTTGCTGCCGCCGACTTGCGTGGCCACCACGATGTCACCGCCCTCGATGCGCACGCGGATGAAGTTGGCCGGCGCTTCCTTGAGCGTCCCGCCGGTGGCCTTGAGGATCAGCGCCGAATCGGCCAGCGCAAGCGATGAGCTGAACGCCGCGTATTGGGTGGTACCGAAGACGCTGGTGTCAGCAGAACCCGGGTCGGTGTCTTTGATCCAGATCGCCTGCCCGCCGAGGTCGATCGCGGCCGCGGTGGCTTGGTTCGACAGCACTTGCACGTTGGCAGGCGAGGTGCTGCTCGTGGCTTGGCCCCAATCGGTGCCGAGGTTGGTCGAAGAATCGGCGCGGTTGAAGTTGTCGAGCACCGTTGCGGGCGGCGCCTGCGGAACGGCGAGGTTGAGGGTCACGGTGGCCGGTGCGCTGAGGGCTTTGCCGTCGGTCACGCTGTAGGTGAAGGTGTCGGCCGTTGGCCCGGTGATCGTGGCAGGCGGCGTGTAGATGAATGAGCCATTGGCATTGAGCACGTAGCGGCCGCCAGCGGTGGTCAGCCCTGAGGATGAAACCGCCTTGATCGGCTGCGGCAAGCCATCGGGATCGCTGTCGTTGACGAGCACGCCTTGCGGGACGCCCACGTTGAGGTCGGTGCCGGCAATCGAGCTGTAGCTGTCAGCGAGGGCCACGGGCGGTTGGTTGGTATCGCCCGGCGTTGAGCCCACGACACCGCTTGCGCCGTATTGCAAAAACGCCAGCATTCCGCCGTTGGGCGTGCCTGCATTCGACAAGCTCAGCCGGCGATCCAGGATCGGGAAGACGGCGCCGCCACTGTCGGGGGTGAGCAGCACATCAAGCGTTTTGGCGGCCGTGAGCAGGGCGGTGTATTGGGTCTTTTTGTAGGTGTAGGGCTTGCCGTCTTCGGCGATCACATCCCAGTATTTGCCTTCGATCGAGGGCACGTGCGTCGTCAAGCCGGCGTTGAGCAAGCGCAGCAAGGTGGTGCCTGCCGGGCCGGCAGGCTGGATCGCCGGTGACGTGCCGAACAAGTAGGGCGCGCCGTTGATGAGAAAGTACTTCGGGTCGTAGTTGATCGTGCTGGTGAGCCCCGCCGTTCCGTAGGTGCCGTTGGCCACGGCGGCATGGAGGGCGGGGTCGATCTCGCTGTAGAGCAGCGTGGCTTGGTTGTCGTAGGGCGCGCCGGCATAGGCCTGCGCGCGAACCGGCGTGCCAGCCAACGGGTCAGCATCAACCCCGTTTTTTCCGAGTGCGCCGTAGAGACCCATCTGCACCTGGATTTGCGGCTGCGTGCCGCTTTGATAGAGGTAGGTGCCCGGCTTGACGTTGACCCAGGTGTAGTCGGCCGTGCCATTGGGCGCGGCTTCCACATCAAAGGAGCGCACGCGCCGCCTGCCTTGGTCGTCGGTCGTCCAGACGGGGCTCATGGCTTTGGATAGGCCATTGACCACGATCGATGTTTCCGGCGCGGCGGCGGGCAGCGCGGCCGGCAACGCATTCAACAGATGGATGTTGAGCACCGAGTCGCCAGCGGCCAAGGTCAACGCGGGGCCGGGAACCATGACCGGGCCACAGGCCGAAAACGTGGCTGCGCAACTCGCGTAACCCCACATGGGAATGGCGGGGCCGCCGTTGGGGTCTGCGGTCGTGGTGGCCGCCGCTTTCAGGTAGTAGTCGGCCGCGCTGGCGCTGCCCGGCATCACCCACAGGAAGAGGGTCAAGACGCACCAGGTCAAGCCAGCGGGGCCTGCCTCTGGCGTTGGTTTTCTGCTCCGCATGATCGAACTCCCCACGGTGAATTCCAGTAGTCAATCCAGGTCGACGGACCAGGGCTCGACGATCAGCATCGTCATCATCCCGCCCGGGAAAATGTTGTCGGTGGTCACTTCCTTTTCATTGTGGGAATGCCACATGTGCCAGTAGCCGCCAGTCGTGTTGAGCCCCGGGTGCCCTTGCGGCAGGCTGCCGGTCACGCCGAGAAACGGGCTCCCGCCGAAGTGCTCGCCGTAGGCCAGGTCGAGTTGGCCGGCAATGATCACGGGCACGGGCTTGTAGTGGTCGGGGCACCACTCTCTGGTCACCGAGTCGAAGCCGGTCGGGTTGTTGCAGGTGTGCGGGTTGATCGCGGCCGTGCCGTAGATGTCCCAGCCGATGCCCTTGCCAGTCCATTCGAAGATGAGGTCGATGGTTTGCCCCGGAATGGCGCGTACCGTGAAGTCGGGTGAGGTGAGGTTGGGCGCTTTGGTCAAGTCAGCGGGCACGCTTGACAGCACCCGGCCATCACGCGCCAGCGGATAAGCGTGGTTGCCGTGGTGGTGAAAGGGGTGCAGATCGCGGCCGGCGTTGATCACGCGCATCAGCAGGCGCTCGCCCGGGTGCATGCGCGGCAGTGCGTTGTACGGTTGGGTGGGGAGCCAGTAGGCGAACTCGTCGAGTTGGGTGTCGGGCGCGTTGCGGCCGTTGATGAACCAGAGGTTCGGCCGGATCGTGGTGGTGTCCACACTCACGGGGAGGCCGGCATTCACCTGGCCATAGACCTGCCAATGAATGGCGCTGTCCATCTCGCTCAGCAAGAACAGTGTCTCGCGGTCGTAGTTGGTGCCGGCGTGTTCATAGGCCTTTCGCGCGGGGTGGGCGGTCTTGTCGCCTTGCGCAAAGCCGCTTGGTCGAACGATGAGCGCGCCGACCAAGCCCATCTCGATTTGCAGGTCGGCATTGGTGCCGCTGTGGTAGCTGTAGGTGCCTGGCTTGTCGGCAACGAATGTGTAGGTGGGGCCGCCCACTGCGGTGCCGAGTGCGAGCTCGGCGGCAGTGACGGCGCGCGCCTCGCGCGTCAGAAGCCCCGGGTTGCCGCCTGTTGCCGTGATGCCTTGCTGACCCGGGAAGATGATCGACACCGGCACCGGCAGCGTGTTGTTGAGAACGATCTTGATCGTCTCGCCCTGATTCACGATCAGGGTCGGGCCGGGGTATTGCATCGGCAGCGCGCTGTGGGCGTAGCCCCATGCGTAGTGGCTGTTGCCATCAGCGGTGCTGATGAAGTCTTGCTTGGCGGTCAGCGTGAAGGTGCGCGCGCTGTCGTTGCCGGGCCCTGGGGCCTCGCCGTCCCACCCGGTCACGGCGGCAAGAGCTGGCACGCTGGAGGCGAGACAAAGCGAACCCAGGCAGAGCGCAGCGAGACCCGCCCGAACGCCCCTTGGCAGCAGCGAGTTGAAGATCCACATTCTGTTCATTGCGCCTCTCCTGACGATGGCCGGGTCGTGCATGCCGGTGCTCACGGCGTGATGACGATCTCGGTCATCATTCCGCCGCTGTCTTCCTCGAAATTGCTGAGAAAGTTGAGGTTGGTGGCGTAGAGGAAGTAGGTTCCGGGCTCCACGCCGCTCGTGTCGATCAGCACCTCAACCGATTCACCGCCGCCGAGCGTGACCGAGGTGGTGTCGTAGTACAGATCGGTGCCATCGGGGCCACGCAACTGGCGGGCGCCAGCGCCCACCACTTTCATCGGCAGGCCCTGGGCCGTCACGGTGTAGTAGTTCGTGACGTTGAGGTTCGACAAGCGCAGCAAGATGCGCTCGTTCTTCTTGGCGGTCACCAGCGAATCGATGGGTTGCGAACTGTCAGCAACCGCAGGCGCCAGGAAATCGACTTTCTCCGTCGGCGGGGCCAGCGGCGTGGGGCTGACTGTGTCTGGGTAGCCGCGCCCGTTGATCATCGGGTAGGTGTCTTTCATGTCCTTGAAGGGCAGCGGCTGCACGCCGAGGTGCAGCTCATGAAACACGTGATCCATGGACCCGAGCTGGAGCGGCTTGACCACGTCATAGCCGGTCGAGCCATCGCCGTCGTTGTAGACGAACTTGGTGTAAGTGCGGGCGTTGTAGGTCTTGCTCTGCCCGTCTTGCGCAGGCCTCACGTAGAGGTTGCCGAGCATGCCCATCTGCATGTGTTCGGTCGCCTCTTGGTGGCAGTGGTACATGTAGGTGCCGGGGTCGTTCAGGCGATAGAAGTACGTGACTGACGAGCCCATGTTCACGCCGAAAGACCCCTCGGGCATGCCGTCAAAAACCGGCGGTTGTTGCGGAAAGCCGTGGAAGTGGACGGTGTGCGGATCGAAGAGGTCAGGGCGCATCGCCATCGACACGTTGGTCAGCGTGAGATAGAAGTCGCTGCCTTCGTCGAGCTCGATGGTTGGCGCGGCAAAGTTGGCCGCCAGCGAGTCGAGCATGATGGTTTCGGGTGCATGGCCGGTCACGTCGGCAAAGCCGAAGCTGTAGAGCGTGCGGCCATCGGCCATGCGGAGGAAGCCATCGCCAGCGGTGAGGTGCCGGCAGATGGTCTTGGCGGGGCGGACTTCGGTGCCGGTCCATTGCGCATCGCCGTTGGTGTCGCCGGGGCACTGCACGAACACGGCGGCGCGTGCGGGTACGCATGCGGTCACCGCGGCAGCTGCAACAGCGGCTGCAGCTGCCGGGGCGATCAACTTGCGGAGCTTCCTGGCGGAGTTCATGGTGATGTCCTTCTCATTACAGGGACTCGTTACAGCGACTCGTTACAGCGATGAGTTACAGAGCACTCGCGCCGAAGTTATCGATGCGCGCGTTGGGCGGCAGGTACACGCCCACACGGCCGGTGCCGGTGGTGAAGGCGTTGGCCCCCGTTGTGGGCAATTGCACTGAGCCGAGGAAGGTGGTCGTCGTGCCACTGGTCTTCCACACCGAGGTGACGCCGGTTGCGTCCACCTTCGCGGTGAGCACGTCGTTCGCGAGGAGGGCCGTGGTCGCCAGCGTTCCGGCGTTGGTGTAGGCCGTGGTGTTGGCCCAGGTCTCGACCACGATCTGCGTGCTGCTGTTCACTCGCACCTGAACCCGGTTCGGGTACAGGCCAAGCAGCGTGTTGTAGGTGCCACTCGCTTTGAGCACCAAGGTGTCGCCAATCATCGTCGTGCCGCCCACGCCGATTTGCATGGCCGCGCCTTGGCTGGTGCCGAAGGCGGGGCCAGGGGCAGTCGCGCGGTTCCACGTGGCATAGGCGCCGAGCAGGCAGGCCGTGCCTTGGCACTGCGCCTGATTGCTGTTGACGCGGATGCCGATCGCGCCAAAGACGTTCAGCTGCTGCCAGTTGCCGGCCAGCGAGTTCGCATTGGCGCGATCGAAGTTATCGAGCAGCCCAATGGCGGGCAGCGGCACGATGATGGTGTCGGTATCGGTCGCGGTGTTGTTGGCCGCGTTCGGATCACTCACAGTGGGCGGTGCTGCAACGCTTGCAGTGTTGACGAGGTTGCCGGTTGCCGTGTTGCTCACCGTCGCATTCACCGTGAAGGTGGCGCTCCCGCCTGCCGCCAGGTTCACGGTGGTCGCGATGTTCGGGCCGCCGCTGGCACTGGCGCAGCTGGAGCCGGCACTGGCCGCGCAAGTCCAGGTCACCCCGGTCAGTGCAGCGGGCATCGTGTCAGTCACGCTGGCGCTGGTCACCGGGTTCGGGCCGGCGTTGGTCACGGTGATCGTGTAGCGAACGCCAGCACCGCGGTTCACGCTGGTGATGCCGTCGGTCTTGGTGATCGAGAGGTCAGCGCGCGGCGGCACGAGCTCGTCGGCGCCGATGTCGTAGAGCGTGCCGCCGGGGCGCGTGTCGCCGTCGAAGTCACGCGGCGGCACGCCGTTGGTGGCACTGGGCGCTTGGCCTTTGTCTTTGGCTGCTGAGGCGGTGGCCAAGTGGTAGTCAGCGCGCAGTGCGCCGAAGGTCGGGCCGGCCGCGGTCTCCCAGCGTGTCAGCGGGCTGAAGATGACGTTGATGAAGTTGCCCGTCTCGTCGAAGGTCAAGGCCGATTGCAAAGCCACCGTGGCATCTGCCAAGACGACGGGTTGGTTGCGGTCGATGATCGAGTCGAACGTATTGCGCTTGATGAAGAGCGCCGTGCTGGTGCTGGCCTCGGTGATGTTGCTGGCGCTTGCTGCCAAGTGGTCGTTCACGCCGCCAGTCGTCAACACACTGTTGACCGGCGTGAGATCGGCACCGCTGGCCACCCGCCCGAGATCGCGGTATTGGGCGTCGGGTGCTGGCGTGGCGATCGAGGTGCTGCCGGGGTTGAAGAGCCCGGAGTTGAGCCCATCGATCAAATAGATGTAGGAGCGGTTGGCCCAGATGATGTTGTTGACGAGGCTTGGGTTGTTGCCGTCGAGCACCGAGATGCCGGCGATCTGCGGCAGCGAGGGCGCGGCCGAGCCGGTTGGCCCGAACGACTGGCGGTTCGTTGCCGTGCTGACGTTGCTTGCGACCGTGTTGTTACTCAAGCGAACCGCCGTTGACGCATTGCCGAACAACGCCACGCCGCCACCGCTGTAGGCGGCCACGTTGTTGACGATCATGTTGTTGGTGACGTTGATCGCATCGGCCACAGTGCGCGCAATGCTCAAGCCGCCACCGGCGCCGGCACCGGCTTGGTTGCCTTCGAGCAAGTTGGCGTCCAGGTTGACGCCGCCTGTGCCCTTGGGCGCAGCGCCACCCACCGGAATTTGGCCGCCGATGAAGATGGCGCCGCCAGTCGGGTCGGCCGATTGGTTGAACGTTTGGTTGAAGACGAAGGTGTTGGCGGTGATCTTGTTGGTGCCCGGCGAGTAGCCGAGGTGGCTGAGGCCGCCACCATCGCCCATCGAAAAGTTGCCGCACACATAGTTGCTCGACACGTCGTAATTGTTCGAGCCGGTGCCGAGCGTCACGCCACCGCCGCCACCGGCTTCGGTGGCACCGTTTTGTGCGATCCAGTTGTGGTGGATGGATGGATTGCGGTTGACGCCGTCAGTGAAGTTGACGACCTCGACGTTGTTGACCACCGCGTCGTTCACCAGCGTGGTGTGGCCAATGCGAATGCCGCCGCCGTAAGTGCCGTAGTTGGCAACGACCCGGTTGTTGGCCACCTGCAAGTTGCAGGCATAGCCATTGGCAAGAATGCCGCCGCCCGAATCGGAGCCAGTGACAGTGAGGCCGTCCACCCGCAACTCGCCCGTCGTGCTGGCGCAGCCCGGGCTGGTGGTGCTGCCGTTGGATTTGCCGAGCACGAGCACGCCCGGCGCCTCTTCAGCGCCGAAGAGGATGGGCTCGTTGTTCGCCGCATTGAAGCCGATGGTTTGGCCCGGCAGCGGATCGAATGTGCGCGCTGCACCGGCCACGACGATGCGCGCGCCCGTGTCGGGATCGATCGGTGTGTCTGCCGGGCAAGTGGTCACCAAGGGCGCGCCACCTGGGGTGCCGCAGTGTGGGTCGATCTTCTTGTCGATCAACGCGCGCCATGCGGCGAGGCTGCCTGAGCTTGGCTTGGCCGCATTGATCGTGACCGAGCCCGCGCCCCAGCCTTGCAGGCGGATGCGCTTGTCCAGCACCACGAACTCGGGGTAGTTGCCGGGTGCGATGGTGATGAGGTCACCGGCCACGGTGGTCGTTGAATCGATCGCGGCCTGGATGGTCTTGAAGGCGCCGCCCGAGCCGGCCAGGTTCACCTTCTTCGGCGGATTGCCGCCCACGTGCACCGTGACGCCTACGACCGATTGCTTGCCGTTGTCGCCACGCTTGATCATCAACTGATGCGCGCCCACAGGCACCGTGCTTGCCAGCGTGACGGTGATCAGGCCATCGCCGTTCCAGGTGACGCCGGAGGTGAGCGGCGTGCCATCGAGCATGACGCTGCCGGCCACGCTGCCAAAGCCGTAGTCGCGTTGGATGGTCTTTCGAGACTGAGGTTGGGTGGGGTCGGTGATGGTCGGATCAAAGGCCGGATTCACCACGTTCATCTTGCCCTGCGAGACGATCGTGAGCGCCACGCCGCCGCCTGCCGGCACCCAGGGCCCGTTGTCGCCATTGGTTGCGCTGTAGATCGCGGGCGTGCCGTCTGCGCACTCGCAGTCGAGTGGGTTCTTGTCCACCGAGGCGAACGCCGAGACCGGCAGCACCGGCGTGTCGAGGTAGGTTGTCTTGCCCGGCAGGTACTGCAGCGTGTAGCAAAACTGCGTGTAGTTGCGGTTGAAGTGCGGGTCGATGATTTGCTTGGTCGGATCGTTCGGGTCGGTGATCGGCCCGGGGTGATTCATGCACGCCACCACCATGCTCGGCATCACACCCGAGGGGAAGGGCGGGTTGATGGTGAAACTCGATGGCACCAGGAAGTTGTAGGAGCCGAACTGATCCGAATAGACGCGCGAGAGCTCTCGGCCCGCCCAGTCTTGAATCGACACGGGCAAGTGCGGCGGCGAGTACTTCTCGCCGAAGGTGGGCGCGTATTGGTTGAACTCGGTCGCCGTGTCGTCCAGGATGAAGCCGACGCCGTGGCCGGCCACCGGTGCTTCGGTGAACAGGTGGAAGTCGGGTGCGGGGTTGGTGCCGGGCAGCAAGGGCACGGCCTTCATGTCGCACTTGCGCCAAGTTCTTTGACCAGCGAGGTAGTTGGGGTTGTCGGCATCGGAGCTGGCCGCGAACAAGGTCAGCTTGGCCGGTACATCGAGCGTCATGCCGACGCACTCGAACGGCAGGGCCGCAGGCGAGGCTTTGAGCGAGTCACCGAAGACGACGTTCTTGTCGCCATTGCCTTGGTGCAGGTACCCGGGCGGCGCCATCGCCTCGACGATGTAGGTGCCTTTGCCTTCGGCGCCGATGAACATCGGCATCTCGGGCTGGCCGGCCACGCGGCCGAAGGCGTAGCCCCCATCGAACACGGCAGGCCTGACTTGGTTGAAGTTACGCAGGCCGTCATAGCAGTCGAGCGTCTCGCCGGTGCTGGGCACGCTGTAGGCCGTCGTCGTGGGGCAGCCGTAGGGCACGGAGTCGTCCCACGAGTCGGTCTTGGTCAGGCCGGTGACGGGCTGGCTCACAGGCAGCTGGCCGGGCGCGCCCCACTTGAACACATCGCCATAGCTGAAGGTGGCACCACCCGTGCTGCTGCGCTTGATGTCTTCCGGGCCCTTGGCTTGGCCGTTCGGGCACAGCGCAGCGTGATCGAGAACGAACTCGGGGTCGCGCCAGCAGAACGGATAGTTGTCTACATCGGCCTGGTCATGGGTGTACGCATCGGCGCCGCTCAGCTTGGTGCAGCCGCCGGTGCCATCGTTGGCGGGCTGATCGGGCTTGCCGTCGCCATCGCAGTCGAGGTAGAGGTTGACCTGCACTCTCGGTATGCCTGGCTCCCAGTTCTCGGCCGCGGCATAGCGCGGGTCATCTTCGGCGCGCGTGATTGCGTAGTGAACGATGCCCGCTATGCCGCCGTTCTCATTGAACGCATGTGGCTGCTTGCCCCACTCGATGTGGTTGGTCTCGCCGAGAAAGGTTTGCATGCCTTCAAGCAGCGTGGCGCATTGGCCGCCGGTCTCGATGCAGTTCTCGTTGCGGTAGTAGTTGCCATCAGCCTGCAGTTGCGGGTTGAGGCGAGTCCAGGGGTCGTAGGCCAGCGCCGGGTCATTGCTGCCGAAGAGGCCTGGCTGCGCGGCCCACAACTTCGTTTTGTTGTCTGCCGGAACGACCTTGCCGCCTTCATCAACCACCACGGTTGCGCCAGTTGCTTTGAAGCGCGCGTAGTCGATCTCCGCGATCATCCAGTTGAAGAACGGGAACAGCTCGGTGAATGCGAATGTGCCGTCTTGTTTGGTGGTGGTTGACTGGTAGATGCTGCCGTCGCGAAAGCGAATGTTGCTGGCAATGCCTTCGCCAAAAGCCGGTTTCAGATCACCCGCGGCATACGACTTGGTGACCTCTTTTTCGATGCCTGTGACCGGGTCAACTTCGATGTACGGCCGATTGAACGGCTGCGTGAAAAACGGCAAGCCTGTGCCGTCGATGTCTTGAAACACGCGGCCTTGGTAGCGCGCGAACCAGCTCGTCACGGGCAAGTCGCCAAGGGCGAGGTTTCCGCCGGCGACCTTGATGGTCGTGGTGCCGATGATCATGTCGAGCGGTGTGTCCCACGTCACCAGCTCGTAGCTGCCGTCAGGCACGTTGGGGATCGTGAATGTGCTGTCTTTGTTGCAGGCCGCGGCGTAGAGCGCGCGGCCGCCATTGAGCTCGTTGAGCCCAACCCAGCACTCGCTGACTGGCGCCGCGCCATAGAAGGTGTAGACCGGCGGGCGCGAGTTGTGGGTGTTGACGACTCGCCCGGTGACGGTGCGCGCCGTCGAGCCATTGAGGCCCACGCAGCGGCTTCCGTCTTTGCCTTGAACGCAACCAGACTTGGTGAAGCCGATGAAGACGTGGTGGCCGGGCGGGCCGAATTCTTGAAAGTACGTTGGCTCTTGGTTCTTGACCCACGCATCGGAGCCGAGGCCACCTTCGATGGTTGAAGTCTGGTGCCAATCCGACCCGGTGGGCGGGACGATGACCACCGTGTACTTGGCCGGGAAGAGGTTGGTGATCGTGGCGGTGCCATCAGGGCCGGTCAAGACGATGCCCTTGCCGCGAATCTTCACCGAGCCGTCAGCGTTGTAGGTCGTGCCGAGCGGGTTGCCGAATGCATCTTGCGTGACCGCGCCACCCGATTGACCATAAGTGCCGCCCGCTTCGAACAGTTGCACCGTGAACCCTGCCAAGCCGGACTCTTGCGGCAAATCGGGCGCGCCATTGATTGGGCTGTTGTCTTCGAATGCGAACACCGACAACTGTGCCGTGGGCAAGTCGTACTTGTTCACGTAGACGGTGGCCGATGCGCCGCTGCTGCTGAACACCACCGGTGCGCCGCCCATCTGGTAGCCATCAGCGGCAATAGAAACGTAGTAGCGCCTGGCCGGGTCGATGCAGATCGACGCCGTGGCGGAAGGGCATACATCTGGCAGCGGCCGGTTGTAGAGCGCGTTGACATCGGGGTCGACAGTCGATGCCGATTTCACGGTGCCGACTCGCCCCGCCGCAATCACCGGCATGTAGCTCGTGTGGAAGCTGAATGAGTAGTTGGCGGTGGTGGCGGCTTGCCCTGGAACCGAAAGCTTGGTGGCGTCTTCTTCGATCGTCCACCGGTAGTTGGAACTCACGGTTGCGGTGGTTCCATCCGCTGCAACGCCTTTGACCACGATCGTCAGCGGCCCAGCCAATGCAGCTTCTGAGACCAAGCCCGCGCCGAGCGCAAAGGCAAGCAGCGCCGAGAGCCGGAAGATCGTCTGCCAGGCCCACTGCTTGGGCGTGACGCTGCTCTGGGTTTTCATGGTGACACTCCCGAGATGCTCGGCAAATTCGATGAACATGGGCCGCGGTCGGGGGCGCAACGCGCGGCACAAGTCAAAGTTACTGCGCGTAACAACCGGTGTCAGCGGGCGATGCCCGATCGGCGGCAGGGGGCGTCAACCCATTCGGTTTGCCCGCGAGCGCGGGTGTCCCATGCTTTCTTAAGCGATCCTGAAACGCCTGCGATGGGCACTCATTCAGGGGGAGAGTGACGAGGTCTGGCGCGTGCCTCCTGGCGGCATCGAACCCATCGGGTGCAGCAAGATTTCCACGCGCAGCCCGCCGAGCGGCGAGTCGAGCAGGCGAATGCGCGCCTCGTGCCGCTCGATCACCGAGAGCACGATCGACAGCCCCAAACCCACGCCTTCCGTCTTGGTCTGCCCCAATCGATTGAAGCGCTCGAAGGCTCGCTCGCGATCAGCCGCAGCAATGCCCGGGCCCGAATCGTCGACCGTGATCGCGACGAATTCGCCAAGGCGCGATGTGCCAATGGCCACTTTGCCACCGGGCGGCGCATACAAGATCGCATTCGCAAGCAGATTGCGCAGCAGCACAAACATGGCGAATGCGTGGCCCGGGATCTCCTCCACCAAGAAGCGCGCGGAGAACGACAGTTGCTTCTCAATGCCCTTGGGCCCGAGGTCTTCCATGACTGCCTGGTAGACATCAGAGATGGTGATGGGCTGCATGTCTTGCCCCACGCTGGCTGGCAGCGCCTCTACATGCGCCAGATCAAGCAGTTGATCGAGCATGTGGGAGGCGCGGTCTACGCCCAAGCGGAGTGCGCGGAGTGCTTGTTGCCGCTCTGATTCGTCACGCGCGCTGCCGGCCAGCTGAGCCTGCGCGCGCAGGCCTGCCAGCGGCGTTCGCATCTCATGTGCAGCGAGCGAAGTGAAACGGCGTTCTGCTGAAAGCGCAGTGCCGATGCGGTCAAACAGCGCATCCGTTGACGCAAGAATGGGCAGCAATTCCTTTGGTGGCTTCTCAAGTTGTATGGGCGTCAGGTCGAGTGGATTTCTCTGGTGGAGCTGGGCGGCCATTCGGTCAATGTCGCGAAGCGAGCGCCCGGTCAAGAGCCAGGTGGTTGCGAATATCAGGACCCACGGCACCAGTAAAAATGCCACGTAGTAGCTGGTGGTGATGCCGATCTCTCGCCAACCTTCGCCCAAGTTTTCTGCCACTTGAATGACGAACTGGCCATTCTTCGAGGGCAGTGAAAACGCTCGACTCTCTTCGTCGTCGATCAGCACTGTTGCAAAGCCGAATTGACCGATCGGCATGATGGGCCGGTCCGCGGGCGCTTCATGGCTTCTCATCAACAGCGACCCGTGGCCCGACCACACTTGATAGCGATACAGCAGCGCCGCCGATGCGCGGGTCTTGAGGTTTGGCAGCTTGACTGCGCCGCCGCCCGCGATGTCGTCGAGCCTTTCTTCGGTGAACACCAGCACCGTGGCGCCAAACTGCTCAAGCCGGGCGTCGAGCATCTGGTTTTCCTGGATGCTGGCCGCCCAGTACATGGCCACACCACCGAACAACAGCGAAGCGACCATGCCCAATGCCGCAATCGCCGAAATGCGCTTGCGCAAGGACCAGCCAGAAGTTCGGGGCGTCATGCGTGTGCGGGGTAAGACTCGTGCGTGCCACAAACCATCATCAATATGGTGGATAACCCGCGCAGTGCAGTGCCGCCAACTGCAAGCGAGTGCGGCGCAACCGAATGCGCTGGATGGCGGCACTCCCAGGATCAACCATACGACATCAATGCCGCCTCTGCACCTTACCCCTTGATTCGGGGTTCGTTGAGTGACGGGTGCTCTCGCTAGACTCGATCGTCCACTGCGTGCTGACTCGGAGACTCCCGTGCTGATGTGCAGACCATTCTTGGCGAGAGCAGCAGGCTTCTTTCTCGCTCTCGGTGTGAGCCCAGTGGCTGTGGCCGATGAGCAATCGGACCGAATCAAGGCACTTGAGCAGCGCTTGGAGAGCAGTGTCAAGCTGATCGAGAAGTTGTCTGCCCGGATCACCGAACTTGAGCGCGGCTCGGCGGCGGCGCGTGCTGTGGCTGCGTCGGCGTCGGCGTCGGCCTCGGTGACAGATGCCGTGCCGGCACGGCAAGCCCAGCAAGCGCAAGAGCTCGCCGAGCTTCAAGAAAGCGTGAATCAACTCTCAACCAGCCTCGGGACGCGCGACCACGAGCTCGGCCTGCCACTGCACGGATTTGCTGACGCCGGCGCGGCTTGGTCGGGCGGGCCAGACCCGATCAAGCTGCGCGGCTTCAGCGTGGGCTCGGTCGATCTCTACCTGACTCCACAGTTCGGCGACCGGGTCAAATCGCTCGCGGAGATCGTCTTCGAGTTCGACCGCAATGGCACAGGCACCACCGACCTGGAGCGGCTGCAGCTCGGCTACACCGTGAGTGACGAGCTGACCGTTTGGCTCGGTCGCTTTCACGCGCCATTCGGGTTGTGGAACACCTACTTCCACCACGGCGCGAATCTTCAAACATCGATCTATCGGCCGCGGTTCATTGAGTTCGAAGACCGGGGCGGCGTCATGCCCGCGCATGCCGTCGGCCTTTGGGCCACGGGCAAGACCCGCTTGGGCGCAGGCCGAATCACCTACGACGCCTACCTCAGCAACGGCCCTGCGATCAGACATCGAGAGATCGATCCGAACTCCTACACCGATGACAACCACGGCAAGCTGCTCGGGCTCAACCTGGGCTATCAGCCCGGCGGCCTGCTCTCGGGCCTGACGCTGGGGGTTCACGGGTTTGGCTCGCGCGTTAACGCATACGAGGCGAGCGGCGCAGCTTTGAGTGCAATCAGCTTGCGAGTCGCCGGAGGCTATTTCGGATATGACGCGAACGAATGGGAGGCGATTGGCGAGTACTACAACTTCAGAAACACAGAAAGCGGCACTGGCTTAGCGCGTTCGAGCAACGCTTGGTTCATCCACATTGGCCGTGCATTCGGATCATTGACGCCCTACGTTCGCTACGAGCGCGCATCACTCAACCCACACGACACGTACTTCAGCGCGCAACGTTCAGGTCGCTCCTATGAGCGCGGTGTTTTGGGCACGCGCTACGCGCTGGACGCCCGCTCCTCGTTCAAGTTAGAGCTGAGCCACACCCGCGAATCGACATTGGCGCAATTTGATGAGGCCGGGCAATTGGTGCAGTTCACGGGTGTGAGCTATCGGCGTGCCGCAGTGCAGTACTCGATTGCCTTCTGACACGACGCCGATGAATCGACGTTTCTCGGTGGCCGCTTTGATCGTCTTGTTGGCTTTGGGCCGGGCCGAGGCCGGCGAAGTCATTGCCCATGAGTCGGTCACTCTGACTGCCGATGAGGTTCGCGACGTGTTTCTCGGCGAGAAGCAGTTCTCCGCGAACCTTCGCTTGATTCCCGTCGACAACGACGTCGTTCAGACCGAATTCCTCGCCAAAGTGCTTCAGACCGATCGACAGAAATACATCGCCCGGTGGACGAAGAAGACGTTTCGCGAGGGGCTGCCGGCGCCGCTTTCAAAAGGAAGCGATGCCGCAGTCATTGCCTTTGTGCGGGCGACTCCCGGCGCGGTGGGCTACATCAGCGGGAAGGCGCACGGCGTCAAGTTGCTGGAGAAGTTCTGAGGTTCGCGGGCCCGACTCGCGAAGCTTTGCGCCGCGCAGCAATGCTCGCTAAGCGAGTTGGTACCCGACTCCTCGAATCGTCTGAATCAGGTCATTGCAGAACTTGCGCCGCAGGAAGTGCACATAGACCTCGACTGCGTTGCTGCCGATCTCCTCGCCCCAGCCATACAGCGTTTCTTCGAGCTGCGCCCGGGTGACGATGCGGTTCTTCTTACGGACCAATGTTTCGAGCAGCCAATACTCTTTGTTCGTGAGTTGGACCGGGTTGCCCCGCCAAATGGCCGATCGGCGAGACGGCACCAGCTTCAAGTCTCGGTGCTCGAGTTGAACGTCTGCTTCAGGCACCGAGCGCATGCGCCGAATCACCGCACGCAAGCGCGCTTCGAGTTCCTCCAGATCAATCGGCTTGACCATGTAGTCGTCAGCGCCGATGTCAAGCAAGCTCACTCGGTCATGGATGGCGCCGCGCGCAGTCATCACGAGCACAGGCACATCGGGGCGGTGTTGTCGGATGTATCCGAGCAATGCTTCTCCGGAAGTGTCAGGCAATCCCAAGTCCAGGATCACGCCGTCGTACTCGTGAGTGCTCATGGCGCCCGCCAGCGCATTGCCCTCGCAAATCCAGTCCACTGCGTAACCATCCCGTGAGAGCCTCTTCTGGACCGCTTCGCCGAGGAGGTCATCGTCTTCCACAATCAGCAGCCGCATACGTGGTGTCTGACTTGATGCACACGCTTACATTGTGTCTATGAATTAAGCGCCTGCTCACAACTTGCACGGTGTGGTGACGAGACATCCCTATCCTGAAGGGAGGGTTAACGAGAGGTGTGAGCGGCGCGGATGCGGAGCCGCTTGAGAAGGCGGCAACTTGGCGCAAGCCGTGCGGCGCGGGCTTTGGTTGCGCGCGGACCCCGCACAGCTCGGTGCGCTCATCGCGTGCGGGCAAATCGATGGCAGACAATAGCTGCAGTTCTCGCGCGCTCCACCGGCAGCGCCTCCCGCTCCACTCGCAAAGGGCCCTGTAACCATGGCGCAATACGTTTTGACTAAACGCTTGCCCGCCTGCGGCGGCCTTTACTCGTTTCACTCGCAAAGGGCCCTGTAACCATGGCGCAATACGTTTTTACAATGAACCGCGTCGGCAAGATCGTGCCGCCGAAGCGTCAGATTCTCAAGAACATTTCGCTCAGCTTTTTCCCCGGCGCAAAGATCGGCGTGCTGGGCTTGAACGGGTCGGGCAAATCGACGTTGCTGAAGATCATGGCCGGCATCGACAAAGACATCGAAGGCGAAGCCACGCCGATGCCTGGCTTGAAGATCGGATACCTGCCGCAAGAGCCGGTGATGGACCCTGACCAGACCGTGCGCCAAGCCGTTGAAGAAGGCATTGGCGGGGCGCTGGCGGCCAAGAAGCGGCTAGACGAGGTCTATGCCGAATACGCCGACGAAAACGCCGACTTCGACAAGCTCGCCGCCGAGCAAGCCGAGCTGGAGGCCATCATTTCAGCGGCTGGCAGCGACAACACCGACCTGCAGCTCGAGATCGCCGCCGATGCGTTGCGGCTTGCGCCGTGGGACGCGATCGTCGGCAAGCTTTCAGGCGGTGAGAAGCGCCGCGTCGCCTTGTGCCGCATGCTGCTCTCCAAGCCCGACATGCTGCTCCTCGACGAGCCGACCAACCACTTGGATGCCGAATCCGTCGAGTGGCTTGAGCAGTTCTTGCGTCGCTTCTCGGGCACGGTGGTTGCGATCACCCACGATCGCTACTTCCTCGACAACGCAGCCGAATGGATTTTGGAACTCGACCGTGGCTCGGGCATTCCGTACAAGGGCAACTACAGCACTTGGCTCGAGCAGAAAGAAGCGCGCATCGAGCAAGAGCAAAAGACCGAAGACGCTCGCACCAAGGCGATGAAGAAGGAGCTGGAGTGGGTGCGCCAGAACCCGAAGGGCCGGCAAGCGAAGAGCAAGGCGCGTTTGGCGCGCTTCGAGGAGCTGTCTGACGTTGACTACCAAAAGCGCAACGAGACCAACGAAATCTTCATCCCAGTGGCTGAGCGCTTGGGCCATGAAGTGATTGAGTTCGAGAACGTCAGCAAGAGCTTCGGCGATCGCCTGTTGATCGATGACCTGAGCTTCAAGGTTCCGGCGGGTGCGATCGTCGGCATCATCGGGCCGAACGGCGCCGGCAAGTCGACGCTGTTCCGCATGATCGCGGGCAAGGAAAAGCCGGACAGCGGCAATGTGAAGATCGGCTCGACCGCGAAGATGGCGTTCGTTGAACAAAGCCGTGAATCGCTGGATGGCGACAAGACGGTTTGGCAGGATGTCTCGGGTGGGCTCGACAACCTGATGATCGGCAAGTTCGTCGTGCCTTCGCGCGCTTATCTGGGCCGCTTCAACTTCAAGGGCAACGACCAGCAAAAGCTCGTCGGCAATCTCTCAGGCGGTGAACGCGGGCGCCTGCATTTGGCCAAAACGCTGATCGCCGGCGGCAACGTGTTGATGCTCGATGAGCCATCGAACGACCTTGACGTTGAAACCCTTCGCGCGCTTGAAGATGCGTTGCTCGAGTTTGCCGGCAGCATCATGGTGATCAGCCACGACCGCTGGTTCCTCGACCGGATTGCAACGCACATCCTCGCCGCTGAAGGCGATTCGAAGTGGGTGTTCTTTGACGGCAACTACCAAGAGTACGAAGCCGACAAGAAGAAGCGCCTTGGCGAAGAGGGCGCACGGCCGCATCGGCTGCGCTTCAAAGCACTGAAATAGCAGGGGCACGCGGGATCGTCGAAACTAATCGAAGGAGATCGGGGTCAAGCACCTCGGCCATTGGCCCCATCCGCCGCGCTGCGGCGCTTCTTCGGCTTTTTATCGGCACCCATCCCATGCTGTTTCGACTCAGTTCTGCGCCTGCTTGGCGCTTGTCTCTCGTGTTCAGCGCAGCTTTGGCTGCGAGTGGCTGCGCCAGCTTGAATCCTGGTGCTTCCCTGGCAGCAGCACCGGCTGCGCCAGCTGCTCCGGCATCGGTTGCGCCAGCGCAGCCGGCTGCGTCCGCCACCGCCTCATCGACCCTACCGCGTGCGGCCGCGCCAGCTGCAAGCGCGCCGTTCACCGCCGTGGCCACGCCGGCAAAGCCCGATCCGGGCGCACCGAAGCCGTTTGATGAAGTCATCAAGGGCGCGACGCAGCAAGCCGGCTACTTTCCGGTTTGGCGAAAGGACGAAAAGGTTTGGCTTGAGGTGCCACTCGACCATCTGAACCGCCCGTTTTTGTTCTCGGCGAACATCTCCCACTCGGTGGGTGAGCGAGGGCTCTATGCAAGTCAAATGGGGCCGTCGTGGTTGGCGAGCTTCCGCAAGGTTGGCAGCAGCCAGCTGCAGCTGATCGCACTCAACACCGATTACGTGGCGACCAATGCACCGCTCAAGACCACGGTGGATCAATCGTTCTCGCCAAGCTTGATTGGCGCGAGTGCGATCGCGAGCGCCCCGCACCCCGAGCGCAAATCGGTGTTGATTGACGCCTCGTTCTTGCTCTCCGATATTCCGGGTTACTCCACCGCGCTTGAGGCCGCCTACCGCATCCCGATGGGGCTGGACCGCGCCAACTCGTTCTTCGAGACCACACGCGCAACAGACGACTTGACCACGCTCAGCGTCAGCATCCATTTCGCCACGCCGCGCTTGCCGGCACCGCCGTTGGTGCCATCGCCCATCGCGCTTCCGGCACCGCCCAACACGCCCGATCCGCGCAGCCTGTTCGTGGGCTATGTCTACAACTTCACCAAGCTGCCCGAGCAGCCCATGGCCAAGCGGTTGACCGATCCCCGGCTCGGCCATTTCAGCGACATCGTCACCGATCTCTCGAACGACCTCAAAGTCAACCCACGGTTGCATTACGTGACGCGCTGGCGCCTTGAGAAGAGCGATCCGGCGGCAGCCATGTCGGAGCCCAAGCAGCCGATCGTCTTTTGGCTCGACAAGAACATTCCACTTCAATACCGCGCCTCGGTCGAGGCCGGCATCCTGGAGTGGAACAAGGCCTTCGAGCGCATCGGTTTCAAGAACGCGGTGGTCGCCAAGCAGCAGCCGGACGATGCTGATTTCGACACGCTCGACTCACGCCATGCATCGATCCGGTGGTTCACTGGCGCCGATGTCGGCTTCGCCCGCGGCCCGAACCAGAGCGACCCCCGCACCGGCGAGATCATCGATGCCGACATCGCCATGAGCGATGCGTTCGGCCGCAGCTCGCGGCGCTTCATAGCCGAAGATGTGGGTGTGATTCCAGCAGCAGCACTCGGCACCAAAGCTGCGGGCTTTCAGCGCCGTGCGGCTGAATACTGCGATCTCGTGCAAGCCGAAGCCAATGAGATGAACTTTGGCCTCGACCTGCTCGAGGCACGCGGCGACATCGATCCCGGCAGCCCCGAGGCCGAGGCCTATGTTCAAGCCGTGATCAAGGAAACGATCATGCATGAGGTTGGCCACACGCTCGGCCTCAAGCACAACTTCAAAGGCTCCACGGTCTACACCCAAGCGCAGCTTGACGACAAAGACTTCACCGAGAAGAACAGCACCACCGGCTCGGTGATGGACTACACGCCAGTCAATCTTGCAGTCAGTGGCGAAAAGCAAGGCAGCTACAACCCGACCACGCTCGGCCCCTACGACTACTGGGCGATCGAATACGCCTACAAGCCGATAGCGCCTGCCGATGAGGCGGCCGAACTGGCAAAGATCGCCTCGCGCAGCACCGATCCGCTGCTGGCCTATGCCGACGATGCTGACGCCGGCGGCGGCCCGGGCAATGACGGCCTCGATCCAATGGTCAACCGTTTCGACCTCGGCAGCGACCCACTCGCCTACTACCAAAAGCGCCTGCAACTCTCACGCGAGTTGTGGCAGCGCGTGCAAGACCGCGGCGCGCGGCCCGGCGACGACCCGCTGCGGCAACGCCGCGCCCTGATCGGCGGCTTTCGCCAATTGGCGAATGCGACAGAGTTGGTCGGCAAGTACGTGGGCGGCATGAACGCCGTGCGCGATCTGCCCGGCACGACCGACCGCGCCGCGTTCACGCCGGTCGATCCCGCCAAGCAGCGCGAGGCTTTGCAATTCCTCGCCAAGGGCGTCTTCAACGCCAACAGCTTTCGGTTCAAACCGGAGTTTTTGACCAGCCTGGCGCCCGACTACAACGAGTGGAATCGCGGTGGCCTGGTGAGCGTGCCGGCGGCCGTGCTGCAAGTGCAGGCTGCGGCACTCGACCGGTTGTTGAGCGCGGGCACGGCATCGCGCTTGCTCGATCTTCCGTCTTACGTGGGGCAGGGCACGCGCAACATCATCTCGCTGGGCGAGGTGTATGAGACCTTGCAGGCCTCAGTCTGGAGCGAGCTGAAGACAGGTAGTGACATCGACCGCCTGCGCCGCAGCCTGCAGCGTGAGCACTTGCGGCGCGTGCAAACCCTGTTGGTGCGCGGCGCAGGCAGCTTGCCGCCCGATGCGCTGAGTTTGGTGCGTTTGACTGCAACCGAGTTGCAAGGCCAACTGCGCGCAGCAGCTGGCAATGCGCGCTTGTCAGTGGAGAGCCGAGCTCATCTGCAAGACAGCCTTTCGCTGTTGACGGAAGCGCTGCGTGCGTCGATTCAACGACAGGGTTAGTCGCCGAGATGGCCGGCCGCCTCCACAGCGGCTGGCTACTCGTTGGCTAGAGATGGCTACAGGTGCCGCCACGCCATTGCGCCCAGCACGATGCCGACTGCGCTCAGCGCGTAGACGCCCTTGACCAGCCCTTTGCTTCTGGTGAGCAGTGCAATCGCAGCCATCGCAATGGCGACTTGCAATGCCGTGGTGGCCTGCGCCCAGCGGTGGTGTTGATGAATTTGCTCATCGCTTTGCCGATCCCACGCCTTTGACTCTTCTTCGAGTCGTTTGGCCTCGTTGGAGATGTCGTTCTTCTCATTCTTGTAGCGCTCTACTTCCGCGACATAGAAAGCGCGGCGCGGCTCTGCCACCAAGTCGATCGCCAACTCGGCCAGATTCTGCTTATTGCTCTTGGCTTGATAGAAAGCCCATTGATTGGCGGCTTCAGTCTTTTTGATGGCCGCGTCGTTCTTGTAGAGACCGGCATTCGCCTGAGTCAAGCCGCCCATGTAGGAGAACAGTGCGCCCACTGTGGCAATCACTGCGGTGGCCACGGCCAGTTGCCCGGCCATTCCGCGAGGCTCGTTGTGGGCTGCATGCTCCAACTCGTGGTCGTGCGGGCCGTGAACGTGAAATCCACCTTCAGACATGGTGATTGGCTCCAATTTTTCTGTAGTTGACATAGCGGTAGGCGAGGCCCGCCGGCGTGATGTGCCTCTCGGCAGCCGTCTCTTCGAAGGCCGCTCGATCCCACTGAGGGAAGAAAGCGTCGCCTGGCAAATCGGCATCGATCTCGGTCAGCACAAGTTCATCGGCCAAGGCCATGGCCTGTGCGTAAATCTCGGCGCCGCCGATGACGAAGACTTTGCTGGCATCGCTTGCCAAACCAAAGGCCTCATCAAGAGAAGCCGCGCGGTCGACTCCTTCGTGTTGCCAATCGGCATTGCGCGTGATGACAATGTTGCGCCTGCCGGGGAGTGGCCGGCCGATGGAGTCCCAGGTTTTGCGGCCCATCAGAATGGCGTGGCCATTGGTGATGCACTTGAAACGCGGCAAGTCTCCGGGCAGGTGAATGAGCAATTGGTTGTCTCGCCCGATCGCGCCATTTCGAGCGACGGCGGCAATGACGGCAATCTCTGGCTTGAGTCTCGGATTCATGTGGCGGATTGTCTCCGTGTGTCTTGGGGTGTTTTGCGGCAGCTCGGCATTCAGCGGGGCGAGGCCGCATCTTGGCCGCTCTTCAGGTGTGCTTGCATCAACTGCCTTGCGGTGGTTGCGTCGCCATTGCGCAGCGCAGTCATCAATTGGCGGTGTTCTTCGAGTGAGGCTTCTACGCGACCTTGCTTGAAGAGTGAGTGGTGGCGATTGAGTTTCATGACTTTGCGCAGGTCGGCCACGAGTTGGCCGCGCCAATGGTTGTCAGCGATGGCCAGAAGGCGCATGTGGAAACGTTCGTTGGCTGCAAAGAAGCGGTCGCGGTCGGCCACATCGGCTTCGAGATCGGCATGCAAGGCTTCTAACTCCGTCAATTGAGCGGGCGTGGCGTGGCTTGCCACATCGGCTGCGGCATCGCCTTCGAGAAGCCCGAGCAGGTGATAGACCTCGGCCAAATCGCGCTCGGACGTTTCGGTCACATACGCGCCGCGGCGAATCTTCATCGTCACGAGGCCTTCGGCTGCGAGCACCTTCAGCGCTTCACGCAACGGCGTTCGGCTGATGCCGTATTCGGCGGCGAGCGCTTGCTCGTCGATCCAGCTGCCGGGGCTGAGGCTGTGGGTGAGGATGCGGTGCCGCACGCGCTCGGCCACTTGTTCATACATGGCGCGCTCACGGCGATCAGTTGGCGCGGCGGGTGACGTGGCGGGCGGGGTCGCCGCAGTGTCAGCTTGCGCTCGGCGGGTTGTTCGGGCGGAGGTCATGGCTTGCGGAAGTGCGGGGATCAGTGCGGTGGGCAGTGCGGTGAGCGGTGCGGTGAGCGGTGCACTGAGCAGTGCAGCGGCGGGCAGACAAGCATGTGGCGCGTCGCTATAATTCAATTCCTAATTATGGATCGGGTTGCGGGTCAGGTCCAGGTGGCCAAGCGAGCACTTCGCTGTATGTTCCAGGCGCATCAAACCCCACCGATTCCCCGGGTGACGAACATGACTCCTCTCGAAAAATGGCATCAAGCCGCGGCCAAATCAGCGCCTCAAGGCGATGTGAGCGGGCTCAACTGGACGACGCCCGAGGGCATCGAGGTCAAGCCGCTCTACACCGCAGCTGATCTGCAAGGGCTGCCGTACACCGATACCTTGCCAGGCTTCGCGCCGTATGTGCGCGGCCCGCAAGCCACGATGTACGCAGTGCGCCCCTGGACGATCCGCCAGTACGCCGGCTTCTCGACCGCAGAAGCTTCGAACGACTTCTATCGCAAGGCGCTCGCCGCCGGCGCGCAAGGCATCAGCGTTGCATTCGATCTGGCCACGCACCGCGGCTATGACAGTGACCACCCGCGCGTCACCGGCGATGTCGGCAAGGCGGGTGTGGCGATCGACAGCGTCGAAGACATGAAGATCCTCTTCGGCGGCATCCCGCTCGACAAGGTCAGCGTGTCGATGACGATGAACGGCGCCGTGCTGCCGGTGCTCGCCGGCTACGTGGTCGCGGCAGAAGAGCAGGGCATCTCGGAAGACAAGCTGAGCGGAACCATCCAGAACGACATCCTGAAGGAGTTCATGGTTCGCAACACCTACATCTTCCCGCCCGCGCCGAGCATGCGCATCGTGGGCGACATCATCGAGTACACGGCCAAGAAGATGCCGAAGTTCAACTCGATCTCGATCTCCGGCTACCACATGCAAGAAGCCGGCGCGAACCAAGCCCTGGAGCTTGCCTTCACGCTGGCCGATGGCCGCGAATACGTGAAGACCGCGCTCGCCAAGGGCCTCGATGTCGATGAGTTCGCTGGCCGCTTGAGCTTCTTCTGGGCGATCGGCATGAACTTCTATCTGGAGGTTGCCAAGATGCGCGCGGCGCGGCTCTTGTGGTGGAAGATCATGAAGACCTTCGAGCCCAAAAAACCGAAGAGCCTGATGCTGCGCACGCATTGCCAGACTTCCGGCTGGAGCTTGACCGAGCAAGACCCGTACAACAACGTTGTGCGCACGACGATCGAGGCGATGGCTGCGGTCTTCGGCGGCACGCAAAGCCTGCACACCAATGCGCTCGATGAGGCCATTGCCCTGCCCACCGAGTTCAGCGCGCGCATCGCCCGCAACACGCAACTCATCATTCAAGAAGAGACGCACATCACCAGCGTGGTTGACCCGTGGGCCGGCAGCTACATGATGGAAAAGCTCACGCAGGACATGGCCGACAAGGCCTGGTCGATCATCGAAGAAGTCGATGCGCTGGGCGGCATGGTGCAGGCGGTTGACAGCGGCTGGGCCAAGCTGAAGATCGAGGCGAGTGCGGCCGAGAAGCAAGCGCGCATCGACTCGGGCAAGGACGTGATCGTCGGCGTCAACAAGTACAAGTTGGCTGAAGAGGCGCACCTCGATGCGCGCGCGATCGACAACGTCGCGGTGCGCGAGAACCAGGTCAAGCGCTTGCATGAGTTGCGGGCCAAACGCGATTCGGTGGCCGTGCAAGCCGCGCTCGATGCGCTGACTCAATGTGCCGAAGACACTGAAACCAGCCAGGGCAACTTGCTTGACTTGTCAATCAAAGCCGTGCGCCTGCGCGCAACCGTTGGCGAGATCTCCGATGCGCTCGAAAAAGCCTGGGGCCGCCACCGCGCTGACACGCAAAAGGTCACCGGCGTCTATGCCGCCGCCTATGACAGCGCTGAAGGCTGGGACAAGCTCAAAGACGAGATCAACGCGTTTGCAGAGGCCGAGGGCCGCCGCCCGCGCGTGATGATCGCCAAGCTCGGCCAAGACGGCCATGACCGCGGCGCCAAGGTGGTTGCCACCGCCTTCGCCGATCTCGGCTTCGATGTGGACATGGGCCCGCTCTTCCAAACGGCCGAAGAGTGCGCGCGCCAGGCCATCGAGAACGATGTGCATGCGGTCGGCGTCAGCACACTTGCGGCTGGTCACAAGACGCTGGTGCCTGAGATCATCCAATCGCTGAAGGCCCAGGGTGCGGATGACATCATCGTTTTCGTCGGTGGTGTGATCCCGCGCCAAGACTACGAGTTCTTGTATGACGCCGGCGTCAAAGGCATCTACGGGCCCGGCACGCCGATTCCCGCCTCGGCGAAAGACGTGCTCGAACAAATCCGCGCCAACCTGGTTCACAGCTGAACGCCGTGGCTTTGTCTGACGCCGACGAAGCCTTGGTGGCTGGCCTGCGCAGCGGCGCGCGCCGCGCACTCGCCAAGGCGATCACCTTGCTCGAATCAACGCGCGCCGATCACCGCCTGCGCGCTGACGACATGCTCAACACCTTGCTGCCGCACACCGGCCAGGGCTTGCGCATCGGCATCTCGGGCGTGCCCGGCGTCGGCAAATCGACCTTCATTGAAGCACTCGGCTTGTTGTTGATCGCCAAAGGCCACCGCGTGGCGGTGCTGGCGATCGATCCATCGTCGAGCCTCTCGGGCGGCTCGATCTTGGGCGACAAGACGCGCATGGAGCACCTCTCGGTGCATGCGTCCGCCTTCGTGCGGCCAAGCCCGGCCTCGGGCACGCTCGGCGGCGTGGCAGAGAAAACGCGTGAGGCGATGCTTGTCTGTGAGGCGGCGGGCTATGACGTGGTGATCGTTGAGACCGTGGGCGTCGGCCAATCCGAGTTTGCTGTGGCCGGCATGACCGACATGTTCGTGCTGCTGCAACTGCCGAACGCCGGTGACGATTTGCAGGCGATCAAGAAAGGCGTGATGGAGCTTGCCGACCTCGTCGTCATCAACAAGGCCGACATCGACCCGCATGCCGCAACCCGCGCCGAAGCCACCATCGCCAGCTCGCTGCGCATCTTTGGCCCGCACCCCGAGGCCGATCACTGGAGCCCACGCGTGATGCAGCTGAGCGCGCTCAAGAGCCAAGGCATCGATGCGTTCTGGGCGGCGGTTGAAGAGTTTCATCGCCTGCGCCACGCGAGTGGCGAGTTCGCGGTGCGCCGCCGCCAGCAATCAATGGCCTGGATGTGGGATTTGATCCATGCGCGCTTGCAGCACGACTTCAAGCACCACGCTGGCGTGCGCGGCGCATTGGCGCAAACGCTGCGCGATGTGAGCGAGGCGCGCATTGCCCCATCGGCGGCCGCACGCGCGTTGCTCGGCCTCTACCTGCCACCAGCATCCTGAAGAACCACCCCATCGCGAGGAGATTTCCATGCACGACATCATCCAGCAGCTCGAAGCCAAACGCGCCCGCGCGCGCCTCGGCGGCGGCGAGAAGCGCATCGCCGCGCAACACGCCAAAGGCAAGCTGACCGCGCGAGAGCGTCTGGAGTTGCTGCTCGATGAAGGCACCTTCGAAGAGTGGGACATGTTCGTTGAACACCGCAACCACGACTTCGGCATGGCCGACAACCGGCCGCCGGGCGACGGCGTCGTCACCGGCTACGGCATGATCAATGGGCGCCTGGTGTTCGTCTTCAGCCAAGACTTCACCGTCTTCGGTGGCGCGCTCTCGGAAGCGCACGCCGAAAAAATTTGCAAGGTGATGGACCAAGCGATGAAGGTGGGCGCGCCAGTGATCGGCTTGAATGATTCGGGCGGCGCGCGCATTCAAGAAGGCGTGGCCTCGCTCGGCGGCTATGCCGAAGTCTTTCAACGCAATGTGATGGCCTCGGGCGTCGTGCCGCAGATCAGCATGATCATGGGCCCGTGTGCTGGCGGCGCGGTGTATTCACCGGCCATGACCGACTTCATCTTCATGGTCAAAGACAGTTCCTACATGTTCGTCACCGGCCCCGAAGTCGTGAAGACCGTGACGCATGAAGAAGTGACCGCCGAAGACTTAGGGGGCGCACTCGCCCACACCGGCCGCAGCGGCGTGGCCGATCTGGCGTTCGAGAACGATGTGGATGCGCTCGCGATGCTGCGCCGCTTCTTCAACTACCTGCCGCTCAACAACCGCGAGAAGGCGCCGATTCGCCCGAGCACCGACCCGGCCGACCGCACCGATTGGTCGCTCGACACGCTCGTGCCCGACAACCCCAACAAGCCCTACGACATGAAGGAGCTGATCGTCAAATGCGTGGACGACGGCGAGTTCTTCGAGCTGCAACCCGACTATGCAAAGAACATCGTGATCGGATTCGGCCGCATGGATGGGCAGGCCGTGGGCATCGTGGCCAATCAGCCGCTGGTGCTTGCGGGTTGCCTTGACATCAAGAGCAGCATCAAGGCCGCGCGCTTCGTGCGCTTTTGCGATGCGTTCAACATCCCCGTGCTGACCTTCGTTGATGTGCCCGGCTTCATGCCCGGCACTGCGCAGGAGTACGGCGGCATCATCAAACACGGCGCAAAGTTGCTCTATGCCTATGCCGAATGCACGGTGCCGAAGATCACCGTGATCACACGCAAAGCCTACGGCGGTGCGTATGACGTGATGAGCTCAAAGCACTTGCGTGGCGACGTGAACTTTGCGTGGCCGAACGCCGAGATTGCGGTGATGGGCGCGAAGGGCGCGGTGGAGATCATCTTCCGCGAAGAGAAGGGCGACCCGGCCAAACTGGCAGCGCGCGAGGCCGAATACAAAGCCAAGTTCGCGAACCCCTTCGTCGCCAGTGCGCGTGGGTACATCGACGACGTGATTCAACCCCACGAAACCCGCAAGCGCATCTGCCGCTCGCTCGTGATGCTTCGTGACAAGAAGATCGATGACCCGTGGCGCAAGCACGGGAACATTCCGCTTTGATGTATTTCTCCCTCTCCCTTTGGGAGAGGGCGGGGGTGAGGGCGCGCAGTGCAGCACCGCTGCCCTCACCCCAACCTCTCCCAAAGGGAGAGGGGGCACAACACAGGGAATCGAGACATGTTCAAAAAGATCCTGATCGCCAACCGCGGCGAAATTGCATGCCGAGTCATCAAGACGGCCAAGAAGATGGGCATCAAGACGGTGGCCGTCTACTCCGAAGCCGACCGCGATGCATTGCATGTTGAGCTCGCCGACGAGTCTGTCTTCATCGGCCCTGCGCCGAGCCGCGAGTCTTATCTCGTGATGGACAAAATCATTGCCGCCTGCAAAGAGACGGGCGCCGAAGCGGTGCATCCGGGCTACGGCTTCTTGAGCGAGAACGCCGAGTTCGCGCGGCGTGTGGAAGAAGAGGGCATCGTCTTCATCGGGCCAAAGCATGCGTCGATCGCGGCAATGGGCGACAAGATCGCATCGAAGAAGCTGGCGAGCGCTGCCAAGGTCAACACGATCCCAGGCGTGAACTCGGCGATCGACTCTGCTGAGCAAGCGGTCGAGATCGCCAGGGGCGTGGGCTACCCGGTGATGATCAAAGCATCGGCCGGTGGCGGTGGCAAAGGCTTGCGGGTTGCCTTCAATGACAAAGAAGCATTCGAAGGTTTCACCTCGTGCCGCAACGAAGCGCGCAACAGCTTCGGCGATGACCGCGTGTTCATCGAGAAGTTTGTCGAGGAGCCGCGGCACATCGAAATTCAGGTGTTGGGCGATGCGCATGGCCACTGCGTCTATCTGTGGGAACGCGAGTGCTCGATCCAGCGCCGCCATCAGAAGGTGATCGAAGAGGCGCCGAGCCCGTTTCTCGATGACGCGACGCGCAAGGCGATGGGCGAGCAAGCCGTGGCACTCGCCAAGGCGGTGAACTACCAATCGGCCGGCACGGTTGAGTTCGTCGTCGGCAAGGACAAGAGCTTCTTCTTCCTTGAGATGAACACGCGCCTGCAAGTCGAGCACCCGGTGACCGAATGCATCACCGGGCTGGACTTGGTCGAGCAGATGATTCGCGTGGCCGCGGGTGAGCCGCTTGCGTTCACGCAGGACCAGATTGCGCGCCGCGGCTGGGCGATCGAGTGCCGAATCAACGCGGAAGACCCGTACCGGAACTTCCTGCCGAGCACCGGCCGCCTCGTGCGTTTTCAACCGCCGCCCACGCAGCTGGAGGCGGCCAAGCTCTCGCCGGAGGGGCGCGGCGTGCGGGTCGACACCGGCGTCTATGAAGGCGGCGAGATCCCGATGAACTACGACTCGATGATCTGCAAGCTCATCGTCCACGGCAGTGACCGGCTCGATGCGATGCGCCAGATGCGTGAGGCACTAAATGCCTTCGTGATCCGCGGTGTGTCGAGCAACATCCCGTTCCAGGCAGCGCTGCTCGGCCATCCGCGGTTCGTGTCGGGCCAATTCAACACAGGCTTCATCGCCGAGGAGTATCCGAAAGGCTTTTCGACCAGCTCGGTCACGCCCGCGAAGCCTGAGTTGCTGATGGCGCTCGCCGCCGCGACCAACTCGCGCTTTCTGGCGCGCGCCGCGGGCATCTCAGGCCAACTGCCCGGCCATGAGTTCGCAATCGGCGAAGACTTTGTGATCGTCGCGACCGATGCAGCCGGCCACCGCGAGCACACACCGGTGAAGGTGCAAGCGAATGGTGATGCGTTCACCGTGACGCTCGGCGAGCAAGCTCACCGGGTGAGCTTCGACAGCGAGCTGCGAGACATCGCTGCGCGCGGCATGTTCGACGGCGCGCCGTTTCGCGCGCAGATCGAGCGCTTCGGCCTGCCTTACCGTGTGACGCACGACGGCGCGCAAATCGAGGTGCGCGTGCTGTCGCCGCGCGCTGCGGAGCTCAATGCGCTGATGCCGTTCAAGGCGCCGCCAGACTTGTCGCGCTTCTTGCTCTCGCCGATGCCGGGGCTGCTTGCCGATGTGGCGGTGGGCGTGGGGCAATCCGTGCGCGCGGGCGAGAAGCTGGCGGTCATCGAGGCGATGAAGATGGAGAACATCCTTCTCGCCACGCAAGACTGCGTGGTCAAGGCCGTGACTGCGAAGAAGGGCGAGAGCCTCGCGGTCGATCAAGTCATCATTGAATTCGAGTAAGGCGCGCATGAGCACATCAACAACCCGGCCATTCAAGGTGTTGGGCGTACAGCAAGTCGCCCTCGGGGCGCTGAGCAAATCGCGGCTGCGCAGCCTGTGGGTTGATCAATTCGGGCTTGAGGTGACCGGGCACTTCGTCAGCGAACGAGAAAACGTTGATGAAGACATTTGCGCCATTGGCAGTGGCCCGTTCAAGGTGGAGGTTGATCTGATGCAGCCGATCGACGCCGATAAAAAGCCCGCAGTGCACACCACACCGCTCAACCACATCGGCCTGTGGATCGATGACTTGCCCAAAGCCGTGGCGTGGCTCACTGCCAATGGCGTTCGATTCGCGCCCGGCGGGGTGCGCAAAGGCGCGGCGGGTCACGACATCTGTTTCATTCACCCGAAGGGCAACGAAGAGGCGCCGTTGGGCGGCGAGGGCGTGTTGATCGAGCTGGTGCAGGCGCCGCCAGAGGTGATTGCAGCGCTAAAGTCAGCCGCTCACGCAGCTGCACTGGCAACACCATGACCATCCGCGAGATATTGAAGATGGGTGATCCGCGCTTGCTGCGCATTGCTCAACCTGTGCGGGCGTTCGATACGCCCGAGCTGCATGTCTTGATTGCGGACATGTTCGAGACCATGCATGCGGTGAACGGCGCGGGGCTTGCGGCGCCGCAGATCGGCGTCGATCTGGCGCTCGTGATCTTCGGCTTCAACGCGAGCAATCAACGCTATCCCGATGCGCCGCCTGTGCCCGAAACGGTACTCATCAACCCACAAATCACCGCGCTCGAAGACCGCGAAGAAGAGGGCTGGGAGGGCTGCCTCTCGGTGCCGGGATTGCGCGGCGTGGTGCCGCGCTTGGCGCGCATTCGCTACACCGGCTTTGATCCAGAAGGCCGCGTGATCGACCGCGAGGCCGAGGGCTTTCATGCCCGCGTCGTGCAACATGAATGCGATCACCTGATCGGTAAGCTTTACCCGATGCGCGTGCGCGACTTCAGCCGCTTTGGATACACCAGCGTGCTGTTCCCTGGGCTCGACCCGAGCGCCGACGATTGATGTGCAGAGACTGAGCTGCAAATAGTGAGCTTCCGAGATCGACCTTCACAAATCGACCTGTAAGCACAGGTGTCGATCCGGCACCTTGGTCAGCGAGAACGGTCTCACCGGCGTTGAGCTAAGTGCTCGCGCGTGGGTTTGAAGTGCCGCGCCGGGTTCAAACACCGGAGACAGTTCTCATGAATTTCGCTCAGAAACATTGGCGCCGTGCGGCGCAGCGATTGTTTATCGGCGTAGCAGCCATGGTTGCCTGGGCCGTTTGCGGCTTGGCGCTGGCCCAATCGAATGGCGATGCGCCAGGCCGCGTCGCTCGTCTGTCGGATTTGGGTGGCCAAGTCTGGCTCTACACGCCTGACGCCACCGATTGGGTCACCGCCACACGCAATCGCCCGCTCACCACTGGCGACCGGCTCGCCACCGATGCCGGTGGCCGCGCTGAGCTGCAGATTGGCTCGACCACGCTGCGGCTCAACGCCAACACCGAGCTCGAAGTTGTGCAACTCGATGATGGCCAGGCGGCTTTGCAACTGCACAGCGGCAGCGCGGGAGTGCGCATCCGCTCGCGCGACGCGACCCGCGAGTTCTCGCTCACCACGGCGGAAGGGCGCTTTCGCGTCGATCGCCCCGGGCGCTATCGGTTCGACCGGGATGACAACACCAGCACCGCAACGGTGTATGACGGCGCCGCCATCTACGAAGGCCGCAACAGCGCATTGACCGTCAACCCCGGCCAGCGCGCCGAGTTCTGGGTCGACAACGCTGGCACCGCGCAATACAGCCTCTCCGATCCCGCGCGAGACGCCTTCGCCTCCTACATCGGCGAACGCGATTCCGGCGAGGGCAGCAGCGTGTCGCAACGCTATGTATCGCCCGAGATGACTGGCGCTGACGACCTCGATCGCTACGGCAACTGGGAACAAAGCCCCGAATACGGCGCGCTCTGGATTCCCCGCGGCGTGGCCTCTGATTGGGCGCCTTACAGCACCGGCCATTGGGCCTACGTCAGGCCGTGGGGCTGGACTTGGGTTGACGATGCGCCGTGGGGCTTCGCCCCTTTCCACTACGGCCGTTGGGTCTATCGCCGCGATGTTTGGTGCTGGGCGCCGGGCACGGTGGTGGCGCGGCCAATCTACGCGCCGGCCCTCGTTGCATGGATGGGCGCGCCGGGGATCAATGTGTCGGTCTCGATCGGCGGAGGCGGGCCGGCGGTGGGCTGGTTTCCGCTCGCGCCGCGCGAGGTCTATGTGCCGAGCTACCACTACAGCCCGCGCTATGTGCGCGAGATCAACGTCACCAACGTCACCAACGTGACGGTGATCAACAACGTCATCAACACGCCGCCGGCCCAGCGTGATTTCACCAATCGCCGTTTCCCGCATGCATTGACAGTGGTGCCGACTTCAGTCGTCACCAATCGCCAGCCGGTGGCGCCGGCGGCTGCTCAGTTGCGCGGCACGCCTTGGGTTCGCAACATGGCCGAACAAAAGCCCGGTCAGGCGGTTGCGCTGGCAACGCCGCCGGTTGCGGCACCTGTGTTGCCGGCTCGTCAGCTCGGCGCGCCGGCCACGCGGCCGCCAGGCTTCGCGCAGCGGCAGGAGGGTCCGCGGGATCGCGCCGAGCCGGGTCGTGAGCGGCCAGCTGCCGCCGTATCGCCCGGTGCGGCGCCAGGCGTTGCGCCACCGCTCGCGCCATTCACCCGGCCGGCCGAGAACAACCGATCAGTGCGCGGAGCCGCCGAGGAGCAAGGCGCGGCCGCCCGCGGATCGTCGACCTTCGGCCGGCCACCGCTGCCGAGCGAGCGCGCGCAACCGGCTGTTCGGCCTGCGCCTGAAGCACGCTCGGCTCAGCCGGATGACCGGGTGAATCCACCGGCGATCGAGCGTCGCCAGCCAGCGCCCGCGGTGATCGATGAGCGCCGTGGGGCCGGTGCCGAATTACCGCGCCCGCCGGCGGCACGCATGGAGGAGCGGCGCGCGCCGCTGCCGAGCCCGGTGGAGCAACGCCGCCAGAGTGATGAGCGCAGCCAGCCGCGCGATGAGCGTGCGGCGCCGAGGCCTTTCATGGAAGAGCGCCGTCAAATCCCGTCGCGCAACGAGGCCCCGCAAGCGGCACCCGCGCTGCGACCCGCGCCGCGTCAAGAGCAGGCCGCACCGCCGCCGCAAGCCGCGCCTGCGCCAGTCGCTCGGCCGCAAATGCGCCAGGAACAAGCTGCGCCGCCGCCGGCACCTCGGCAGATCGAGGCGGCACCAAGACCTGCCGCGCCGCCGCCACCTGCGGCAATTCGCCAAGCGGAGCCGCGTCAGCAAGCGCCAGAGCGGCGCGAGGTGCGTGAGCCGCGGCCTGGTGCGCAGCAGCAGGATCGGTAGCCCGCGCTACTGCTTCCTGGCCGGCCCGGTCTGAGCCGAAGAGATTTCAGCGCGCCAGCTTCAACAGTGGCGCAAGGCTCGCCCAAACGTTCTCCAGCATCCGCGGATGCGCCTCGGCGCGCGGGTGAATGCGGTCGGCCTGGAACATCGATTCGGCCTCGGGCACATCGGCAATGCCGGCCAACAAGAACGGCACGAGCGCAGTGCCTTCACTCTTGGCGACAGCACTGAACAATTCCGCAAAGTCTTCGCCGTACTTGCGCCCATAGTTCGGCGGCACCTGCATGCCGACGATCAACACCTTTGCGCCAGCCGCCTTCGAGGCCTGTGCCATCTCGACGAGGTTGGCCCGCGTTGTCTCCAGCGGCAGCCCGCGCAGGGCATCGTTGCCGCCGAGCTCCAAGATCACACAGGTCGGGTGATGAAGCTTCAGCAGCGCGGCCAGGCGCGATCGCCCGCCGGCTGTGGTGTCGCCGCTGATGCTGGCGTTGATGACCGTGGCTGCGCTCTTGCGCTCGGCCAATCGCTTCGTCAGCAAGGCGACCCAGCCGGTGCCGCGCGCCAAGCCGTATTCCGCCGAGAGGCTGTCGCCAACGATGAGGATCACGGGTGCGGCTGATGTGGTTTGCGCGCGCGCCGAATCAATCCCCACAGCGCTGCCCAGCCACACCAACGCGCTACAGTGCGCCAGCAAGCCGCGTCGGCTCATTGTTCTCAGAAGTACTGCACTTTCATTCATGTCCGAACCCATCATTGCCGTTGATCGCGTTACCAAACAAGTGAGCGACTCGACCGGCAGCTTGACCATTCTCCATGAGATCGATTTCACCTTGCTGCCGCGCCAATCGGTCGCGATCGTCGGAGCATCGGGCTCGGGCAAGAGCACCTTGCTCTCGATCGTGGCCGGGCTCGACACGCCAACCACGGGCAGCGTGAAGCTCGCAGGCATCGATCTCTTTTCGATCGACGAAGACGCCCGCGCTGCCGTGCGAGCGGCCAAAGTCGGGTTCGTGTTTCAGAGCTTTCAATTGCTCGCGAATTTGACCGCGCTCGAGAACGTGATGCTGCCGTTGGAACTGCAAGGCCGAAGCGACGCGCGCAGTTTGGCGACCGAGATGCTCACGCGCGTTGGCCTGGGCGAGCGCCTGCGGCACTATCCGAAAGTGTTGTCAGGCGGTGAGCAGCAGCGCGTGGCGCTGGCACGCGCTTTTGTCATGCGGCCGGCCGTGCTGCTGGCCGATGAACCCACCGGCAGCCTCGATTTCGCAACCGGTGAACGCGTGATGGAGCTGATGTTCGAGCTCAACCGCGAGGCCGGCACGACGCTCGTGCTGGTCACACATGACCGCGCGATTGCTGCGCGCTGCGACCGGCAATTGCGCATCGTTGCCGGTCGCGTTGAGATGGCGGATTGACGCCGCCGGAGTGACCTCGCCATGAATAAAAAAGGCCCGCGTTCAGCGGGCCTTTGTCATCGCGTGAATGGAGTCGAACTCAATTGGCGAACTTGAAGTCGGTCTTTGCTTTGGCTTTCAACTCGTCACGGAAGGCAAGCAACTTTTGTTGAGCCAAGCGCTGCTGAATCTGCGGCTTGACTTCTTCGATCGGCGGGAACTTGGCTTCGCGCGTGTCTTCGAGCTTGATGATGTGGTAGCCGAACTGCGTCTTGACTGGCGCGTCGGTCATCTCGCCCTTCTTCAGCTTGACGAGGGCGGCCGAGAACTCGGGCACGTACGAGCTCGGGTTTGCAAAGTCGAGGTCGCCGCCGTTTTGGCCGGAGCCAGCGTCCTTCGAGCTTGCCTTGGCGAGCTCTTCAAAGTTGCCGCCAGCCTTGAGCTTGGCGATCAGCGCAACGGCTTCTTCTTCTTTGTCGACCAAGATGTGGCGCGCACGGTATTCGGTGCCACTGGACTGCGCCTTGAACTTCTCGTACTCGGCCTGAATGTCAGCGTCGCTGACGGGGTTCTTCTTCGTGAACTCGGAAAACAAGGTCTGCACAAGCAAGCCTTGGCGCGTGAGCTCCATTTGCTGGCGGAAATCAGCGTTGCCGGCGAGGCCGCGCTTCTCGGCTTCCTGGAAGAAGATTTCGTCGAGCACAACCTTTTCTTTGGCGCGCTGATCGAGGTCGGGCGGCAATTGCTGGTTTTGCGCGGCGGCTTGTGCAGTCACTTGCTTGATGAGGAAGTCGGCACGTGCTTTGGGCACCGGCTTGCCATTGACGATCGCAATGTTTTGCGCGGCTGCCGACAGCGGCATGGCGGCCGCCAGTGTCAGGCTCAACATCGACAGACTCTTGGCGAAGAAACTCTTGTTCATTGGCGTTGCCTTTCAGCGCTCGAATGGAATGGCGTGGTGATCAGCTCGGGAGAGTGCTGATGGCAGCACGGAGCGATCGGAGGGGGAATAGAAAACTTGAGGCCGCGTGGCTGTCTCGGACTCGGGCTCACACGTCGCTGGGGGCGCGTGCGTCGATTGCGAGGGCATGAATGCCGCGGGGAATCAGCAAGCGAAGGGCATCATATACGAGGCGATGCCGGGCCACGCGGGATAGTCCGGCGAAGCGCGAGCTCACCACACGCACACTGAAATGCCGGCCTTCGCGAGCACCGGCATGGCCGGCATGAAGGTGGCTGTCGTCCTGAACTTCGATCGACATCGGCTGCAGTGCCGCCGTCAATTCGGCTTGAATCTCTTCAGCAGCAACACTCATGGCGTGCGCTTTGCAGCAGGAGTCACGCTGGCGTTCGCGACCTCGGCCTCAGGCTTCATGTGGCGGCTGAGGTAGATGCCTTGCGCCAGTGTGAAAACGAGCATCAGCCCTGTTGCGCCGAAGGCTTTGAACGTGGCCCAGGTCGACGTTGAGAAGCTGTATGCCACGTAAAGATTGAGCAAACCCATGAAGGTAAAGAAGCCAATCCACGCCACATTCAAACGCTGCCACACAGCAGCGGGCAACTCGAGTTGAGCGCCAATCAGCGTTTGCAACAAGTTCTTGTGAAAGATCGCCTGCGAGATCAAGAACGACAAACCCATCGCCCAATACAAAACACTCGGCTTCCATTTGATGAAGGTGGCGTTATGGAACCAGATCGTTGCGCCGCCGAGCACGGTGACGAGTGCGAAGGTGATCCAAAGCATCAGATCGACCTTCTTGCCGCGCACCAGTTGCACGCCAACCTGCAGCGCAGTGGCAATGATGACAACGACTGTGGCCAACAGCACCGGCGCCTCTGTGGCGCCGACGATGCCGCCGGACACCAAAAACCCAAAGTGCTCGCTCGCGAAGGCGGCTGCCCATTCGGCATGCGCCTCGGCGTACTTGAAGCTGCCAAAGAAGAGGACGAGAGGAAGGAAGTCGAACAGGATTTTCATCGGGGGTCAGCGCAGCGAAACGGGGTTCGCCCTCGGCGGCTCAAGCTTTCGGCGCGAAGTGTATCGCGGTCAATTTGGTGAAGTAAGGCTCGGTCGGCGAGACTGAAGATCGCATTGATCAAGCGGCTTTCATGATGAACAAGACACTTCGATCGTTTGCGCCCAGTCGGGCGGAAAGCCCGCATCGGCCGCACTGTGTTCAACGCCGTCTGGCGCATCATCAAATGGCTGCGCGAGAAGCCGCGTCAATCGATCGACCTCACTGAAATCGCCCGCTTGTGCCCGGCGTATCGCCACTTCGGCCAAGTGGTTGCGCAGCACGAACTTCGGGTTGACGCGGTTCATGCGCCCTCTGCGCTGGGCATCCACACTCTGCTCGCGCCGCAGGCGATCGGCATAGCGCTGCGCCCAGGCGTCGAACGCAGCGCGGTCGATGAAGAGGTCACGCACCTCAGCGTTGAGTGCGCCGGCTTCGGTGCTGAACTGAGCCAAGCGGCGAAACGTGATCGTGAAGTCGCAGCGGTCGGTCGCCATGAGGCGCAGCAAATCGTCGATCAGCAAACGGTCTTCCGCTTCTGGCGTTGCCAAGCCAAGCTTGGCGGACCAGCGTACCTGCAAGGCATCGGCAAACGCTGTCTTGTAGACCTCGATGGCGGCAAGCAAAAGGTCAGAGTCGGCCACCAGCGGCACGAACGCGTGCGCGAGCGCATGCAGGTTCCAGAAGGCGGCATTGGGTTGGCGCGACCACGCATAGCGCCCTTGGGCGTCGGTGTGGTTGCAGATGTGGTTCGGCACAAAGGCATCGAGAAAGCCGAACGGGCCGTAGTCGATCGTCAGCCCGAGGATGGACATGTTGTCGGTGTTCATCACACCGTGGCAGAAGCCGACCGTCTGCCAATCGACCATCAGCGCTGCGGTTTTGAGCGCAACCTCCCGCAAGAGCGCCACCACCGGATTTGCCTCGGTGCGGCATGCCGGGTAGTAGCGGTCGATGACGAAATCTGCCAACTGGCGCAACTCGGCGGGCTGATCGTGGTGCGCGAAGTGTTCAAAGTGGCCGAAACGAATGAAGCTCGGCGCAACCCGCGTCACCACCGCAGCGGTCTCGACCACCTCGCGCCGCACGGGCAACGCCGAGCCTGTGATGCAAAGCGCACGTGTGGTCGGGATGCCGAGCCCGTGCATCGCCTCCGAACACAAGAACTCGCGGATTGATGAGCGCAACACGGCGCGCCCGTCGCCCATGCGCGAGTAGGGTGTGAGGCCGGCCCCTTTGAGCTGAATCTCCATCGGGCCAGAAGGGCTCTGCAATTCGCCAAGCCAGAGTGCGCGCCCATCGCCAAGCTGGCCCGCCCACACGCCAAACTGGTGGCCGCTGTAGACACTCGCGAGCGGCGCCATGCCGGCCCAAGTGGCGTTGCCGCTCAGCACTTGCAGCGCGTTCCAACGCGGGTTCGAAGCCCAGTCTTCTGGCCAGCCGAGTAACGCGGCACACGCGGGGCTGGTGGCAACCCAATGCGGATCGGGCAAGGGCTTGGCTTGGAGGCGAGTGAAGAAGGCATCGCCCAACGTCAAAAAATGGTTCGTCCAGTGGATCGTGTCGGGGCCAGCCAATTCAGCGGCGAGTGCTGCGGTGTTCATGGGCGGCGAGTCTATCGAGCGCCTGGGCAGCCAGCGGCCTCGGCAACGAGCGACCCTGCAGCTGCCGTGTCTCTTGCGAGACAGCGCGCTCGGGAAGTCCCTCTAACTCCGCCAACGTCGTTGAAGCTAACTTCATCGCTCATTTCCTCGCTGCCGGAGCCAACTGATGCCGCCTGACCACCGTTTGCCGAATCGCCGTCAATTCAACCTCACGGTAGGCGCCACGCTGCTGACAGGCGCTTCGGCCGCCCTTGCGCAAAGTAAGGCTGCGGCCAAGCCACTCGCCGGCCAAACGGTGAAAGTGATGTGGATCGATCCGCTCTCGGGATTGATGGGCCCGGTTGGCACGAACCAGCTCAAATGCATGCAGTTCACTGCCGAGAAGTTCAGCGCCACCAATCCTGCCGGCGTGAAGTTCGAAGTCATTGGCGTCGACAACAAACTCTCGCCAACCGAAAGCCTCAACCTGCTGAAAAGTGCAATCGACCAAGGTGTGCGCTACGTGGTGCAAGGCAATGGGTCGTCGGTCGCGATCCCGTTGATCGATGCGATCAACAAACACAACGAGCGCAATCCGGGCAAGGAGGTCGTGTTTCTCAATGAGGCCGCAGTCGACCCCGATCTCACCAACAGCAAGTGCAGCTTCTGGCACTTCCGCTTCGACGCTGACACCACGATGAAGCTCGAGGCCATGACCACCTACATGAAGGAGCAGAAGGACATTCAAAAGGTCTACATCCTGGGGCAGAACTACTCGCACGGCGTGCAGGTTGCGAAGTTCACGAAGGAGTACCTGAAGCGCAAACGCCCCGATATCCAAATCGTCGGCGAAGACCTGCACCCGCTCGCGCAAGTGCGCGACTTTGCCCCGTACGTTGCGAAGATCAAGGCCTCTGGCGCTGACTCGGTGGTCACCGGAAATTGGGGCTCCGATCTCTCCTTGCTGGTGAAGGCAGCGGGCGAGGGCGGCTACACCGGCAAGTTCTTCACCTACTACACCGGCGTCACCGGCACGCCTTCTGCGCTTGGCACCAATGGTGCGGGCAAGGTCTATCAAGTCTCTTATGCCCACTACAACATGGGCGGCAAGATGGCCGCGCTGATGAAGGAATACAACGACAAGTTCGGTGATGATTTCTACACCGGCTCAATCATTCGCATCTTCGAGTTCTTGGGCGAAGCCATGGCCAAGGTCAAGTCGACCGACCCGGTCAAGGTAGCGTTTGCGATGGAAGGCATGAAGCTCACCAGCACCTTCGGCGGCGAAGTGGAGATGCGCAAGTCCGATCACCAGCTGCAGCAAACGCTCTACGTCACCGTATGGCAAAAGGCCGACAGCAAGTACCCGTACAGCCCTGAGAAAACCGGCATGACGCTGGCGCCTGTGGCCGAGTACCCGCCCTATGTGTCGAGCACGCCCACCAGCTGCCAAATGGCAAGACCGTCGGCTTGATCGCCTCGCGGCCAAGCCATGGCGGCGAGCAATCAGCGCGGCTGCTCTCCAGCCTGATCGTTTGTTAGGCTAAAACCCAAGCTGCCGATGGAGGTCTTCACAATTTCAATGCTCAATGGCCTGAGCTACGGGCTGTTGCTGTTCATGCTCAGCTCGGGCCTCACGCTCATCTTCAGCATGATGGGCGTGCTCAACTTCGCCCATGCCAGCTTCTACATGGTGGGCGCCTACGTGGCGTATTCGATCGCCAGCGTGCTCGGCTTTTGGCCCGGGCTCATCGTGGCGCCGTTGGTGGTGGCGGCTCTTGGCGCCGGCTTTGAGCGTTACTGCCTGCGCCGGGTGCACAAGTTTGGTCATGTGCCGGAGCTGCTGATCACGTTCGGCTTGTCGTATGTGATGCTGGAGTTGGTGCAGCTGATCTGGGGTCGCAACGCAGTCGCTTTTGCGCCGCCAGAGGTGCTGCGTGGCCCGGCGTTCACGCTCGTTAATTCGTCGGTCGATGGCCTTCGTGTGGTCTGGGGCGCTGCGCCTGCCGCCATGTGCAGCGCGGCCGATGCTGCGCTGGCCGCATCGGTGCGCATCGTCTGCTCGCCGTTCCCGGCCACACGCGGGTTCATGATGCTCATTGCACTCGTGATGCTGCTGGCGCTCTGGCTGCTGCTGACGCGCACGCGCATCGGGCTCATCATTCAAAGCGCGCTCACGCACCCGGAGATGGTCGAGGCGCTCGGCCACAACGTGCCGCGCGTGTTCATGCTCGTGTTCGGCGCCGGTGCGGGCCTGGCGGGCCTGGCCGGGGTGATCGGCGGCAGCACATTCGTCACCGAGCCGTCGATGGCAGCCACGGTGGGCTCGGTGATCTTCGTCGTGGTGGTGGTGGGCGGCATGGGCTCTCTGGCGGGCGCGTTTGTCGCGTCGCTGTTGATCGGCGTGATCCAAACCTTCGCAATCGCGCTCGACTACTCGGTCGGCGGCGTGTTGGCAGCGCTCGGCGTGGGCTTGAGCAGCAGCGCCGCTGATTACTCGCTGCTCAAGCTCACGCTGGCTCAAGTAGCGCCGATCCTTCCCTACTTGTTTCTGGTGTTGATCTTGATCTTCCGGCCCAAAGGTTTGATGGGCACCCGCGAAGGCTGATGACGATGACCACCCTTTCTCCCGCGGCTCCTGCTGCTGCCTCTGCAGCGTCGTCCGGCGTGCTGCCCAAGGCGAACCGCAGCTACGGCGCGCTCAGGCCCCGCGACCTCTTGGTGTGGGTGCTCTTCGCAGTGGTGCTGCTGGTTGCACCACGCGTCTTTCGCGGCAGCCTGGGCGTGACGATGCTCTCGCAAATCGGCATCGCCATCGTGGCCTGCCTCTCCTACAACATGTTGCTGGGGCAGGGAGGCATGCTCAGCTTTGGGCATGCGGTCTATACCGGCCTCGCTTCGTTCGTTGCAATCCACGTGCTGCAGTCGGTGGCGGGCGGTGCCTTGCCGCTGCCGGTGAGTTTGATCCCGCTGATCGGCGGCTTCACGGGTTTGGTGTTTGCGGTGCTGCTTGGGTTTGTGACGACCAAGAAATCAGGCACCACCTTCGCGATGATCACGCTCGGCCTCGGCGAGCTGGTGTTTGCGATGTCGCTGATGGTGCCGGAGTTCTTTGGTGGCGAGGCCGGTGTGGCCGCCAACCGCGTCGTTGGCAAGCCGGTGATGGGCATCAGCTTCGGGCCGCAGATCCAGGTCTATTACTTGATTGCGCTCTACACCATCGTCTGCACGGCGGCGATGTATGCCTTCACGCGCACGCCACTCGGCCGCATGCTCAACGCTGTGCGCGACAACCCAGAGCGCGTCGAATTCATTGGCTACAACACGCAGCGGGTGCGCTACATCTCGTTCATCATCGCGGGCTTCTTTGCGGGCATTGCTGGCGGCATGTACGCGCTGAACTTCGAGATCGCAACGGCTGAGGTCGTTGGCGCAGCGCGCTCGGGCGGCTACCTGCTCTTCACCTTTCTGGGTGGTGCGACCTTCTTCTTCGGGCCGATCATCGGCGCGGTGTTGATGGTCGTGGCGTCGGTTCTGCTCTCAGAGCTCACGAAAGCGTGGCTGCTCTACCTCGGCCTCATCTTTTTGCTGATGGTGATGTATGCGCCGGGCGGCATTGCGAGCCTCGTCATGATGAATGTGCGCATCGCCTCATTCGGCAAGCTCGGGCGGCTGCTGGGCGGCTACGCCGCCTTGGCTCTCAGCGGCGCAGTGCTCTTCATTGGCGCATCGGCCATGATCGAGATGCTCTATCAGATTCAACTCAACACCACGCTCGGCTCAAGCCTGCCGTTCATGGGCGTGACACTCGATACCCACAGCCTCACCAGCTGGCTCGGGGCGCTCGCGATTGCCGCAGTTGGCCTGGTGTTGTTCGTGATGGCCAGGCGCCGATTCGCCAAGCGCTGGGGCGATGTGCAAGGCGAGATTGAAGCCGCCATCCGCGCGCGGGAGGCCGGATGAACCGGGGCCATGCGATTGAGCTGAAAGACTTGCGCAAGTCGTTCGGCAAGACCGAGATCATCCGCGGCGCGAACCTCGCTGCCGCGCCGGGCGAACGGGTGGCGATCATCGGGCCGAATGGCGCGGGCAAATCAACGCTGTTCAATTTGATCAGCGGGCGCTTTGGCGCAACCAGCGGCGAAATATTGCTCAACGGCCAGCGCATCGATGGCAAAAAGCCCTTCGAGATCAACCGCATGGGCCTGGCGCGCAGCTTTCAGATCACCAACATCTTCGGCCGGCTTTCGGTGTTCGAAAACCTTCGCTGTGGCGTGCTCTGGTCGCTCGGCTACCGCTACTCGTTCTGGAAGTTTCTCGCCGGGCTGGATGATGCAAACGAGCGCGCTGAAACTCTGTTGGCCATGATCAAGCTCGAGCGCAAGCGCGACACCCTCGCGATGAACCTCACCTACGCCGAGCAACGCGCACTTGAGATCGGCATCACGATCGCCGGTGGCGCCAGTGTGGTCTTGCTCGATGAGCCCACCGCCGGCATGAGCAAGAGCGAAACAGCGCGCTTCATCGAGTTGATCCGTGAGGTCACGGTTGGCAAGACATTGCTGACCGTTGAGCACGACATGGGCGTGGTCTTCGGCTTGGCCGACAAGATCGCTGTGCTCGTCTACGGTGAAGTGATTGCCTTCGATGTGCCGGAAGCCGTGCGCGGCAATGCGCGCGTGCAAGAGGCTTACCTCGGCTCGGTGCTGGCCGACGCGCAGGCGGCTGAAGCGGGGCACTGACGAGGTCACGATGCTGCAACTCCAAGGCCTCCACGCGTACTACGGCAAGAGCCACATCCTGCACGGCGTTGACATGCGCGTGGGCGAGGGCGAGATCGTGAGCCTGCTCGGCCGCAATGGCTCCGGCCGCTCGACCACGGTCAAGACCATCATGGGACTGGTGCGAGGCGAAGGCTCGGTGCGCTTTCGCGGCCAGGAGGTTTTGGGGCACCCAGCGTTTGACATTGCTCACCGCGGCATTGGCTACGTGCCCGAGAACCGCGACATCTTCCCCAAGCTCACCGTGCGGCAAAACCTGCAGCTCGGCGAAAAGGCGGGCCGCAAGGCGCCGCGCTGGAGCTTCGATGACATGTACGCCATGTTCCCGCGCTTGAAGGAGCGCGAGCACACCGAGGCCGGCGTGCTCTCGGGCGGTGAACAGCAGATGTTGACGCTCTGCCGCACCCTGATGGGCGACCCCGATCTCATCATGATCGACGAGCCGACGGAAGGCCTCGCACCCAAGATCGTCGAGCTCGTGGCTGAGTATTTGAAGGCGTTGCGGCAGCGCGGTGTTTCGGTGCTGCTGGTGGAACAAAAGCTCACGATTGCGCTTGAGATTTCAGAGCGCTGTTATGTGATGGGGCACGGCAGCATCGTCTTCGAAGGAACGCCCTCCGCACTGCGTGCCAATGCCGACATTCGCAAAGAATGGTTGGAGGTTTGAAGAGCTTGCAGGCCCCTTTGATGTCTCGGGTGAGACAGCTTTGCAGGGCTTGCATGCCTAGAATCGAACGATCGTTCTATTTTCCACGTCACTATTTTCCTGACGTTCTATTTGCCCACTGGAGAACCCAGCCATGAGTGCCAACTACGAACTTCGCGGCAACGTCGCGGTCATCACGCTGAACAACCCGCCGGTCAATGGCTTGGGGCACGAGACCCGGCTTGGCATCGTGCAAGGGCTGGCGCAAGCTGAGGCCGATTCGGCCGTGAAGGCGATCGTCATCACGGGTGCCGGCAAGGCTTTCTCAGGCGGTGCTGACATTCGCGAGTTCGGCTCGCCGAAGGCGCTGGCCGAACCCAACTTGCTCAGCGTGATCCTCGCCCTTGAAGCCAGCACGAAGCCGATCATCGCTGCGGTGCATTCGGTGGCGATGGGCGGCGGCTTGGAGCTCGCACTCGGCTGCCACTACCGTGTGGCATCGGCCGGTGCGCAAATCGCATTGCCCGAAGTGAAGATTGGCTTGATCCCGGGCGCCGGCGGCACACAACGCTTGCCGCGCGTGCTGGGCCTGGAAACAGCGCTGAACATGATCGTCAGCGGCGAGCCGGTGAAGAGCGAGATGCTGGCGGCGCTGCCCGAACAGAAGCTCTTCCAGAAGATCATCGAGGGCGATTTGCTCGAAGGCGCGTTGGCCTACGCGGCGGAGATCGCCGAGGGTCACGAGCAGGGTGCGCCACTGCCGAAAGTGCGTGACTTGAAGGTGACTCACCCGAACGGCGAGGCTTACCTTCAGTTCGCACGCAACATGGTCGGCGGGATGTCGAAAAACTTCCCCGCGCCGCTGAAGTGCGTGGATGCCGTGGCCGCATCGCTCACGATGAAGTTCGATGACGGCATGAAGTTGGAGCGCGAAATCTTCACCGCGCTGATGTTCACGCCCGAGTGCAAGGCCTTGCGCCATGCGTTCATGGCCGAGCGCGCCACCACCAAGATTCCTGATGTGCCGAGCGACACGCCCATCCGCGATGTGAGCAAGCTCGCCGTGATCGGCGCAGGCACCATGGGCGGCGGCATTGCGATGAACTTCCTCAACGCCGGCATTCCAGTCGTGATGCTGGAGATGAAGCAAGAAGCGCTCGACAAAGGCGTGGCGATCATCCGCAAGAACTACGACGCGCAGGTCAAGAAGGGCAAGTTGAAGCAAGACAAGCTCGAAGCCCGCATGGCGCTGCTGAGCACCACCTTGAACTACGGTGACCTCAAAGACGCTGACATGGTGATCGAAGCCGTGTTCGAAGACTTGGGCGTGAAGGAGCAAGTTTTCAAGACGCTCGATGAAGTCATGAAGCCCGGCGCCATTCTCGCGAGCAACACCTCGACGCTCGACGTCGACAAAATCGCCGCATTCACGAAGCGCCCGCAAGACGTGATCGGCACGCACTTCTTCAGCCCCGCCAATGTGATGAAGCTGCTTGAAGTGGTGCGTGGCGAGAAGACGGCCAAAGACGTGCTCGCCACCGTCATGGCGCTCGGCAAGAAGATCAAGAAGACCTGCGTTGTCTCGGGCGTGTGTGATGGCTTCATTGGCAACCGCATGATCGAGCAGTACTCGCGCCAAGCCGGCTTCCTGCTTGAAGAGGGCTGCACGCCGGCGCAGGTTGACCGCGCGATGGAGAAGTTCGGCATGGCCATGGGCCCGTTCCGCATGGGCGACTTGGCGGGCAACGATGTGGGCTGGTACATCCGCAAGCGCCGCTATCTCGAGAAGCCCAATCTGCGCTACAGCAAGACGGCCGATTTGCTTTGCGAGATGGGCCGCTTTGGCCAGAAGACGGGCGCAGGCTGGTATGACTACGTGGCCGGCAAGCGCGATGCCATTCCAAGCGCGGTGGTGGTCGAGATGATCGAGAAGCACCGTGCGGCGCTCGGCATCACGCCGCGCAAGATCAGCGATGAAGAGATCGTCGGTCGCTTGGTCTATGCGCTGGTGAACGAGGGCGCGAAGATCGTCGAAGAAGGCATTGCACTGCGCGCCTCCGACATCGACATGGTCTACCTCACCGGCTACGGCTTCCCGCTCTTCCGCGGCGGGCCGATGTGCTATGCCGACACAGTGGGCCTCTTCAACGTGGTGGCCGCGATGAAGCGCTTTGCCGCCAACCCGCTCGACGACGCCGAGTTCTGGCAGCCCTCGCCACTGCTCGCCAAGTTGGCCGCCGAAGGCAAGAGCTTCAGCTGATCCAACACGACCCGGAGCACGCCATGAATGACCGCGCCACCTTCACCCGAATGGAAGACAGCACGCGCGACGATTGGCGTGCCATCGGCGCCGAGTTCGCCAGCTTCTCGCGTGGTCTGCCTGATCGCTTGCTGGCGCATCTGAAAGTGCTCGAAGGTGATTACGGCGGCTTCCCTGTAGACCGCTACACGCACTCACTGCAGACGGCAACACGCGCGCTCAAGGCCGGCCGCGATGAGGAGTACGTGGTCTGCGCGCTCTTCCATGACGTTGGCGACACGCTTGGCACCTTCAACCACTTCGACATCAGCGCTGCGATCCTGAAGCCATTCGTCACGGAAGAAAACCTCTGGATGGTGCAGCACCACGGCATCTTTCAGGGCTACTACTTCTTCCACCACTTAGGGCTAGACCGCGACATGCGCGAGCAGTTTCGCGGCCATCCGCACTTCGAGCGCACCTTCGAGTTCTGCGATCTCTACGACAACCCGGCGTTCGATGCCAAGGCTGAGACGCTGCCGATCGGCGAGTTCGAGCCGATGGTGCGCCGCGTCTTTGCGCAACCCCGCCAAAGCATCTACAAGGCGGCTCTCACGGTCGCTTGAAACATCTGCTTGATCATCATCAGGAGCCAACACCATGACCTCAGCCGTGATCGTTTCCACTGCCCGCACGCCACTCGCGAAGAGCTGGAAAGGCGCATTCAACATGACCCACGGCGCCACGCTCGGCGGCCATGCGGTCCAGCATGCGGTGCTGCGCGCCGGCATTGAAGCTGCTGAGGTTGACGACGTGATCATGGGCTGCGCCACCCCGGAAGGCGCCACCGGCAGCAACATCGCGCGCCAGATTGCGTTGCGCGCCGGCTTGCCGATCACGACGAGCGGCGTCACCGTGAACCGCTTTTGCTCCAGCGGCCTGCAGACGATTGCGATGGCTGCGCAGCGCATCATCGCGGGCGAAGGTGATGTGTACGTGGCCGGCGGCGTGGAGAGCATCTCCTGCGTGCAGAACGAGGCCAACAAACACATGCTGGCCGACCCGTGGCTGGTCGAACACAAGCCCGAGATCTACTGGAACATGCTGCAAACGGCGGAGCAGGTCGCCAAGCGCTACAAGCTCGATCGTGAGCGCATGGATCAATACGGCGCCGGCAGCCAACAGCGCGCCACCGCTGCGCGTGATGCCGGCAAGTTCGTCGATGAGATCGCGCCGATCACGGTGATGGCCGGTGTTGCCGATGCCGTGATGGGCTTGCGCACCAAGCAAGTCACCGTGAGTGCCGATGAAGGCATTCGCCCGGGCACGACCTTCGAGGCCGTCTCCGGCATCAAGCCGGCGATTCCTGGCGGCGTCATTTCGGCCGGCAACGCGAGCCAGTTCAGCGATGGCGCCGGTGCCTGCGTGTTGATGAGCGAAGAGCTTGCGTCCAGGCGCGGTTTGAAGCCGCTCGGCCGCTTTCTCGGCTTTGCCGTTGCCGGGTGCGAGCCCGATGAAATGGGCATCGGCCCGGTCTTCGCGGTGCCCAAGGTGCTCAAGCGCCTCGGCCTGAAGATGGACGACATCGACTTGTGGGAGTTGAACGAAGCCTTTGCCGTGCAGGTGCTCTACAGCGCCGACACGCTCGGCATCCCGATGGACCGCCTCAATGTCAACGGCGGCGCGATCGCGGTCGGGCATCCCTACGGCGTCAGCGGCCAGCGCCTGACCGGCCATGCGCTGATCGAAGGCAAGCGGCGCGGCGCGAAAAAGGTGGTCGTCACGATGTGCATCGGCGGCGGCATGGGCGCAGCCGGCGTCTTCGAAGTGCTCTGAGAGGCTCTGCGATGGCCGAGCCGGTGAGTGTGGATGCGGCCACCTTCCTCGCGATGGGCCGCGAGGTGCTGGCGAAGCAGCCGTTCAGCATGCTGCTCGGCGCCGAGCTCGTCGCGCTCGAACCGGGGCGCTGCGAAATGGCGCTGCCACTGGCCGAACCGCTGAAACAGCAAATGGGATTTGCGCACGGCGGCGTCATCAGCTACTTGGCCGACAACGCGCTCACCTTTGCCGGCGGCACCGCGATGCGCGTGCCGGTTGTGACCTCCGAATACAAGATCAATTACGTCCGCCCCGCGATCGGCGAGCGGCTTGTCGCACGGGCACGCGCCGCGCACGTCAGCAAGACGCAGGCGGTTTGCCAGTGCGACATCTTTGCCGTGAGTAACGGCGCCGAGAAGCTGTGTGCGATCGCGCAGGGCACGATCGCCAGGCTCGGCGAGGCCACCACACCACCATGAGCTACCGCCAGATCACTGACTTTCTTTTGTACGACTGGCTGCAAGTTGAGTCTCTGCAATCGCGGTCGCGCTTTGCCGATCACTCGCGCGAGACGTTCGATTCGGTGCTCGACACCTGCGAGCGAATCGCGCGCGAAAAATTCGCGCCGTTCAACCGCCTCGCCGATTCTGAGGAGCCGTGGTTCGACGGCGACAAAGTTCATCTCCCGGCCGCGAGCCATGAAGCTGCAAAGGCCTACGCCGACTCGGGCATGCTCGCCGCGGCGCAGGACTACGAGTTCGGTGGCATGCAGTTGCCGTGTGTCGTCGAGATGGCGGCGAACAGCTTCTTCTCGAAGGCGGGCATTGGCATTGGCGGCGGCGGCATGCTGACCAGCGGCAACGCCAACCTGTTGATGGTGCACGGCACCGAGATGCAGCGCGAGGTGTTCGCAAAGCACGAGTTTTCGGGCCGCTTCTCGGGCACCATGTGCTTGAGCGAGCCGCAAGCCGGATCGAGCTTGTCAGACATCGCAACCCGCGCCGTGCCCGATGGTGAAGGCTTCGAAGCTGACCCGCTCGGCGCCCGGTACCGCCTGCGCGGCAACAAGATGTGGATCTCCAACGGCGAGCATGAGCTCACCGAGAACATCATTCACCTCGTGCTGGCGAAGATTCCTGGGCCGGATGGCAAGCTGATCCCGGGCACCAAAGGCATCTCGCTCTTCATCGTGCCGAAGAAGCTCGTCGGCGTTGACGGTGAGCTCACTGGCGAGCGCAATGATGTGGCGCTCGCCGGGCTCAACCACAAGCTCGGTTACCGCGGCATTCCGAACACGTTGCTGAACTTTGGCGAAGGCAAGTTCAAGGTGCGCAGCCAATCCAGTGGAGGACCAGACGGCGCCGTGGGCTACCTCGTTGGCAAGCCCCACGAAGGCCTGCGCTGCATGTTCCACATGATGAACGAGGCGCGCATTGCGGTCGGCTTGGGCGCGGCGATGCTGGGCTATGCGGGCTTTGAGGCATCGCTCGATTACGCGAAGACTCGGCCGCAGGGGCGCACCATTGGCGTGGGCGGCAAAGATGCAACGCAGCCGCAGATTCCCATCATTCAACACGCTGACATCAAACGCATGCTGCTCGCGCAGAAGAGCTACTGCGAAGGCGCACTCGCGCTTGAGTTGTATTGCGCACGCTTGGTCGATGAGCAGCACACCGGCACGGCAGAGGCTTCTGCCGAGGCGGCGCTTTTGCTTGAGATGCTCACGCCGATCGCCAAGAGTTGGCCGAGCGAGTGGTGCCTGGAAGCCAACAGCCTGGCCATCCAGGTGCTGGGCGGCTATGGCTACACGCGCGACTTTCCTGTGGAACAGTATTGGCGCGACAACCGCCTGAACATGATCCATGAGGGCACGCACGGCATCCAGGCGCTCGATTTGCTCGGTCGAAAGGTGGTGATGCAAGAAGGCGCCGGCTTCGCACTGTTTGCGGCCAAGGTCAACGGCACGATCGATGCCGCGCTGAAGTTGCCGCGGCTTGCCGAATACGCACACGCACTCGCGGCCGCGTTGGCCCAGCTCAGTGCCGCCACGCGCGCTGCGTGGGCAACAGGCCAACCGGATGAAGCGCTGGCCAACGCGACGCCGTATCTGCAAGCCTTTGGGCATATGGTGATTGCGTGGATGTGGCTGGATGTCGCCACATGCGTGGCCGGGCAATCGAAGGCGCAATCGAGGGCGCAACTCAAAGACCAACCGAAGTCGCAACCCCATCAGTTGCACCAAGGCCAACTCGCCGCCTGCCGCTACTTCTTCCGCTATGAATTGCCACGCATCGCAGCGTGGCTCGCCGTTGTTGAAACCCGCGACGACACCTGCCGCCTGATGGACGAGGCCTGGTTCTGATGAAGCTGATGACGCTCGACACAAAGCCACGAATCAAGGCGCGCATCGAGGCCATCGTCTGGGTGCTGATTTACGCCGGCATGTTCTGCGCGACGCTGGGCATCGCCGTGCAGCGCGGCGGCGCGAGATTCGGCTGGGGCTTGGTGGCATTCGGCACCACGCTCATCGTGGCGGGCGCGGTGCTCATTTGGGTCCGCTCGCGGATGACTGGCGACCGCTGAACTCAACCTACATCCACGCAACTTCAACACCTCGCAGAAAGCCCACCATGAGCACACCCGTACTGAAGCTGTTCGATCTCACTGGCAAGACGGCGCTCGTCACCGGCGGCTCACGCGGCCTGGGCCTGCAGATCGCCGAGGCGCTCGGCGAAGCCGGTGCGCGCTTGCTGCTGACCTCGCGCAAGGCCGGTGACTTGGAAGAAGCGAGCGCCTTGCTGAAAGTCAAGGGCATCGAGGCCATCTGGATCGCGGCCGATGCGAGCCAGCCGAGCGAAATAGACCGCGTAACGGCTGACGCCATGGCCCGGCTCGGGCACGTTGACATCCTCGTCAACAACGCGGGCGCCGCTTGGGGCGCGCTCGCCGAGGACTATCCGCTTGAAGCCTGGGACAAGGTGATGAACCTCAACATCCGCAGCATCTTCCTGATGAGCCAGGCGATCGGCAAGGCCAACATGATTCCGCGTCGGCAAGGGCGCATCGTCAACGTGGCATCGATCGCGGGGCTCGCGGGCAACAGTGCCGACATGCAGACGCTCGCTTACAACACGAGCAAAGGCGCGGTCGTCAACTTCACGCGCACCTTGGCGGGCGAATGGGGCAAGTACAACATCAACGTCAATGCGCTCGCGCCGGGCATGTTCCCGAGCAAGATGACCCGCGGTACGTTTGACCGCATCGGCGCCGATGCGGTCGCCGCCCACGCGCCGCTCAAGCGCGTTGGTGATGACGATGATCTGAAGGGCGCGGCATTGCTCTTTGCCTCTGCGGCCGGCAAACACATCACGGGGCAGATCTTGCCGATCGACGGCGGCGTCTCGGCCATCATCGCTGCGTGACCTGAGCGCCTTCGGTCCGCCCGGCCCTGACCCCGATGAACTTCACGGTTCACATCCCGTTCGTTGATCTGCTTGGGTTCGAGCTGATCGGCTGCGACGCGGGCAAGGCCGAGATCGCCGTCGAGCTGCGCGAGGAGTTGACGAATTCCTGGAGCGTTGCCCATGGCGGCGTGACGATGACTCTGCTCGATGTGGCCATGGCGCACGCAGCACGCAGCCCCAATCAGGCGGGCGTGGCCGAGTCGCCAGGCGTCGTCACGGTTGAGATGAAGACGAGCTTCATGCGGCCGGGGCTCGGGCGGCTGGTCGCCAAGGCGAATTTGCTGCATCGCACGGCGTCGCTCGCGTTTTGCGAGGCGCATGTGTTCGATGCGAAAGGCGAGTTGCTTGCGCATGCGAGCGGCACCTTCAAATATTTGCGCGGCCTGCCCGCCGGTGGCAAGCGCATCCAGCGGCTGAATGCATCGGATTGACCCGACTTGAATTGATGGCCGATCGGCATCACACCTCAAGGCACACCTCGACACAAGACAACACAACACACCACAACACACCACGAGCGGACACCATGACCCAGACCAACCTCCAGATCCATCTCGTCTCCCGCCCGACCGGCGAGGCGCAGGCCAGCAACTTCAAGCTGATTGAAGCCACCGTGCCCGCGCTGCAAGACGGGCAAGTGCTCGTGCGCCATCACTTCATGAGCCTCGACCCCTACATGCGCGGCCGCATGAACGACGCAAAGAGTTATGCCGCGCCGCAGCCGCTGAACGCGGTGATGCAAGGCGGCACGGTGGGTGAAGTGGTCGAGTCCAAGCATCCCGGGTACTCGGTTGGCGACAAGGTCGTGGGCTTTGGCGGCTGGCAGCAATTCAGCGTGGTCGATGCCGGCACGCCGGGCACGCTGCGCAAGGTGGACACGGCGCACATTCCGCTCTCCGCCTACCTCGGCGCCGTGGGCATGCCGGGCGTGACGGGTTGGTATGGCCTCACGCAAATCTGCCAGCCCAAAGAAGGCCAGACGATCGTGGTGAGTGCCGCGAGCGGCGCGGTGGGCAGCGTGGTCGGGCAACTCGCCAAGGCGCGCGGGTGCAGGGCCGTGGGCATTGCCGGCGGTGCTGACAAATGCGGCTACGTGGTCAATGAGCTCGGGTTCGATGCGTGTGTTGACTACAAAGCCCACAAAGACCCGAAGAGCCTTTACGACGCCTTGAAAGCGGCCACGCCCGACGGTGTGGACGGCTGCTTCGAGAACGTGGGCGGTGCGGTGTTCGATGCCACTTTGGCGCGCATGAACGCCTTCGGCCGCATCGCACTTTGCGGAATGATCAGCGGCTACGACGGCGAGCCCATCCCGATGGCTCAGCCGCAGTTGCTGCTGCAATCTCGCTTGACCATCACGGGCTTCATCGTCAGCGAGCACATGCAGCTGTGGCCCGAGGCGCTGAAGGAACTCGGTGGCTTGGTGGCCATGGGCAAGCTCAAGTACCGCGAGTCGGTGGCCGAGGGTTTGGCCGCTGCGCCCGAAGCCTTTCTTGGCTTGCTCAAGGGGCGGAATTTCGGCAAGCAAGTGGTCAAACTGGTCTGAGGGTGATGGCAGTGAGCCTGCCCGGCCGCCCGAAAGGCGAACACACCGCAACGCGAAGCATGAAGGTTGCCTCATGAGCTCTCTCATCCTCCATCACTACGCCACCTCACCGTTCTCAGAGAAGGTTCGGTTGATCTTGGGCGCGAAGAACCTCGCCTGGCAATCGGTGACTGTGCCGGTGATGTTGCCCAAGCCCGATGTGATGGCGCTCACCGGTGGCTACCGGCGCACGCCGTTCCTGCAGATCGGGGCTGACATCTATTGCGACACCGCCTTGATGTGCCAAGTGATCGACCGCCTCTCGCCCACGCCGCCGCTTTATCCAGCGGCCACACGCGGCTTGGCCGAGATCGTGGCGCAATGGGCTGATTCGGCCCTGTTCTGGATCGCAGTGCCGTACACCCTGCAGCCGGTGAGCGTGCCGCACATGTTCCCGAATGCGCCGCCCGAGTTCATGAAGGCCTTCGGTGCCGACCGCGCGGCCATGACGCCGAGCCTGCGCCGCGCAAGCGTGCCCGATGGCGCGGCGCAACTCCACAGCTACCTCGGCCGCATCGAACACATGCTGGCCGATGGGCGTGCGTTCTTGCTCGGCACGGCGTTGAGCATTGCCGACTTTTCGGTCGCGCAGTCTATTTGGTTCATGCGCCGTTCACCGCCGATTGCCGCGCAGCTTGAGCCTTATCCAAAGATCGTGGCCTGGTACGAGCGCATCAACGCATTCGGCCAAGGCACGGCCAGCAAGATGAGCGCTGAGGCGGCGATCGAGATCGCGGCAAGCGCAGGCTCACACGCACCCACGCACATCGACGCCGATGCCGGCTTCGCCGAAGGTGAAGAGGTGACCGTGACGCCGACCGATTACGCCCACGACCCAGTCGCGGGCCGGCTGGTGGGGTTGACGCGAGAGGAAGTCACCGTCGCCCGCACCGATGACCGAGCGGGCCGAGTGCATGTGCATTTCCCGCGCATTGGTTTTCAGATCAAAAAGGTGGGCGCATGAAGACATTCCGAGGCCGCACGGCCGTGATCACGGGCGCGGGTTCGGGCTTTGGCCTGGAGGCTTCGCGCATTGCTGCGGCCAAAGGCATGAACGTCGTCATGGCCGATGTGCAGCAAGATGCACTCGCCCGCGCTGCCGCCGAGATTGAAGCGCTCGGCGTGCCGGTGCTGCCGTTCCGGCTCGATGTGAGCAAGGCCGCCGAGGTGGAGGCTTTGGGTGCCGCCACATTCGCGCGCTTCGGCGCGCCGCATCTGGTGTTCAACAACGCCGGCGTTGGCGCAGGCGGCTTGATTTGGGAGACGACGCAGAAGGACTGGGAGTGGGTTGTGGGCGTCAATTTGATGGGGGTGGCGCACGGCATACGCGTCTTCACGCCGATGATGCTGGAAGCCGCGCGGCATGACGCGGGCTACGCCGGCCACATCGTCAACACGGCCTCGATGGCGGGCCTGCTCAACGCGCCGAACATGGGCGTCTACAACGCCACCAAGAGCGCGGTGGTGGCGATGAGTGAAACGCTCTATCAAGACCTGCGGCTCGTCACCGATCAAATCAGTGCTTCGGTGTTGTGCCCGTATTTCGTGCCCACAGGCATCAGCCAAAGCCAGCGCAATCGGCCTGACGAATTCCGCAACGATTCAGCGCCGCTCACCAAGAGCCAAATGATTGGCCAAGCAATGAGCGACAAGGCGGTGAGCAGCGGCAAGGTCACGGCCGCGCAGGTGGCGCAGTTCGTTTTTGATGCCGTGGCAGCGCAGCAGTTCTACATCTACAGCCACCCGAAGTCGCTCGCCAGTGTGCAAACGCGGCTCGAAGACATCATGCTGCCGCGCAACCCGACCGACCCGTTCGCGCACAAGCCGGAGCTCGGCGAACAACTGCGGGCGCAGCTGCGGGCGGTGGACTAGCCGCGCCTCAACCGCCCAAGCTCAGCAGCCGAGCTTGACGGCCTGCACCGGGCGGCCGGTGTCGGTGTTGACGATGACGAGGTTGACCTGCCGCGGGTGCGCCGAATCGGCCGCGGTCTGCGGCTCGAACTGCAAGGTGATCGGTGTGCCGGTTTGTGCGGTCCATGCTGGCACGCCGCGGTACTCGCGAACGACGTACTCGTGCTTCAGCGTTGCACCATCGTTCTCACCGGCTTTGACTGCCGTCACATGGCCTTGTTCGGTCACGGCCCAATACGCTTCGAGCCGCGCGGGAGCGCCGGGTATTGGCGCAACAGTGGCGATGAACTTGTGCCCGTCTCGCGAGAGCTCCACATCCACGGGCGATGCCGGCCGCAGCTGCTTGCTCAACGGTGCGGCGAGGCTTGGCCAATCTTTGCGATCGGCGCCATCGAGCAGCACCTGCGGCGTGTAGCTGAAGCGCCCGCCGCTGCTTCGGTGCAGCTGAGATTGCCGCTGCGTGGCGCCGGCGCTTGAGAAGCGGTCTTTCCAGCCGAGGCGATCCCAGTAGTCGACGTGGAAGGCGAGGGCGACGACATCCGGATCAGCCTTCATGCGCGAGAGCCACTGGTCCGCTGGCGGGCACGAACTGCAGCCTTCAGAGGTGTAGAGCTCGATCACCGGTGCGGCCGTTGCGGCACTGCGCGCACTGCAGCTGCTCGCGGCGAGGGCCGGCGCGGCAATGACCACGGCGGCACTGAGCACGGCAACCATTGCAGTGATGAGGGGCCATCTTCTTTTTGCGGTCATGCGGATCTCCAGGGCGGGCGATGACACGTCAGTCGGCGCAAGCCTTGGCGCCTTACATGAGCGTGTCACACTGCGCCGCCCTTCTTGTTGACTTCCCTCATGCCAGCCGCTTCCACTGCCACACCCACCGCTTCATCCCAAGCTTTGCCGATCAGCAAGCGCCGCGTCTGCATCATCGGCGGCGGTCCGGCAGGTTTGATGGCGGCCGAGGCTGCGTGCGGCCTGGGTGCGCAGGTTGATGTGTTCGATGCGATGCCGTCGGTCGGCCGCAAGTTTTTGCTCGCCGGCAAGGGCGGTTTGAACCTCACGCATGCCGAGCCGTTTGAGGCGTTCGCCACGCGCTATGGCAGCCGGCGCGCGCAGATCGAGCCGATGCTCGAGCGCTTTGGTGCCGATGCGCTTCGGGCTTGGGCGCAGGACTTGGGCGTGAACACTTTCGTCGGCAGCTCGGGCCGCGTCTTCCCAACCGATCTGAAAGCTGCGCCGCTGCTGCGAGCCTGGCTGGCGCGCTTGCGTGCGGCCGGCGTGCGCTTTCACATGCGGCACCGCTGGGTGGGCTGGCAGCGCTTGGGGGATGACGAAAACGACGACACAAACGTCGACACAAAAGACGACACAAACGACGACACCCGTGATGACACGAGCTCGCGCACGGGCGACCGCACAGGTACAGGCACGGGCGTGGCTCGCTTGAGCTTCGATGCGCCGGCTGGCCTGGTCGAGTGCAATGCAGACGCCGTGGTGCTCGCCCTCGGCGGCGCGAGCTGGCCGCAGCTGGGCTCCGATGGCGCTTGGGTGCCGTTGCTCGGTGCGCAAAGCGTGGAGGTGGCGCCGCTGCAGCCATCGAACTGCGGCTTCGATGTCGGGCCGGCCTGGAGCGATCACCTCACGAGCCGGTTTGCAGGGCAGCCGCTGAAGAACGTGGCTTTGCGGTTTGTGCCCGAGGGCGGCGCGCCGTTCGAGCAAGCCGGCGAGTTCGTGCTGACTGCCACCGGCATCGAAGGCAGCCTCGTCTACGCGGCATCGGCGCCAGTGCGGGAACACATCGCAACCCATGGGCACGCTGTGGTCGAGATCGATTTGCTGCCTGGCCGCGACGCGCAGTTCGTGCACGACGAAGTCGCTCGCCCGCGCGGCTCGCGTTCCCTGGCCACGCACCTGAAGAGCCGGCTCGGCATCGATGGTGTGAAGGCCGCGCTGCTGCATGAGCTGCTGCCGCGCGACGTGATCAGTGATGCCGCCAAGCTCGCCACCGCCATCAAAGCGCTGCCGCTGCCGCTGGTTGCGCCGCGGCCGGTGCGAGAAGCCATCAGCAGCGCCGGTGGCGTGCGCTTCGACGGCATGAACGACGCCCTGATGCTGCGCGCATGGCCCGGTGTGTTCTGCTGCGGCGAGATGCTCGACTGGGAAGCGCCGACGGGTGGCTACTTGTTGACGGCCTGCATCGCGAGTGGGCAAGTGGCGGGGCTTGGCGCAGCGCGGTTTGCATGCGACTAGCAGGTGCATAACAGCCGGATAGCTAGCGCATAGCAAGCGCAAAACAAGGGGTCAATGAGCGCTCAATAAGCGCTCAATAAGCGCTCAACAAGCGCATAACAGACGATCGGCACGGCAACGCCAAGCCGATGGGTTGGCAGCGCCAAAAGACCGCGAATTCCGCTGTGGCACACTCCGCCGCTCCCTGAATTTCGCCCTTGCGGCCTGCTGCTTTTGGACAAGATCGTTCTGCAAATCGCCTCCGAGCTGAGTGTTCGGCCGGCCCAGGTCAATGCCGCGGTAGAGCTGCTCGATGGCGGCGCCACGGTGCCTTTCATCGCCCGCTACCGCAAGGAAGCCACCGGTGAGCTTGACGACATTCAGCTCCGCGAACTCGAAACGCGCCTGAGCTATCTGCGCGAGCTCGAAGACCGCCGCCAAGTCGTGCTCGGCAGCATCAGTGAACAAGGCAAGCTGACGCCGGCGTTGCAAGCGGCGATCGACGCCGCACCGACCAAGCAAGACCTCGAAGACCTCTACCTGCCGTTCAAGCAGAAGCGCCGCACGAAGGCGATGATTGCCCGCGAGGCTGGCCTGGAGCCGCTTGCTGATCGCCTCTTCGCTGATCCAACGCTTGCGCCGCTGACCGAGGCTGCGGCCATGGTCAATGCCGAGGCGGGCTTTGCCGATGCCCATGCGGTGCTGGACGGCGTGCGCGACATCCTCTCCGAGCGCTGGGCCGAAGATGCTGCTTTGGTCGGCACGCTGCGCGAGTGGCTGTGGAGCGAAGCATCGTTGCAAAGCAAGCTGATGGACGGCAAGGACGCGAACCACCCAGACACCGCCAAGTTTCGCGACTACTTCGACTACGCCGAGCCGATCCACAAAGTGCCCTCGCACCGCGCTTTGGCCGTGTTTCGCGGGCGAACGCTGGAGTTGCTCGATGCCAAGCTGGTGACTGGTGAGGTGCCAGTTGCCGGCCAGCCGAGCCTTGCTGAAGGTCACATCGCGGTTCATCTGCGTTGGCACCACAGCCAGCGCCCGGCCGATGACTTGATCCGCAAGTGCATTGCTTGGTCATGGAAGGTCAAGCTCAGCCTGAGCCTCGAGCGCGAGCTGTTTGCACGGCTGCGTGAAGAGGCCGAGCGCGTGGCGATCAAGGTATTTGCTGACAACCTGCGCGATCTGCTGCTGGCCGCACCCGCCGGCCCGAAAGTTGTGCTCGGGCTTGACCCGGGCATTCGCACGGGTTGCAAGGTGGCCGTGGTTGATGCCACAGGCAAGGTGCTCGCGACCGACACCATCTATCCGCACGAGCCACGCAAAGATTGGGAAGGTTCGCTGCATTCGCTCGGCAAGCTGTGCGCGACGCACGGCGTCGACCTGATCGCGATCGGCAACGGCACCGCGAGCCGCGAGACCGATCGGCTCGCCGCCGACCTCATCAAGCGCCTGGAGAAAATCGCACCTGATGTGGCGATTCAAAAGGTGGTGGTCAGCGAGGCCGGTGCCTCGGTCTATTCGGCCAGCGAGTACGCGAGCCGCGAGTTGCCGGAGCTTGATGTGAGCTTGCGCGGCGCAGTGAGCATTGCGCGCCGCCTGCAAGACCCGCTCGCCGAGTTGGTCAAGATCGATCCAAAGAGCATCGGCGTTGGTCAATACCAGCACGACGTGAACCAAAGCGAGCTGGCGAAGAGCTTGGTTGCGGTGGTCGAGGATTGCGTTAACGCGGTTGGTGTGGATGTGAACACGGCCTCAGCGCCGTTGCTCTCGCGCGTGTCGGGTTTGAGCGCCACGGTGGCCGCAAGCATCGTGCGTTGGCGTGATGCGCACGGCGCATTTCGCAGCCGCAAGCAGCTGCTCGATGTGGCTGGCTTGGGTGCAAAGACCTTCGAGCAAAGCGCGGGCTTCCTGCGCATTCGCGATGGGGAAAATCCGCTTGATCGCTCGGGCGTTCACCCCGAAACCTATCCGCTGGTTGAGCGCATGCTTGCCAAGCTGACGCGGCCAGCTGCCGAAGTGATGGGCCGCAGCGACGTGATTCGCGCGTTGAAGCCCGAAGCCTTTGCCGATGCGCAGTTCGGCATCGTCACGGTCAAAGACGTGTTGGCCGAAATGGAGAAGCCCGGGCGCGACCCACGGCCCGACTTCAAGGTCGCGCGCTTGCAAGAGGGCATCGAGGACATCAAAGACCTGGTGGTCGGCATGACGCTCGAAGGCACGGTCAGCAACGTGGCGCAGTTCGGTGCGTTCATCGACCTTGGCGTGCATCAAGACGGGCTTGTGCATGTGAGCCAGCTTGCGAACAAATTCGTGAGCGACGCGCGCGAGGTGGTCAAGACGGGCGACATCGTCAAGGTCAAGGTGCTCGAAGTTGATCTGGCTCGCAAGCGAATCTCGCTCACGATGAAGCTTGACGCCAAGCCCGTGGCGCAATCCGCCACAGCGGGTAATTCGTTCCGCCCAGCGCAACGCGGCGAGCGGCCAGCGGCGGCCGGGCGGGCGGCAGCACCGGCACCGTCTGCGATGGCGGATGCATTTGCAAAGCTTCAATCGAGGCGCTGAACGCGTGAGCCAGTTGCAGCGCTTGTAGGAGTTGTCCTACATGCGACTGGCAGAGTTCCGAGTTGCTTCTTACAGCCCGCAGGCTTACAACCTGCCGGGCTGTAATTTTTTGTGTGCAGTGACCAGGCTTTACGTGCGAACACGCATCTGCAACGGTGTGAACTGCGTAGGGCATCGAAGGCGTTGAACGTCGAAACGTCGGCCTGAGGTCCAGCTCGTCTGGATGTGATTCAAGTCAAACAACTAAGGAAGACACCATGCTCAAACAAACCCGGAAGCACTATCCGCGTGCGCTCCCGATCGTCGCTGCCGTCACAGCCCTTTGCGGCATTGCTGCGATGCCAGCACAAGCTTCCAGCCACCGCGAAGCACCGTCGATCACCGGTTCGCCGAAAGTCGACGCGACCGACTTCTACATGTTCAGCAGCTATGAAGCAGGGCGCACCGGTTACGTCACGCTGATCGCCAACTACCTGCCTTTGCAAGATGCGTACGGCGGCCCGAACTACTTCAAGCTCGACCCGCACGCGCTGTACGAAATCCATGTCGACAACAACGGCGACGCCAAGGAAGACATCACCTTCCAGTTCCGTTTCACGAACACCTCCAAGGGCTTCGCGCTGCCAATCGGGCCGGCTGGATCTGCAGTCAGCGTCGGTATTCCGCTGACCCAGTTTGGCGCCGTTTCTGATGTCGCCGGTGCCAATCTGAACGTGACCGAGAGCTTCACACTCGACATCGTGCGCGGCAACCGCCGCACAGGGCAGCGCAGCTCCGTGCTCAATGCCGCTGATGGCACCAAAACCTTCGCCAAACCGTCAGACAACATCGGCGTCAAGACGATCCCTGACTACGCTGCATACGCCGCGAAGTTCATCTACAGCGTGAACATCCCTGGCTGCGACACGCCAGGCAAGGTGTTTGTCGGCCAGCGCAAAGACCCGTTCGCCGTCAACTTGGGAACGATTTTCGACCTGATCAATGCACCTGCAAGCTTCTTGCTCGACAACACGCAAAAGGACGCCGGCACCGATGCCTTGGCCGACAAGAACGTGACCAGCCTCGCCGTCGAAGTGCCGACGAGTTGCTTGCTGGCCGCTGGCAGCACCGACAAAGTCATCGGCGGCTGGACGACAGCGAGCCTGCGCCAAGGAACCTTGCTGAGCAAGGCGCCGAAGTCGGGCTACGGCACGGCATCGATCAGCGGCGGCGCGTGGACGCAGGTTTCCCGCCTCGGCATGCCGCTCGTCAATGAAGTGGTGATTGGCATCAACGACAAAGACAAGTTCAACAACTCGAAGCCCCAGGACGACGCGCAATTTGCCTCCTACGTGACGAACCCGACCTTGCCAGCGCTTGTGGAGATCGCGCTCGGGGCGCCAGGCATCGCGCCGACGAACTTCCCGCGAACTGATCTGGTCACGACGTTCCTGACCGGAATCTCGGGCGTGAACCAACCGGCCGCCGTGGTGGGTTCGGAAATGCTGCGTCTCAACACCAGCATTGCGCCGACGCCTTACGCCAGCCAGAACCGCCTCGGCCTGCTGGGCGGCTTGCTCTCGGGCGATGGCGACCTCGCTGGCTACCCGAATGGCCGCCGCCCGAACGATGACGTGGTCGACATCTCGCTGGTCGCCGTGATGGGTGGTTTGTGCTTCGCCAACGGCGATGCCGACACCTACAAGCTCGGCGCGGCATGCAAGCCATCGGCCGTGCCGCTGGGTTCGCAGGCATTCAGCCTGCACGACGGTGTGGACCAAGCCGGCCCGAAGGTCAAGGCTGCTGGCCCGCTGTTGCCGGGGTTCCCGTATGTCGGCACGCCGCTGCCAGGCAGCAGGTAAGGAGCGCCCTATGAAGAAACTCACAGTGGCCCTTTCGCTGGCCGCGGCCGTGTTGCTTGCGGCCTGCGGTGGTGGCGATGACGAACCTGCGGCCACCTCGGAAGTGCCGAGCAGCGCAAGCGAATCAATCGGTGGCTTCGTCACTTACTTGAAGCGCTTGGTGGTGTCGTCGGATGACACCTTGGAGCCGGTAGACACCATGTCGGTCGTCGGCCCGACCGATGAGACTTCGGAGCCGGTTGCGGTCGACTGATCGCGCCTGCACCATGGCGGCGGATGCCTTGCGGCTCCGCCGCTTTTCAATTGGTCAGTCGCAACCGCTTGAACTAGAATTTGTGACTTACCAGAGCGAAACGCGATGATTCAAACGGCGGTCCAGCGAACTCGCACAACCTTTGCCACGAAGGTTTGATCGGCCTCGCACGCGCATCCGCCAACGCAATATTCGTCTCTCTCACACAAGCGCGGCCCAGCCCGCGCTTTTTTGTTTTTTGGAGTCAGCTCGATGATCTCGATCCAATTGCCCGATGGTTCCAAACGCGAATTTCCCGGCCCGGTGACGGTGGCCGAAGTTGCCGCATCGATCGGGTCGGGATTGGCCAAGGCCGCGCTAGCCGGTCGCATCGGGGAGGGCGCGTCGGCAGTAGTCGTCGACACCAGCCACCGCATCGAACAAGATGCGACGCTTGCGATCGTCACTGACAAAGACCCAGCCGGTCTCGACGTGATCCGCCACTCGACGGCGCACTTGCTGGCCTACGCGGTGAAGTCTTTGTTTCCAGACGCGCAAGTCACCATCGGCCCGGTCATCGAGAACGGCTTCTTCTACGACTTTGCTTACAAGCGCCCGTTCACGCCGGAAGACCTGGTCGCAATCGAAGCCAAGATGGTCGAGCTCAGCAAACGCGACGAGAAGGTTGAGCGGCGCGTATTGCCGCGCGACGAGGCCATCGCACATTTCAAGGAAATGGGTGAGGCGTACAAAGCCGAGATCATCGCGAGCATTCCGGCTGGCGAAGATGTATCGCTCTACCGCGAAGGCGCGTTCGAAGATTTGTGCCGCGGCCCGCATGTGCCGAGCACCGGCAAGCTGAAGCACTTCAAGCTCATGAAGGTGGCTGGCGCCTACTGGCGTGGCGACCACCGCAACGAGATGCTGCAACGCATCTACGGCACGGCCTGGGCGACGAAGGAGGATTTGCAGCAGCATCTTCACATGCTCGAAGAAGCTGAAAAGCGCGATCACCGCAAGCTGGGTCGCGAGCTCGACCTCTTCCACATCGACGAGTTCGCGCCGGGCCTCGTCTTTTGGCACCCGCTGGGCTGGGCGCTGTGGCAGAACGTCGAGCAGTACATGCGGCAGGTCTACCGCGTGTGCGGATATCAGGAGGTCAAAGGCCCGCAGATTCTCGACAAGTCGTTGTGGGAGAAGACCGGCCACTGGGCCAACTACCGCGACAACATGTTCACCACTGAATCGGAAAAGCGCGAGTACGCGTTGAAGCCGATGAATTGCCCGGGGCATGTGCTGATTTTCAAATCGCAGATGCGCAGCTACCGCGATTTGCCGCTTCGATACGGCGAGTTCGGCCAATGTCACCGCAACGAACCGACGGGCTCCATGCACGGCATCATGCGTGTGCGTGGCTTCACGCAGGACGACGGCCACATCTTCTGCACCGAAGATCAGATCCTCGGTGAGTGCGTGGCGTACACCGCACAGCTGCAGCGCGTCTACCGCGACTTTGGCTTCACCGACATCATCTACAAGATCGCCACGCGGCCCGAACATCGCATCGGCTCCGATGCCTTGTGGGACAAAGCGGAGCATGCGTTGATGGAGTCGCTGAGGCAATCAGGCTGCGAGTTCAGCGTTGCGCCTGGCGATGGCGCCTTCTACGGCCCGAAGATCGAATACACCTTGAAGGACGCGCTCGGCCGACAATGGCAGTGCGGCACGATGCAGGTCGACTTCAACATGGCGGAGAGGCTGGATGGAGAGTACGTGACCGAGTCCAGCGGCCGTGCTCATCCAGTCATGTTGCACCGGGCGATCGTCGGCAGCTTCGAACGATTCATTGGCATGCTGATTGAGCATCACGCGGGCGCAATGCCCGCGTGGCTTGCGCCGCAACAGGTAAGCGTGCTGAACATCACTGACGGGCAGTCCGATTACGCGCTAAGCGTGGTCAAAGCACTGCAAAAACAAGGACTTAGGGTTGCGTCCGATTTGCGCAACGAAAAAATTACCTATAAAATCAGAGAGCATTCATTGAAAAAGGTCCCGTACATCCTCGTCGTAGGCGACAAGGAGAAGGCAAACGGAGCCGTTGCGGTGCGCGCCCGGGGCAACATTGACCTCGGTGTGATGTCAGTAGAAGACTTCGCCTTGAAGATCGCTGCAGACATCGCCAACAAGGCCTGATCAAACTCTGCACTTCGCTGGCCGAAGGCTGAGTTAGAAGGTGTCTAAAGGCGCGCTGTCATATTTTTTTGGGCTCCACTGCCTTGGAGCTCGCTGAGAGGTTTCTGCTATCGCTACTTTTGCTGACCGCCGTACCCCCAACGCAGAGCGCAAACACCGCCTCAACCGGGAGATCATGGCGCCGGAAGTCCGTCTGAACGGGCCTGAGAACGAGCCACTGGGCATTGTGAGCATCACCGAGGCACTGCGCCTCGCTGGCGAACAAGATGTCGATTTGGTCGAAATCGTGGCGCAAGCCGACCCGCCGGTCTGCCGCCTGATGGACTACGGCAAGTTCAAGTACCAAGAGCAGAAAAAAGCCGCTGAGGCGAAGAGTAAGCAAAAGGTCATTGAGATCAAGGAAGTCAAATTCCGCCCGGGCACGGACGAAGGCGACTACGCGATCAAGATGCGAAACCTGCGCAGGTTCATTGCCGAGGACGGCGACAAAGGCAAAGTAACACTGCGCTACCGCGGTCGCGAAATCACTCACCAAGACATCGGCATGCGCCTGCTTGAACGAATTCGTGACGAGTTGGCCGATGTGGCAGTAGTTGAAAACATGCCCAAGCTCGAAGGTCGCCAGATGATCATGGTGCTCGGGCCGAAAAAGCGGTAGCTAGAAGTTTGAAGCATCCCTGTGTTGGTTTGGTCGCCAACGCATTGACAGAAGCGACTGCAGGCCCACAAGACGGCGAGGATTTCGCCGGCGCCTGCAGGAGCAATTAAAAAGGAGCAGTCATGCCCAAAATGAAGACCAAGAAGAGCGCTGCCAAGCGGTTCCGCGTTCGTCCGGGAGGTACCGTCAAGCGCGGTCAAGCGTTCAAGCGCCACATCCTCACGAAGAAGACGACGAAGAACAAGCGCCAGTTGCGTGGCTCCGTCGCTGTGCACGAAACCAACATGGGGCACATCAAACAGATGATGCCTTTTGCTGGTCTCTGATTCACCACATCGAAGGAGTAACACATGCCTCGCGTTAAACGTGGTGTAACAGCCCGCGCTCGTCACAAGAAAGTTCTCGCACTCGCCAAGGGTTACCGTGGCCGCCGCAAGAACGTGTTCCGCATTGCCAAGCAAGCAGTCATGCGTGCCGGGCAATACGCGTACCGTGACCGCCGGACCAAGAAGCGCGTATTCCGTCACCTGTGGATCGCCCGGATCAATGCCGGCAGCCGCAGCCATGGCGTCACCTACAGCAAGTTCATGGCCGGCTTGAAAAAGCTGTCGATCGAGATCGACCGCAAGGTTCTCTCCGACATGGCCATCAACGATCCTGCCGCTTTTGGCAGCATCGTCGAAAAGGTGAAGGCCCAGCTCATCTGATGTCGTGAACTGCTCGGTGCTTCGGCGCCGAGCAGCGCGGCGCGCCCCGGTCGTGGCAACACTTCCGGGGTGAGCACTCTCCAAGGCCGCCCGTTTGAGCGGCCTTTTTTTCTTGCGAACCGATGAACGATCTCGAGCCCCTCGTCCAGGAAGCACACGCCGATTTTGCGCAGGCCAACACGCCCGCCGATCTCGAAAACGCCAAGGCCCGGTT
>JAYWGR010000077.1:0-2834 GCA_043778145.1 Rhizobacter sp.
GCAATTGTTCGATGCGTTCTCGGCGCGACTTTTTGATGTTTTTCTCGATACGCACGGCATCGCGCCGGCCGAGGACTTCCAAGCCATGCTTTGGCATCGCCTCTGTGATTCCGATGTGCTGGTGATGCTCGACACGCCGAGTTACTTTGGCAGCCGTTGGACGAGTGCGGAGTTCGGGCGGGCGCTGGCCAAGGGAATCGCCGTGCTGCGCGTCGGCTGGCCAGACTTCACGCCGTCTGTGCGAACAGCAACTGCGAGCCGGGTAGAACTGGTGCCAGCAGAGGTGGATGGCGGAACCGGCAAACTGGCGGACGATGCCGTTGCCCGCATCTGCCTGCAACTGGAAGCTGTGCGCAGCGAGAGTCATGCGACACGCGACGTGAATCTGGTCAGCAACCTCAGGATCGCCGTCGAGAAGATCAAAGGACATGTGGCGGGCGTCGGGCTTCACAAGGCCGTGCACATGCGGCTGGCCGACGGCAGAGAAATCGTCGTGTACCCCACCACCGGAGTTCCAACTTCGACAACGCTTCACGACGCCACGACGCACTCACCGGATCATTCCGTGGCGGTTGTGTATGACCACGTCGGCCTGCATCCGCGTTGGCTCGAGCATCTGGACTGGCTGGGCAGCCACATCCGAGCTGCTCGTTGGGTCAAGGCCAGCGAAGCGGCCTGGCAGTTCGCCGATTGGGAGGCATAGCTCATGAGTGCCATCTTCCTCTCGGCCAGTGTGCCGCTCGTGGGGCGAGGGACATATCACGAGACCGCAAGCCCTTTCCTCATTCAATGTGCGGTGCGGGAATTGGTCATGTCTGTCATCAGGCAGCACCAGATTGTCTGGGGTGGTCACCCATCGATCACGCCAATGATTTGGACTATCTGCGAAGACTTGAACGTCGACTACGCCAAGTCGGTGATCCTGTACCAGAGTCGCTTCTTCGAGGATCGATTCCCGGATGAGAACCAGCGCTTCGGAAACGTGGTCTTCACCGAAGCCGTTGCCCAAGACCGAGATGCCAGTTTGCTACGCATGCGAGAAGAAATGCTCTCGCGAGACGATTTGGTAGCAGCCGTGTTCGTCGGTGGCATGGAAGGAGTTGAGGCCGAGCACGAGATGTTCAGTCGCTTGCATCCCACCGCCACCGTTCTTCCGGTATCGGCGCCTGGCGGCGCGGCACTTCTGCTGGCGCAGCGCCTTGGCTCCTACGACGAAGCAGGTCTGCACGACATCGATTTCGCGCGACTGTTTCATACCCACCTGAGTTTTTCGACCGACGACGATGTGTCGATCGATGTCGCAACCGACACATCGCAAATCAGAAATGGAGAAGGGCATGGCGCGTAAGGTCTTCTACAGCTTCCACTACCAAGCGGATGGGTGGCGCGCCTCCAAGGTGCGCAACATCGGCGTCGTTGAAGGCAACGCGCCGGCCACTGACAACAAGTGGGAAGAGGTCAAGCGCGGCGGCGATGCGGGCATCAAGCGCTGGATCGACGAGCAATTGGCGGGACGAACCTGCACGATCGTTTTGGTCGGTGCGGAGACTGCCGCCCGGCAGTGGGTGAAGTACGAGATTGAGAAGTCGTGGAACGATGGCAAAGGCGTCTTCGGTATTCGCATCCACCGTCTGCTGGGCCATGACCAACTTGCCTGCAGTGCCGGGGCAAATCCGTTCGACCAGTTCTCGCTCAAAGATGGTCGAAAACTGTCGTCCATGGCGACGCTCTATGACCCGCCGTTTGTCGCAAGCACGGCTGTCTACGATCACATCAGCAAGAACCTGTCGTCGTGGATCGAGACCGCGATTGCGAGCCGCTGACCATGGCCAAGCGAGTCTTCTTCAGTTTTCACTACCGCGACGTGATCGACTTTCGCGCCAACGTAGTTCGCAAGCACTGGGTGGTCAAGGGGGACAGAGAAGAGGCCGGCTATTTCGACGCGTCGATTTGGGAGGAGGCGAGGAAGACGAATGACCTCGGGTTGACTCGGCTGATCAATGGTGCGCTGGAAAATACGTCGGTGACTTGTGTCTTGATCGGTAGCGAGACCTACGGGCGGCCATGGGTCCGCTATGAGATCGTCAAGAGCGTTCGTCGCGGCAATCGCGTATTTGGAGTTCATGTCAACAGCATTCGAGGGAAGGATCAATTGACGAAAGTAGCGGGTCCGAACCCCTTCGACTACATCGCACTCAAGTACAGCCAAGATGGTGCAAAGGTCGAAGTCTTCGAGGCGCTGAACGGCAAATGGGTCGGATACGAGAAGTCACCGAGCTATAGCCTGAAGAACCTGGCCAAAGAACACCGACGGGGTAAGCAGTTCAAGCTCTCAGAGCTGGGATACAAGGTCTACGACTGGGCGGCCGACGATGGATACGACAAATTTTCTGACTGGGTAGGATAGGGCGACGCGGGGTACCTGAACGTGGTTGATCACAACCCTCTTCGATGGAAACTCCCCAGCGCCCGACTGATCAATACCCCGATCACCAGCGGCAAGCAAGGCAAGACCATCGGATGCAGGTTGACCGGCAACACAAACGCCAGCACGGTCGCGCAGCCAGTCTCGATGGCCCCGCTCGCATAGACCGCAAACAATTCAGGGTCGTGGTGCAAAAACTCCTTGGCCTTGATCGACCGCACGAGGTAGCCGTCGATTACCGCCGCCGCCACGAAGGCCAGTAGCCAGGGCAGCCATTCCAGCAGCGTGGCCAGTCGGAAGCTCGCCAACAGCAACAGCGCATCAATGGAGCGGAAGTAGGCGTTGTTGAACAAGCGCTGGTTGACCGACGCCATCTCGTTGGCAACCGCGCCATTGACGCCTTTGATCT
>JAYWGR010000078.1:0-7681 GCA_043778145.1 Rhizobacter sp.
GCTCGATTTCACGCCGCCGAAAGTCGCGGTGGTGATCGACCGCAACACCTTCACGCGCGGGCTGATCGAGGCCTCGGGCGAATTCACGATCAGCGTGCCGTGCCGCGCTCAATTCGAGTTGACGAACGCGATCGGCAATTGCACCGGGCGCGAAGTCGACAAGGCCGCCACCTTGCCCGGCCTGGCGTATGCGCCGGCTTCGGCAGTGGCCGCACCGCTGGTCGAGGGTTGCGTGGCGTGGCTCGAATGCCAGGTGCTGCGCGAGCCGCACATCGAGCAAACGTACGACTTGTTTCTTGGCCTCGTCGTCGCGGCTTGGGCTGATGCGCGGGTGTTCTCTGAGGGGCGCTGGCACTTTGATGGCCACGATGATTTGCGCACGCTGCACCACGTGGCCGGCGGCTTCTACTTCCTGCCGGGCGCAAGCGTCGGCAGTTGACGAGCGCTTGAGGCGGGGTCGGGCATCACGACGATGCCGTCTTCATCGGCCACCAGCCATTCGCCCGGCCGCACGATGACGCCGCGGATCGCGATCGGCACATCGCGCAAGCCCTGACCGGCGCGGTCGGTCGGCATCGGGATCAACGCGATCGCGCGGATGCCGATCTCACACGGCGCGAGCTCAGCGCTGTCGCGCACGCAGCCATCGATCACGATGCCGGCCCAGCCGTTTTGCACCGCCGCTTCGGCGATCTTGCCGCCGACGAGTGCACGCGCCAACGAGCCGCCGCCATCGACAACGAGCACGCGGCCATCACCAGGCGATTCGAGCGCGGCCTTCACGACGCTGTTGTCCTCAAAGCACTTGGCGGTACTGATTCGCCCGGCGAATCGAATGCGCTTGCCGTAGTGGGTGAAGATCGGCGGCAGCACGCGGAAGTTGCCGGAGCTGTCGGCCTTGTGGGCATCACACAAATCGCCGGTGACGAGCGGCTGGGTCATGGCGGCTCCTTGATGAAGGGTGAGCTGGGTTGTCACGCTTGCGCGCGGGCTGCGGCGCGAAGTGCGGTCAAGGTCGTTCGGCTGGTGCTCACATCGGCATCGAGCCTCAGGTGCAGCAAGGTCGGCTGGCCGCGTTCGAGCGCACGAACGAATGCGGGCTCGAAAGCAGCAGTGGCCTCGATGCGCTCGGCATGCCAGCCGTAGGCGATGGCGAGTGCTGCGAAGTCCGGGTTGAAGAGGTCGCTGCCGCTCACGCGGCCTGGGTACTCGCGCTCCTGGTGCATGCGGATCGTCCCGTAAGTGCCGTTGTCAACCACGATCACGATGAGCTTGGCAGCGCCATAGCCAGTCGCGGTGGCGAGCTCTTGCCCGGTCATCAAAAAGTCGCCATCGCCCGCGATGTTGATGACGCTCCGATCAGGTGCCAGCAACGCAGCCGCCACCGCAGCCGGCACGCCGTAGCCCATGGCGCCGGAGCTCGGCGCGAGCTGCGTGCGGCCGGCGTGGCGCAGGCCGGGGTAGCGGTAGAAGCGGTGCAGCCAACCGGCGAAGTTGCCAGCGCCGTTGGTCATCACACTGCCCGAAGGCGCGCGGCGCTGGATGGTCTGAATGACCTCGGCCATGTCGAGCGGCGCCACAGGCGCTGGCACGAGGTTCGCCTCGTAGTCGGCATGCGCCGATTCGGTCCAGGCGGCCCACGGCACGCTCGTCGGCGGCGCCAAGGTTTCAAGCGCTTTGCCGGCGCAGGCCATGGCCGATTGCAGCAACAAATCGGCCGCGTAGACACGGCCGAGCTCCTCCGCGCCGGCGTGCACGTGGATGAGCTTTTGCGCTGGCCGCGGCGCTTTGAGCAGCGTGTAGCCGCCCGTCGTCATCTCACCCAGGCGCGGGCCGACGGCGATCACCAAATCGGCCGCTTCGATTCGCTTGGCGAGTTTCGGGTTGATGCCAATGCCGACATCGCCCGCGTAATTCGGGTGCCGGTTGTCAAACACGTCTTGGCTGCGGAAAGCGCAGCCGACCGGCAGTTGCCACGCCTCGATGAAGCGCTCCATCGCCGCGCACGAGGCGGCATCCCAGCCGCTGCCACCCACTATCACGAACGGCCGCTCGGCCGCCAGCAGCATCGCCCTGACCTCGCGCAACGCGCCCGGCGCCGGCCACGCGAGCACCGGCTCGACGCGCGGCAGCACAGGCGCGGCCGTGAGCTTTGTCAGCATGTCTTCCGGCAAGACCAGCACCACCGGGCCGGGCCGGCCTTGCATCGCGGTGTGGAAAGCGCGGGCGATGTATTCGGGCAGGCGATCAGCGTCATGCACCTCGGCCACCCATTTCGCAAAGCCGAGCGTGCCGGGGCCGAAGACGTGCGTGTAGTCCAGCTCCTGGAAGGCCTCGCGGTCGCGCTGATCGCTGGCAACTTGGCCGATGAAAAGAATCATCGGCGTGCTGTCTTGGAACGCGGTGTGCAGGCCGATGGCCGCATTGGTGGCGCCGGGCCCGCGGGTGACAAAGCAGATGCCCGGCCGGCCCGTCAGCTTGCCTTGTGCATCGGCCATGAAGGCCGCGCCGCCTTCTTGCCGGCAGGCGATGAAGCGGATGCGATCTCGGTGCTCGTGGAAGCCGTCGAGCACCGCGAGGTAGCTCTCTCCCGGCACACCGAAGACGGTGGTGATGCGTTGCGCAATCAGCGCTTCAACAAGGGCGTGGCCGGCAAGGCGAGTGGCAGCGGATGAGGTCATGGGTGACGGCATGGGCGACGACATGAGCGACGAGGACGACGGGAGCCGCAGTGTGCCCGCTCGCGCGCGATTCGTCGCTCATCCCAGGCCGAGCCAGCTCAATTCGCTTCACGTCGCTTCACGTTGCTCCAAGTGGCCCCACGCCGCTCCATGCCGACTCAAGTCGATTCAAGCCGGCACCCCGACCATCACCGTCCGCCGCACTCGCCGCACATTGAACGCGCTCGCAATCAGCACGCCCTGCACGATCGCAATGCCCAGCCACACCATGGCCGGTTGCTGCCAATCCATCAGCGTGCCAAAGGCGAGCGGGGCGATGGCCTGGCCGATGTCGAGCCCCGAATACACAACGCCGTAGACGCGGCCTGTGGCGCCATCGGGCGCTGAGCGCTTGACGATCAAATCGCGCGATGGCCCGGCCAGGCCGGCGCCAAAGCCCATCACGCCGAAGAGCACGAGCACCGTGTCGGGCGCGAGAGGCGCAAAGCCGATCACCAGCGCCACGCTCGCCGCCACACCAAAGCCCACGCCGACGATGCGCTCGCAGCGCGCCGGATCGGCGGCGAGAAAGCCGCCAGCAACCATGCCGAACGACGTGCAGACCATGTAGATCGTCAGGCAAAGCGCTGCGGCGTGAGCCGGCACGTTGTGCAGCACACGTGCCGCTTCGGGCGCAAAGGCCTGCACGCCGCTGAGCGATGCAGCGTAGAAAAAGAAGAAGGCAAAGCACATCCAGACGGCGGGAATCCTCATGAACGCAAATCGGCTCTCCGCGCTCGGTTGCGCCGCACGGCCAGGCTTGGAAGGTGCAGGCGCTGACAGTTCAAGCGCGAGCTGCGCGCGGTTGAACCAAAGAATCAGCAGCACGACGAAAGCCAGCACGCCGGCACAAACGAGGGCGGTGCGCCAAGACGAGGCAATCGCGATCGGCACCAACATCGCAGGCGCAAGCGCCCAACCGAGGCTGCCGGTGATGCCGTGCACGCTGAATGCATGGCCAAGCCGCGCGGGCGCAACCTTGCGGTTCAGCAAGGTGAAGTCGACCGGGTGAAACACGCCGTTGCCAATGCCGGCCAAGACTGAGAACGCAACCAACATCGCGTAGCTTTGGCTCGCCGCAAAGCCAAATGCGGCCAGCCCGAGCAGCGCCAAGCCCGCGAACAAAATCGGCCGTGGCCCGACGCGGTCAACCACAAAGCCCGCGGCCGCCTGCACCCCGCACGACACCGCAAAGAAGACCGACATCAACAGCCCCAGCTCGGCGTAGCTGACGCCGAACGCCTCTTTCAGCCACGGAAAGAGCGGCGCGAGCAGCAGCTGGCTGAAGTGGCTGATGCTGTGCGCGAGGCCCACGAGGCCAATCACAGCGACATCTCGGCGAACGGCGCTGGCAGGCGCGGCAAAGGTGGTCATGGCGGAGGCGCTGGTGGGCTTGAGGGATAGGGCGACCGGGAAATCGTAGCTGTGCGCGCTGCGGCGCAATTACGATAGCGCGTCAAGTTCTGTCGAGATCCTGCCAAATGAACTCGTCCGCCCCAATCGCCCGCGCTCCGCTCACGCCGCACCTGTTCATGCCGACACTGCAGCGCCCGCTGCGGGCCAAGCGCCAGCACTTTTCGACTGACATGCGCGTGGTGCCGCATCGTCATCCGTGGGGGCAATTGGCGGTGTCGACCACCGGCGTGGTGCGGCTCACCGTCGAGCACGGCACCTACATCGTGCCGCCGTCGCGCGCGTTGTGGATTCCGCCGGGTGTGGAGCACGCCGTGAGCGTGGTTGAAAACGCCGAGCTGATGACGCTCTACCTGCATCAGCCGCGCGGTCGCTTTGGGCCGCAGCTGCAAGGCCCGCGGCAAACCGGCGCTGCGCTAGACCACACCTGGCGGCAATGCCGTGTGCTTGAAGTGTCAGATCTGCTGCGCGCCCTCGTGCTCGAGCTCGATGCGCGAGCCGATGGCGGCGCTTCGCCCTTGACCACGGCCGAGCTCGCCCGCGAACGCCGGCTGAGCGCCTTGGTGGCCGACGAATTGCTGCGTGCCCGCCCCGTGCCCCTCGGCGTCGACCTGCCGGCCGACAAGCGCCTGCGCGCGCTGTGCGAAGCGGTGCTCGACGATCCCATTCGCCACACCACGATCGACGGCTGGGCCAAGGACTCCGGCGCCAGCCCACGAACCGTGGCGCGGCTCTTTCGCAGCGAGCTCGGAACTTCGTTCGGGCAATGGCGGCAGCAGGTGTTGCTGGCCCGGGCGCTCTCGCTCGCCGCCCGCAAGATGCCGATGGCGCGCATCGCCTCGGAGCTCGGCTATGCCAGCGCCAGCGCGTTCAGCGCGATGGTGCGGCGCTCGGTGGGCGCGCCGCCGCGGCAATTTTTTGCAGCTTGACGGTACCCCCAGGCCGACGAAATACGTCGTCCGCCCCCCCGAGGCGGCTGAGAAAACCTTGCCCGGCCGGGCGTGTGTCCCCATGGCGCACAAGACGAACGGTCTCGTGCTCGGCTCACTCGGTTCCTGGGTCGGTTGCAGGGTGACCGCCCTGTCGGCATGATCGGGCGTTGGCCGGCTCGACCGAGCCGCGCCCTGCGCCAACTCGCGCTGTCAACAGGAGGTCTCCATGCTGACATCACTGTTCGGTGACCTTGACGGCCCTCGCGGCCCCGACGGCAAGAAGCTCGACGCCGCCGCGGCCATGCCACCGGCCGAGCGCTTCGTGGCCACCAAGCTCATGGAAAGCGTGACCACCGACGTGAACGCCCGCGGCCAAATGGTCGATCGGCATTCGCAAGACTTGGTGGTGAGCGGCTCGCCCGCCCAGGCGATGCGTGAGCACTTCGCCGCGGCGCGGGCCGATCTCGACACCGCCACTTCGCTGATCACGCTGCTCGACCCCGCTGGCGCTTGGGCCACGGCGGTGATCAAGGCCTTGTCCGACGCCGGTGGCCGGCCGATCGAGCGGCTGCACTTGCGCGAGCACACGACGCTTCGCACACTTGCGCTGATCGAACGAACCACGCTCGTGCGCCGGCACGACGACACGCTGCGCATCTACCACGCCGATGTGCGCGCCCCCGGCATCGAGGCCGCGGAGATACCGGTTGCGCTGATGGAACGCAGCCACATGACGACCATCATCATTGGCCCGCTCGAACCCCATGCAATCGACTCGCTGCTCGCAGCGCTGCGCGCCGCGACGCAGATTGCCACCTGGCGATGCCCCACCCTGCTCTTCATGGTGCCGCCGAACGCGACGTGGATCGTCTCGAAGATCGATGCCATCACCTGGCCGGAGCGGCTGCGCGTGCATGTGCTGAGCGAATCGATGACCAGCGCGTCGGCCGTCTGGAACGCGATGCTGGGCATGTGGAATCAAGTCAAGGCGGAATCCGGCCGGGACGGCGCACCCAACCCGCCGCTGATGGGCGTGAACGAGCCGCCGCCCAAGGGCCACGATGTGGCCCAAGATCGCCTTCCGCCAGCTGCAAACGTGCGGCCCGCCGGCCACGCCGAGCCGCAAGCCCATCGCCAGGCGCTGGACCCGGCGCGTGCCAAGCAGGCGCTCGCCAGCATGCTCACGCTCGAGGGCTTGCTCGGCTGCGCTGTGGTCGATTCAACGACCGGCTTGACGCTTGCTCGCGAGCTGCGCGAAGACCAGCCGGTCGACATGGAGCTTGCCGCGGCCGCCTGTGCGCAGGTCTTGCGGGCTCATCGCTTGGCAGCGCGCAACATGGGGCTCTCGGAGCATCTCGATGAGCTCATCACGAGTGCCGGCCCGCGTCAGCAAATCGTGCGCGTGGTGTCGAAGCACCCGGATCTCTTCCTCGTTGCGCTGCTCGACAAATCGCGCACCAATCTCGCGATGGCGCGCTTTCAGTTGATGGATGCAGAGCGCAGCCTGCTGTGAGCTGCAAGCCCAGGCAGCCTGCCTCCGAGCGCCAGCTTCAAGCGGGCAAGGCGCTGCCTGATTTCAGCTGCAGTGACTTGTTGGCGAGCGCATCGGCGCGCTCGTTGTAGGGGTCGCCGTTGTGGCCGCGGACCCAGCGTGTCGTGACCTTGCGGGCATCGGCCACGGCATAGAGCCGCTTCCAGAGCGCGAGGTTGGCAACCGGCTCGCCTTTTGAGTTGCGATAGCCCTTGCGCTCCCAGCCGGCGCGCCATTCGGTCAAACCTTTGAGGACGTACTGGCTGTCAGAGACGAGTTCGACCGCCTCTCCTGCCGGCACGCGCGACAGGCCTTCAAGTGCGGCGGTCAGTTCGGCAATCTGATTGGTGCCGTGGCCGATGAAGCCGTAGTGATCGCTCTCGGTCGAGCCGTCAGGCGCGATCAGCACGGCGCCCCAACCAGCAGGGCCGGGGTTGCTCGGCGCGCACGCGCCATCGGTGTAGGCGACCCACTTCATGCTGGTGATTCCGTTGCTTTGAAAAGGGGCGCGAGGCTATCACGCGGCCGTCATGCCGATCGTTCTTTCTTCTGCTCGTGTTGGTGCTGGTGCTGGTGCTGGTGAACGGCAACCACAGGCGCTGCTTGGCGCACCGCGGGTTCGCGCCGCGCCAGGCCGACCAGCCGCATGCCGCGCACGCGCTTGACCGCCACAACAAAGTAGACGGCACCGAACACCGGCCACCAGCGTTCGCCAACGCCGTCCATCCAGCCGTAGCGCGTGAGCCACGACTCCGAGGCCACCGGCGGCCGATAGCAACCGAAGCGCCCAGCCTCCACTTCAAAACTCAGCAAGCGCAACCAATCGCGCAGGCGCCGGTAACCGATGAACTCACCCGCTCGCGGCAAAAACAGATCGTGGTCGGGGCCTGACGACACACTGCGCCGCACCCGGCCCAAACGCTGTCGCAGGCCCCACAAGCTGGTCGGGTTGAAGCCGACGATGACAACGCGGCCTTCGGGCACCAGCACCCGGTCGACCTCGCGCAACGCCTGATGGGGGTCGCGCGCGAGCTCCAGCGCATGGGGCAGCACGACGAGGTCGAGGCTGCCGGTGTCGAAAGGCA
>JAYWGR010000079.1:0-25491 GCA_043778145.1 Rhizobacter sp.
TTGATCAACCCGATCGCGATGGAAGAAGGCCTGCGCTTCGCCATTCGTGAGGGCGGCCGCACTGTTGGTGCGGGTGTCGTGGCGAAGATCATTGCCTGAAGCGTGACGACCGGTCGATCGCCATGCGGTCGCCGGTCTTTGCACACACCGCGGCCTGGAGACTCGTTGAGTCGGCCGCTTCGCTCTTTAAGGAACAGTCATGCAAAAGCAAAAGATCCGCATTCGCCTCAAGGCATTCGACTACAAGTTGATCGATCAATCGGCGCTGGAAATTGTCGACACCGCCAAACGCACGGGCGCCATCGTCCGAGGTCCGGTGCCACTGCCCACCCGCATGCAGCGCTTTGATATCTTGCGTTCGCCACACGTCAACAAGACGTCGCGCGATCAATTCGAAATTCGCACGCACCAGCGCTTGATGGACATCGTCGACCCGACCGACAAGACCGTGGACGCATTGATGAAGCTCGACCTGCCTGCTGGTGTCGACGTCGAGATCAAGCTGCAGTAACCAGCCAAAGCGTGTAGGCAGTTGCGGTCTGATTTGCAACTGTTATACTCGCAGGCTTTTCCGATCGCGGGGCGACCTCTGCGAGACGGTAAAACTATCAACCCGACCAATCGATGTCGGGCTCGTGAACAAAGGCCCCCTGCTCATTGAGCTCAGGGGCTGGAGAAAACAATGACGACAGCCAATCCAGGCCACCGCCTCGGTTTGCTGGGCCGCAAAGTCGGCATGATGCGCATATTCACGGACGATGGCGATGCCATTCCCGTGACTGTGCTCGACGTGTCCAACAACCGCGTGACCCAGGTCAAGACCGAGCAAACCGACGGCTATAGTGCCGTGCAAGTGGCATTCGGCGAGCGAAAAGCCTCGCGAGTTTCTAAGCCTGAGGCGGGGCACTTCGCCAAAGCTGGCGTCGAAGCCGGCCAAGTGCTGCAAGAATTCCGCGTGCCTGCTGAAGTGGCTGCGGAATACAAGGCCGGCGCGGCAATTCCGGTCGGTGTCTTCGCTGTGGGGCAGCTTGTCGATGTGCAGGGCACCTCTATCGGCAAGGGCTTCACTGGCACGATCAAGCGCCACAACTTCAAGTCGCAGCGCGCGTCGCATGGCAACAGCCGTTCCCACAATGTGCCTGGCTCGATTTCGATGGCGCAGGACCCGGGGCGTGTGTTCCCAGGCAAGAAGATGTCTGGTCAGCGCGGTAACGTCACCAAGACGACGCAGAACCTCGACATCGTCCGCATCGACGAAGCACGTCAGTTGTTGCTGGTTCGCGGTGCTGTGCCTGGGCACAAAAACGGTCATGTGGTCGTCAGTCCTGCGATCAAGGCCAAATTGAAGAAGGGAGCCCAGTGATGCAACTCGAGCTCCTGAATGAGCAAGGTCAGTCGACCGCCAAGGTCGATGCGCCCGACACTGTGTTTGCCCGCGACTACAACGAAGCGCTCGTGCACCAAGTGGTCGTCGCCTTCCAGGCGAACGCCCGCCAAGGCACGCGTGCGCAGCTCGACCGCACGATGGTCAAGCACTCGACGAAGAAGCCGTGGCGCCAGAAGGGTACCGGCCGCGCGCGCGCCGGTATGACTTCTTCGCCGTTGTGGCGTGGTGGCGGTCGGATTTTCCCGAACAGCCCCGACGAGAACTTCACGCAAAAAGTCAACAAGAAGATGTACCGCGCAGGCATGGCGGCGATCTTCTCGCAGTTAGCGCGCGAAGGACGCTTGGCTGTCGTTGATACGTTGACAGTCGATTCGCCGAAGACTAAAGCGCTCGCCGCCAAGTTCAGGGCCATGGGCCTGGACTCGGTGCTGGTCATCACTGACCAGCTGGACGAGAACCTGCTGCTGGCTTCGCGCAACCTGATCAACGTGCTTGTCGTCGAGCCGCGTCATGCCGATCCGCTGGCACTCGTGCATTTCAAGAAGGTGCTGGTGACGAAGGCGGCTGTCGAGCAACTCAAGGAGATGTTCGCATGAGCACCACACCCATCAACAAGCTGAAGCACAGCGAAGACCGGCTGGCACAGGTGCTGGTCGCGCCGATCGTCAGCGAAAAGGCCACCATGGCTGCTGAGAAGCACAATCAGGTGCTGTTCAAGGTTCTGCGTGACGCGACCAAGCCCGAGATCAAGGCGGCTGTCGAGCTGATGTTCAAGGTCGATGTCGAATCGGTCTCGACCGTGATTCAAAAGGGCAAGGTCAAGAAATTCGGTCGTTCAATCGGCCGTCGTGACCACGTCAAGAAGGCCTACGTGTCGATCAAGGCCGGGCAGGAGCTCAACTTCTCCGGGGAGGGCGCGTAATGCCCGTCATCAAAGTCAAACCGACCTCGCCGGGCCGCCGCGGCGTCGTCAAGGTCGTGCATCCGCATCTGTACAAAGGCAAGCCCGAAGCATCGCTGCTCGAGCCGCAAATGCAGAATGCGGGGCGCAACAACAACGGCCACATCACGATCCGCCACAAGGGCGGTGGTCACAAGCACCACTACCGTGTCGTCGACTTCGTGCGCAACAAGGATGCGATTCCGGCGAAGGTTGAGCGCATCGAGTACGACCCGAATCGCACGGCCCACATCGCACTCGTTTGCTACGCCGATGGCGAGCGCCGCTACGTGCTTGCGCCGCGCGGCCTCGAAGTCGGCGCGACGATCTTGTCCGGCGCCGAAGCGCCGATCAAGGCCGGCAACACGCTGCCGATCCGTAACATTCCGGTGGGTTCGATCATCCACGCGATCGAGATGTTGCCCGGCAAGGGTGCGCAGATGGTGCGCTCGGCTGGCACTTCGGCGACACTTCTGGCTCGCGAAGGCACTTACGCGCAGGTTCGCCTGCGCTCGGGTGAGGTTCGCCGCATCCACATCGATTGCCGTGCAACGATCGGCGAAGTCTCGAACGAAGAGCACAGCCTGCGCCAGTACGGCAAGGCCGGTGCCCGCCGCTGGAAGGGTATCCGCCCGACGGTGCGCGGCGTCGCGATGAACCCGGTCGATCACCCGCACGGTGGTGGTGAAGGTCGCACGGGTGAAGGCCAGGTGCCGGTGTCGCCTTGGAACACGATGACCAAGGGCTACCGCACTCGCAACAACAAGCGCACGCAGACGTTCATCGTCTCGCGTCGCAAGAAGTAAGGGGAACGGCAATGACTCGTTCACTCAAGAAGGGCCCGTTCGTCGACCACCATCTGATGGCCAAGGTCGAGAAGGCGGTTGCCATCAAGGACAAGAAGCCAATCAAAACCTGGTCGCGTCGCTCGACGATCCTGCCCGATTTCATCGGCGTGACGATCGCCGTGCACAACGGCAAGCAGCACGTGCCGGTCTACATCACCGACCAGATGGTCGGCCATAAGCTCGGTGAATTTGCGCTGACCCGCACGTTCAAGGGGCACCCGGCCGACAAGAAGGCCAACAAGAAATAAGGATGGCGACGATGGAAACCAAATCGATCGTTCGCGGTGTACGTCTTTCGGCTGACAAAGGTCGGCTGGTCGCTGACCTGGTTCGCGGGCGGCCCGTGGATCAGGCGCTCAACATCCTGACTTTCACGCCCAAGCGCGCTGCCGGCATCATCAAGAAGTGCTTGGAGTCCGCGATCGCGAACGCCGAGCACAACGACGGTGCCGACATCGACGAACTCAAGGTCAAGACGATTTTCGTGGAGCAAGGCGCCACGTTGAAGCGGTTCTCTGCCAGGGCCAAAGGTCGCGGCAACCGCATCAGCAAGCCGACTGCGCACATCTACATCACCGTCGGCAACTGAGGCAAAAGGAACACCATGGGACAAAAGATTCACCCAACCGGGTTCCGCCTGCCGGTCACGCGCAATTGGGCGTCGCGTTGGTACGCGTCGAACAAGAACTTCGCGACCATGCTGGCCGAAGACCTGCGCGTCCGCGAGTACTTGAAGGCCAAGCTCAAGAGTGCCGCGGTGTCGCGCATCCTGATCGAGCGTCCTGCCAAGAACGCGCGTATCACGATTTTCTCGGCACGGCCGGGCGTCGTGATCGGCAAGAAGGGCGAGGACATCGAGAACTTGAAGGCCGAATTGACACGCCGCCTCGGCGTGCCGGTTGCGGTCAACATCGAGGAAGTGCGCAAGCCTGAAATCGATGCTCAATTGATCGCCGACTCAATCACGCAGCAGCTCGAAAAGCGCATCATGTTCCGCCGAGCGATGAAACGTGCGATGCAAAATGCGATGCGGCTGGGCGCTCAAGGCATCAAGCTGATGTCATCGGGCCGGCTCAACGGCATCGAAATCGCACGCTGTGAGTGGTACCGCGAGGGCCGCGTGCCCCTTCACACCTTGAAGGCAGATATCGACTATGGCTTCTCTGAAGCCAAGACGACCTACGGCATCATCGGCGTGAAGTGCTGGGTTTACCGCGGCGATCGTCTTGCCAATGGTGACTCACCTGGCATCGTGACGCCGCCGGGCGCCGAGGATGATCGTCGTCCGCGTCGCAATCCGCGCCCTGGGGCACCAGGTGGCGCTCCTGGTGGCCGTAGTGGTCGTCCGGGTGGTGGTGGCTTCGACCGCGGTGCCCCGCGAGGTACCAGCGGCCCCACAAATGGTCCCAACGACGCACCGGCGGCTGCTGCGGCGCCGGCAGGAGATGGTCCGAAGGGCCCAGCCGTCAAACGCGTACGCAAGGCGCCGATGCCGGGTGCGCCAGACGCCAAAGGAGAATAAGCATGCTGCAACCTGCACGCAGAAAATACCGCAAGGAACAGAAGGGCCGCAATACTGGCGTGGCTACTCGTGGCGCGAACGTGTCGTTTGGCGACTTCGGTTTGAAAGCGACCGAGCGCGGACGCTTGACGGCGCGTCAGATCGAAGCCGCACGTCGTGCGATTTCGCGTCACGTGAAGCGCGGTGGCCGCATCTGGATTCGCATCTTCCCCGACAAGCCGATATCGCAAAAGCCTGCCGAGGTTCGCATGGGCAACGGCAAGGGCAATCCGGAGTACTACGTCGCTGAAATTCAGCCAGGCAAGGTGCTCTATGAAATCAACGGTGTCGACGAAGTGTTGGCCCGCGAAGCGTTCACTTTGGCTGCAGCGAAGCTGCCGTTGAAGTGCACGTTCGTTGCGCGCCAAGTTGGCGCCTGAGGAGAGCACCCATGAAAGTATCTGAACTCCGCACCAAGGACGCCGCTGGCTTGCAGAAGGAAGTCGGCGACCTGCTCAAGGCGCACTTCGGCTTGCGCATGCAGAAGGCGACCCAGCAACTGAGTAACCATTCGCAGCTCGGCAAGACGCGCAAAGATATCGCGCGTGCCAAGACCGTGCTCGCCGAGAAGAAGAAAGGGTCTGCGACATGACCGATGCACAAACTCCTGCGGTCGACGCTCAGGTCGCCCTCAAGCCGAAAAACACTCGGACACTCGTTGGCAAGGTAGTCAGTGACAAGCGCTCGAAGACCATCACCGTGTTGATCGAACGCCGCACTAAGCATGAGCTTTACGGCAAGATCGTGGCGCGGACGAGCAAGTACCACGCTCATGACGAGAACGATGAGTACAGCATCGGTGACGTGGTCGAAATAGCTGAAACGAGACCGATCTCGAAGACCAAGGCGTGGGTTGTCACCCGCCTTGTTCAAAAGGCGATCGTGGTCTGACGTTGAAGCGTCGGTCCTTATCGGCCGTGCCGCTGGTTCGCTGGCGCACGGCCGTTTTGTCGTTTGGGTCCGCAACAAGAGGCGAGTTTTGAAAGTTGGGTGCGCGTTGCACCCGACCACTTTGTTTGAGATTGTTGAGCTCGAGCGTGTCCGTTGCTTGATCGTCAGAACACGTTTGCTGTGGACAAAACCGTAGCCGTTCAAGACAGTGGCAATCGTCGTTTTAGTTCGCGCTTTGGCAATGACCTGTTTAGGTAAGCATGTGCCGGGCGAGGTGTCGAGGGTGACTGGGCCAAGCGCCCCCGATCGTCTATGAGGTTTGGTACGCTGCGGTGAAAGGCGTCCACGTGACGGACGTTCAGGCCTGGTAGACCAACAGACAGCCCCAACAGACGGCCGGAAAGATGCGCGTGATGGCTCGTGCCCGTTTCGCCTTCAGCAGCGCGAGCGGCATATTGCTCCACCTGAGCGGTGGTGGGATGTCTGCGCGTTACTTCTCGATTCGATGCAGGCTGAAGATCGCGTCGACAGGGTGCCGCGCATCCTTTGCCGGGCAAGTTCGGTGAGAACCAGGCCAGCATGTTGCCGATGCAGGCACAAACAGGCGCTCCTTAATGTACTTTTGCCGATTGTTGGTGAAAGTGTTGACAGAAATTCGGCGCGTGCTGCATAATCTAAGACTTCGCTGAAATCTCCCGTAAGGCACAAGATGTTTTTTGGGATCTGATCTCGCCGTTCGGTGCGGTCAGGATTTCAGCTCCGCCCAAACGCGTTGACAGGCGAGCGGTCAAAACCGCTTGGCTTGTTGATTCGACGGGCCCAAGACTGACTGCTAGCCTGCTCTTCTGAGCTGGCGAACGGTACAAGTTGGGGACAGAGAAAAAATGATTCAAATGCAATCGCGACTTGACGTCGCGGACAACACTGGCGCGAAATCGGTCATGTGCATCAAGGTGCTCGGTGGCTCAAAGCGTCGCTACGCCGGTATTGGCGACGTAATCAAGGTCAGCATTAAAGAGGCTGCGCCGCGTGGCCGTGTCAAAAAAGGTGAGGTGTATAGCGCCGTGGTGGTTCGCACTGCCAAGGGTGTTCGCCGCCAGGATGGTTCGCTAGTGAAGTTCGATGGAAACGCTGCCGTCTTACTTAATGCCAAGCTTGAGCCAATTGGTACGCGCATCTTCGGTCCGGTGACTCGGGAGTTGCGCACCGAGCGCTTCATGAAGATCGTCTCGCTGGCACCCGAAGTTCTCTAAGTCGCTGCTGATAAAGGCATTGCCATGAACAAGATTCGAAAAGGCGACCAGGTCATCGTGACGACCGGTCGTGATAAGGGTAAACGAGGAATGGTGACGCAGCGCGTCGACGAGGATCGTTTGCTCATCGACGGCGTAAACGTTGTAAAGAAGCACGTCAAGCCGAACCCAATGAAGGGTATGACTGGCGGCGTGGTTGAAAAAACCATGCCAATACAGCAGTCAAATATCGCGATTTTCAACCCGGCAACGGGCAAGGCTGATCGCGTCGGTATCAAGTTTCTCGCTGACAAGACCAAGGTTCGGGTCTTCAAGTCAAGCGGCGAAGAGATCAAGGTCTAAAGAGGCACACCATGGCTCGTCTCCAACAGTTCTACCGCGAGAAAGTCGTGCCCGACCTCGTGAAGAAATTCGGTTATACCTCCGTGATGCAGGCGCCTCGCATAACAAAGATCACCCTAAACATGGGTGTTAGCGAGGCCGTTTCGGACAAGAAAGTCATGGATCACGCCGTAAGCGATCTGACCAAGATTGCTGGCCAGAAGCCGGTCGTGACGAAATCAAAAAAGGCGATTGCAGGATTCAAGATTCGCGATGGCGTACCGATTGGCTGCATGGTCACGCTACGCGGTGTTCAGATGTATGAGTTTCTTGATCGCTTCGTGACCATTGCTCTGCCGCGTGTTCGCGACTTCCGCGGTATCTCCGGTCGTGCGTTTGATGGGCGTGGCAACTACAACATTGGTGTTAAAGAGCAAATCATCTTTCCGGAAGTCGACTACGACAAGATTGATGTGTTGCGTGGTCTGAACATCAGCATTACGACCACTGCAAAGAACGACGAAGAAGCCAAGGCGCTTTTGACTGCGTTCAAGTTTCCTTTCAAGAACTGAGGACCGAACGTGGCCAAAACATCTCTCATACAGCGTGAGCTGAAGCGCACGCTACTGGTCGCCAAATACGCGAAGAAGTACGCCGAACTCAAGGGTACTGCGAACGACGCTAAGAAGTCTGACGAGGAGCGCTACGCTGCTCGTCTTGCGCTCCAGCAGCTGCCACGCAACGCCTACCCAACACGCCAGCGAAACCGCTGCGAGCTGACTGGCCGCCCGCGCGGCACGTTCCGAAAGTTCGGCCTCGGCCGAAACAAGATTCGCGAATTGGCGTTCAAGGGTGACATCCCCGGCGTCGTCAAAGCCAGCTGGTAAGCCCGAGCCGATCAGGAGATATTCCCCATGAGCATGAGTGATCCTATCGCCGACATGCTGACCCGCATCCGCAACGCGCAGATGGTTCAAAAGGTCAGTGTCGCGATGCCTGCGTCGAAGCTAAAGGTGGCGATTGCCAAAGTCCTGAAGGACGAAGGCTACATCGACAGCTTCGCGGTCCGCGGCGAAGAAACAAAGCCCCAGCTCGAGATTGAGCTGAAGTATTACGCCGGTAAGCCGGTTATCGAGCACATTGAGCGCGTCAGCCGTCCTGGGTTGCGCGTTTACAAGGGTCGCCATGACATCCCGAATGTGATGAATGGCCTCGGTGTAGCAATCGTGACCACTCCCAAGGGCGTCATGACCGATCGAAAAGCGCGCCAAGCCGGTATCGGCGGTGAAGTGCTTTGCTACGTTGCCTAAGGAGGGTTTGACATGTCTCGCGTAGGAAAAATGCCGCTTCCATTGCCGAAGGGTGTGGATGTGACGATGACGTCCGAACAGATCAGCGTCAAGGGTTCGCTCGGAATGCTGGTGCGGCCTGTCAGCGATCTTGTGACGATTCATAACGACAACGCGACGTTGTCGTTTGCTCCGGCCAACGATTCTGTCGAGGCGGATTCGATGTCGGGCACGATGCGCGCGCTTGTGTCGAACATGGTCAACGGTGTCAGCAAGGGTTTCGAAAAGAAGCTGGCTTTGGTGGGCGTTGGGTATCGCGCTGCGGCGGTTGGTTCCAAACTGAACTTGCAGATCGGTTACTCGCACCCAGTCTCCAAAGACATGCCTGAGGGCATCAAGGTCGAATGTCCCACTCAGACTGAAATCGTGATCAAGGGATCTGACCGCCAGGTCGTCGGTCAAATTGCTGCTGAGGTTCGCGCGCTTCGTCCGCCCGAGCCGTACAAGGGCAAAGGCATTCGCTACGTTGGCGAAAAAATCGTCATCAAAGAGACCAAGAAGAAGTAAGGGGCGAATGACATGTCACTGAATAAAAAAGACCAGCGGATTCGCCGTTCGCGTCAAACGCGTGCTCGTATCGCCGTGCAGCAAGTCGCCCGCTTGACAGTGCACCGCACAAACCTGCACATCTACGCAACTGTGATCTCTGATGATGGCGCCCGGGTGCTCGCTAGCGCGTCAACGGCGGAAGCTGAAATCCGCAAGGAGCTTGGGGCTGCGGGTAAGGGTGGCAATGTGGTCGCGGCGACGGTGATTGGTAAACGAATTGCCGAAAAGGCGAAAGCGGCTGGCATAGAAAAGGTTGCTTTCGACCGTGCCGGATTTGCGTACCACGGCCGCGTCAAAGCGCTCGCCGAAGCTGCGCGTGAAGCCGGCCTGCAATTCTAAGAATCCAGGCCTCTAAGGAATCAAGATGGCAAAGTTTCAACCCCGCGTGCAAGACGAGGGCCGCGATGACGGCCTCAAGGAAAAGATGATCGCGGTCAATCGCGTCACCAAGGTTGTAAAGGGTGGTCGTACGCTGAGTTTTGCAGCCCTCACCGTCGTCGGCGATGGTGATGGAAGAATCGGTATGGGCAAGGGCAAGGCTAAGGAAGTGCCGGTCGCTGTGACCAAGGCAATGGACTCTGCTCGGCGCAACATGATCAAGGTGTCATTGAAGAATGGCACGATACAGCACAAGGTCGTCGGTGAACACGGTGCGTCGCGGGTCCTGATGGCGCCTGCGAAGCAGGGTGACGGCATCATCGCAGGCGGTCCGATGCGCGCTGTGTTTGAGGTCATGGGCGTGACCGATATTGTCTGCAAGAGTCTCGGTTCGTCGAACCCGTACAACCTGGTTCGTGCGACGTTGGATGCCCTGAAGAACACGAACACACCGGCCGAGATTGCTGCAAAGCGCGGGCTGACGGTCGAACAGCTTTTCAGCTGAACGGCCTGGCTTGAGGAGAACACAATATGACTGACCAACAAGGCACTAAGCCTACGGTGAAGATTAAGCTGGTCCGTAGTATCAACGGCACGCGAGAGTCGCATCGCGCCACCGTGCGAGGTTTGGGTCTGCGTAAGCTGAACAGCGAATCGACCCTGGAAGATACGGCTGCGGTGCGCGGCATGATTAATAAGGTTTCGTACCTGGTCAAGGTGCTCTGAGCATCTCAAGCCATAGGACAAAATGAACATGGAACTCAATACCATCAAGCCGGCCGACGGCTCCAAGCACGCGAAACGTCGCGTGGGTCGCGGCATTGGGTCGGGTCTCGGGAAGACCGCCGGCCGTGGTCACAAGGGTCAGAAATCTAGATCCGGTGGATACCACAAGGTCGGGTTCGAGGGCGGTCAGATGCCCATGCAGCGGCGACTTCCTAAGCGCGGTTTCAAGTCGCATCTGCTGAAGTTCAATGCGGAAATCAACCTCTCTGACCTTGAGCGTCTAGGTGCCGCCGAAGTCGATCTGTTGTCCCTGAAGCAAGCTGGGCTCGTTGGCGAAATCGCAAAGGTTGTCAAGGTCATCAAATCTGGTGAATTGACCTTGAAAGTCAGCTTGAAAGGCATCGGGGCGACGGTTGGCGCGAAGGCCGCCATCGAAGCGGCGGGCGGTACGGTCGCCTGATCGGCGGGTCGTCAACTCACAGGCGCGGGAATCAGTGGCTACTAACTCGAATCAGCTTGCCAAGAACGGGAAGTTTGGTGACCTCCGCCGCAGACTTGTCTTCTTGTTGCTGGCACTTGTAGTGTATCGACTGGGTGCGCACATTCCTGTGCCGGGAATCGACCCGAATCAGCTCCAGCAGTTATTCAAGGGCCAGCAGGGCGGCATCCTGAATCTGTTAAATATGTTCTCGGGTGGGGCATTATCTCGGTTCACAGTGTTCGCGCTGGGGATCATGCCGTACATCTCGGCGTCCATCATCATGCAGTTGATGAGCTACGTCGTACCTACGCTCGAGGTGCTGAAGAAAGAAGGCGAATCCGGGCGTCGGAAGATAACGCAGTACACAAGGTATGGAACTTTGGGTCTGGCATTGTTTCAGTCGCTGAGCATTGCGATTGCGCTCGAGAGCTCCCAAGGGCTTGTCATTTCTCCTGGTTTCGGATTCCGCTTGACGGCTGTCGTCAGCTTGGTCGCCGGCACAATGTTTTTGATGTGGCTTGGTGAGCAGATTACCGAACGAGGCCTCGGAAACGGGATTTCAATCTTGATTTTCGGCGGAATTGCCGCGGGTTTGCCGGGAGCGCTGAGCCAGTTTGCTAGCTTGGTTGGGCAGGGTTCCATGAGTGTCGTTGCGGCGCTGTTTATCACCGTGCTGGTGGTGGCGGTGACCTTCGCTGTTGTATTCGTTGAGCGAGGCCAACGCAAGATTCTTGTGAACTATGCGAAGCGCCAAGTTGGCAACAAGGTTTACGGTGGCCAGTCATCACACTTGCCGCTGAAGCTGAACATGTCCGGTGTGATTCCACCAATATTTGCATCATCGATTATCCTGCTGCCGACTACAGTGGTGAGTTGGTTCGCCACGGGTGACAGTTTCCGTTGGTTGAAGGACATCGCGGATCTGCTTCGGCCCGGACAACCGATCTACGTCATGCTGTATGCAGCTGCTATTGTGTTTTTCTGCTTTTTTTACACGGCTTTGGTGTTCAACAGCCGCGAGACTGCAGATAACCTGAAGAAAAGCGGCGCGTTCATTCCTGGCATCCGACCCGGTGATCAGACTGCGCGACACATCGATCGCATCTTGTCGCGGCTGACGCTTGCTGGAGCGATCTACATTACTTTGGTGTGTCTGTTGCCCGAATTCCTGGTCCTTAAGTACAACGTGCCGTTCTACTTTGGCGGTACGTCGCTTCTGATCATCGTCGTTGTGACGATGGACTTTTGGGCCCAGGTGCAAAGTTACGTCATGAGCCAGCAGTACGAGTCGCTGCTCAAGAAGGCCAATTTCAAAGCAAGCTGATTTCAGCGCGCCTCACGCCCCTTACTCGATACAAGAGACAAACAACGCACACCGCATGTCCAAAGACGATGTGATCCAGATGCAGGGTGAGATTCTCGAGAATCTACCGAATGCCACGTTCCGTGTGAAGCTCGAAAACGGCCATGTGGTGCTGGGGCATATCTCGGGAAAAATGCGGATGCACTATATCCGCATCTTGCCGGGTGACAAGGTGACGGTCGAGTTGACCCCCTACGACTTGAGCAGGGCGCGTATCGTTTTCCGCGCCAAGTAGCAGCGCGGTCGGTTTCAGTGGTTTCTAAGATCAAGGCGGCCTGAAAAGGCCTTGGAGAAAAGTATGAAAGTCGCCGCATCGGTGAAGAAAATGTGCCGGAACTGCAAAGTAATCCGTCGCAAGGGTGTGGTTCGCGTGATCTGCACCGATCCGCGTCACAAGCAGCGCCAGGGTTGATTTTGACGACCCCGAGCACGAGCGCATAGAGGACAAACATGGCACGCATTGCTGGTATCAACATTCCGCCCCATAAGCACACCGAAATCGGCTTGACGTCGATTTATGGCGTTGGCCGAAGCACGGCGCAGAAGCTCTGCGTTGCGAGCGGGGTCCCTTTTGACCGCAAGGTCAAGGACTTGACCGACACCGATCTCGAGCGGTTGCGCGAAGAGATTGGCCGCATGACGATCGAAGGCGACCTGCGTCGCGAGATGTCGATCAACATCAAACGTCTGATGGACCTTGGCTGCTATCGCGGCTTCCGTCATCGCCGTGGCTTGCCGGTGCGTGGCCAACGCACGAAGACAAATGCACGTACTCGCAAGGGTCCGCGCAAGTCGGGCGCGCTGGTCAAGAAGTGACCAGTCGTCACCGCTTCTACAAGTGACCTCGTTGGTCCGCGCTAAACGTTAAGAGAAGGTCATCATGGCTAAAGCACCCGTCAACACAGCCGCCCAGCGCGTGCGCAAGAAAGTCCGCAAGAACGTTGCCGATGGAATTGCCCATGTCCACGCGTCGTTCAACAACACCATCATCACGATCACGGACCGCCAAGGCGGCGCATTGTCGTGGGCATCGAGTGGTGGTCAGGGCTTCAAAGGCTCGCGCAAGAGCACGCCTTTCGCCGCCCAGGTTGCGGCAGAGGTGGCTGGCCGCGCGGCGCAAGATCAAGGTATCAAGAACCTCGATGTCCGCATCAAGGGCCCTGGCCCTGGGCGTGAGTCTTCGGTGCGTGCCTTGGCTTCCCTCGGCATTCGCATCAATTCGATCTCTGATGTGACGCCGGTGCCTCACAACGGGTGCCGCCCCCAAAAGCGTCGCCGTATCTAACGTTTGGTGGGTCGCGCTAACTCTTGCGCGACACATCGACTGCTGTCGGCAGGGCCTTGTGGGCCATGCCGACATTTTCGTTGAGGCCGACTGAACGTTCTTTTTTCGGCGCGGTCTCTATTGAAGCCCACTGTCCGAGCGCACAACAACAACATTCGCCGGACTCGCGCAAGCTGCACATTTCGCAGCCTGTGTCAGATCAGACATTCAAGGAATCAACGTGGCACGTTATCTTGGGCCCAAGGCCAAACTATCCCGCCGTGAAGGCACTGACCTCTTTCTGAAGAGCGCTCGCCGCCCCATCGGCGACAAGGCAAAGTTCGACAGCAAGCCGGGTCAGCACGGGCGTACCTCGGGCACGCGAACCTCCGATTTTGGCCTGCAGCTGCGAGAGAAGCAGAAGGTCAAGCGCATGTACGGCATCCTCGAGCGCCAGTTTCGACGGTACTTCGCTGAAGCCGAACGCCGCAAAGGGAATACCGGCGCGAACTTGCTGCTGTTGCTCGAGTCGCGTCTCGACAACGTCGTCTATCGGATGGGTTTCGGCTCAACACGCGCGGAGGCGCGTCAGCTTGTGTCGCACAAGTCGATCACAGTCAATGGCGGTGTGGTCAATATCGCGTCCTATCTCGTGAAGGTTGGCGACACTGTCGCCGTGCGCGACAAGTCAAAGAAGCAACTGCGCATCATCGACTCGTTGAAGCTTGCCGAAGGCCAGGGCATGCCGAGCTGGGTTGCGGTTGACATGACCAAGCTTGAAGGCATCTTTAAGAAGGCGCCGGACCGTGATGAATTCGGTGCCGACATCAAAGAAGCGTTGATCGTCGAACTCTATTCGCGATAAGACAGCCAGATTGATGCGTGCGGGGAAACACCCGCGCGTTTCGTCGTCTTGGCTCATCGTTCGACCTCTTTGCTTCGCTCGCCGGCAACGAAGCGACTTTTCATCTCCGCCCGGCGACGTCCATCAGCCTTATCGGTGTAACGAGCCGAGGGTATTGAGACCTACAGGACTTCAATGCAAACCAATCTTCTGAAACCCAAAGCCATTCAAGTCGAACAACTCGGTGGCAACCGTGCCAAAGTGACATTGGAGCCGTTCGAGCGCGGCTACGGGCACACGCTCGGCAACGCCTTGCGTCGCGTCTTGCTGTCTTCAATGGTTGGTTACGCGCCGACTGAAGTCACGATCGCCGGTGTGCTCCACGAGTATTCGACGGTTGACGGCGTCCAGGAAGATGTCGTGCACATCATGCTCAACTTGAAAGGTGTCGTCTTCCGCTTGCATAACCGTGACGAAGTCACTTTGGTGCTGCGCAAAGAGGGTGAGGGCCCCGTCACCGCTGGTGATATTCAAACGCCTCACGACGTCGAGATCATCAATCCTGAGCATGTGATCGCGCACCTTTCTCAAGGTGGAAAGCTCGACATGCAGATCAAGGTCGAGAAGGGTCGCGGCTACGTGCCTGGCACGATGCGCCGATACGGTGATGAGCCGACCAAATCGATCGGGCGGATTGTTTTGGACGCTTCGTTCTCACCTGTGGCACGTGTCAGCTACACGGTCGAAAGTGCGCGCGTTGAGCAGCGAACGGACCTCGACAAGCTGGTGATGGAGATCGTCACCAACGGCGCGATCACGCCCGAGGAGTCAATCCGATCGTCCGCGAAGATCTTGGTTGAGCAGCTTGCCATGTTCGCGAACATCGAAATGGGTGACATCAGCAGCGTCTTTGATCCTCAGCCAAAGCAGAACACCAACTTCGACCCAATATTGCTGCGTCCGGTTGACGAACTTGAGCTGACAGTGCGTTCTGCTAACTGCTTGAAGGCGGAGAACATTTACTACATCGGTGACCTTATTCAGCGCACCGAGACCGAACTGCTGAAGACCCCGAACCTCGGTCGGAAGTCTCTCAACGAAATCAAGGAAGTTCTGGCCTCTCGTGGTCTGACTCTCGGTGCACGCCTCGAGAACTGGCCACCGCAAGGTTTGGATAAAAGATAAAAACAGGGCCATCGATGGCCCGGTGCATCCGGTAGTACCTGACACGGCTTCCGGCATTTAAAACAGACTGACAAGGATTAGCACCATGCGTCACCGCAACGGACTTCGTAAGCTCAATCGCACTTCTGAACATCGCCAGGCGATGCTTCGGAACATGTGCAATTCTTTGATCCAACACGAGGCGATCAAGACCACCGTGCCGAAGGCCAAGGAATTGCGCCGCGTGGTTGAGCCACTCATCACCTTGGCAAAAGAAGCAACTCTCGCCAATCGTCGCCTTGCGTTCAATCGCACCCGCGATCGCGATGTGGTTGCCAAATTGTTCGGTGAACTCGGGCCCCGTTACAAGGCTCGTCCGGGCGGTTACACGCGTATCTTGAAAATGGGGTTCCGCGTTGGTGACAACGCACCGATGGCGTTCGTCGAGATGGTCGATCGTCCTGAGGTCGCCGCTGCTGAAGAAGCTGCTGACGAGTAAAGCGCTCTGGGCGCACCAGGCGTCACGTTAACGAAAGCCGGCTCAGTGCCGGCTTTTTTCATTTCAGGCCTGGCAACTTACAAGGCCTCGTTACCATTGCCTCCTGATGCGCTTGCGTGATCGGTTCCTACCCGGGAACCTTGTGCGTTCGGGTGCAATCACGAGCAATTCGATTCATCACGCCGGCAACCTTTCATGCGTCTACGTTTTTCGACCTCGTTTTGGCTGCACTGGCTGCTGGCGGTGATGCTGTTGAGCGGTTCTCCGCTGTTGCGCGCTGCGGTCGATTTTCTCGACCCCGAAGCCGCGTTCAAGATGACAGTGCAGGTAGCCGACGCGCGCAGCGTCGAAGTGACGTTCGCCATCGCGCCCGGCTATTACCTCTACCGTGACCAGTTCAAATTTGAAGCGGTGGGCGCAACGCTTGCGGCGGTGGTTGTACCGGCAGGCAAGGTGAAGTTCGACGAGACTTTTCAAAAAAATGTCGAGACCTACCGTGACTCGGTCCGTATCGTCGTTCCGGTTCAGCAGGCGGCGAGCAATTTTCGCTTGCTAGTGACGAGTCAAGGCTGCGCGGAGAAGGGCTTGTGTTATCCGCCCGCGCAGCATGGCGTCGAGGTTCGACTGGCCGCGTTTGGAGGCGAGGCCAGCGCTGGTGCGGTGGCTTTGGTCGATCCGCCGATCAGTTCCGATGCCGCGCTCGCTGGGGTCACCTCCCCCGCAGAGCCATCGCCAACATCCGTGTCGACGGTGCCGAGGCCAGATGCCGGTGACGGACTTGACGGCGCGTTGCGCAGAGGTCACTTCTGGCCCGTGGTCGGCGTCTTCTTCGTCGCGGGTTTGCTGCTGTCGCTCACGCCTTGTGTGCTGCCGATGCTGCCGATTTTGTCTTCCATCATCGTTGGGCATGGTGAGAAGGTTTCGCGCGGGCGGGGTTTGGGCCTCGCCGCAAGTTACTCCATCGGCATGGCCTTGGTTTACACGGCGCTCGGCGTCGCTGCTGGGCTTGCGGGTGAGGGGTTGGCCGCCGCTTTGCAAACCCCTTGGGTGGTCAGCGCGTTCGCGGCTGGGTTGGTCGTGCTGGCGCTCTCGATGTTTGGTGTGTACGAGTTGCAGTTGCCCAGTGCCGTGACGGGCAGGTTGACCAAGACCTCACAAGGCCTGCCCGCCGGCAAGGTGGTCAGCGTCTTTGCAATGGGCGGGATGTCCGCGTTGATCGTCAGCCCCTGCGTGGCCGCCCCGCTGGCCGGTGCCCTCGTCTACCTCAGTCAGACACGCAACGTGTGGCTCGGTGGCTCGGCGCTGTTCTCGCTGGCGGCCGGGATGAGTGTCCCTTTGCTGCTCGTCGGCGCGTCCGCTGGTGCGTTGCTGCCTCGTGCCGGACCTTGGATGAACGAAGTCAAACACCTTTTTGGCCTGATGTTGCTCGGCGTCGCGCTCTGGACGGTGCAGGTGCTTTTACCGCCGACACTGGTTCTCGCGGTTTGGGGTGCGCTGCTCGTCGCCACGGCCGTTTTGTTGGTGTCTTCGACGACGCACGCACATCGTGGCGTCGGTGCCGGACTCGGTTTGCTTCGGCGATCGATGGCCGCCGTGGTTGGCATTTGCGGGCTGATGCAACTGGTTGGCGCGGCCTCGGGCGGTTCTGATCCCTTGCAGCCGCTCGCGCACTTCAAGACGGCGCGCAGTGACGGCGATGCCACTGCCCGGCCGATCTTCGCCCGCGTTCGCGATGTGGTCGAACTGGATGCCGCGTTGCGAGATGCTGGCCGGCCCGTGATGCTCGATTTCTATGCGGACTGGTGTGTGTCGTGCAAGGAAATGGAGCGCTACACGTTTGCCGATCCGGCCGTGAAGATGAAGCTCGCCGGAGCGTTGTTGCTGAAGGCAGATGTGACGGCCAACAGCGCTGACGACCGCGCCTTGTTGAAGCGCTTTCAGTTGTTCGGCCCACCGGGAACGATCTTCTTTGATGCGCAGGGGCGCGAAATTGCCGAAGCCCGGCTGATTGGCTACCAAGACAGTGTTCAATTTCAGCGTACTTTGCAAAAGGCAGGTTTATAAATGCACTGTTCTAAGAACCTTGTGCTATAGTCTGAGGCTCAGTCGCGAGGTGGAGCAGTCTGGTAGCTCGTTGGGCTCATAACCCAAAGGTCGCAGGTTCAAATCCTGCCCTCGCAACCAAAAATTCAATAACAAAAACAACAACTAACGAATTGGCATACGCCGTCCCTGTGGACGGCGTTTTGCTTTGTGGCGAGTCTCGTGACGAGATCTCTTACGCCGCATCGGCAGCTGCGGCGCACGCCCGCATATTTGATGTTTCTGACCTTTTCGCGTGTGCCGCGCGCGCTGTTGCGAGACGCCGAGCGGTGATCTCAATGCGCCGAAACATCCGGCATGCCGCGCAGGCTCACTTCAGCCGCAACACGACTGCAAAATCAGGTCTACTTTGTTGACGAAAGACAGCGACGCGGAGTTGGTTCTACATTGCCAACCTGGTCGCCCATGCGGCGCTGGTCACGACTTCGCAGGAGTTGCTTTCATGGGCCACCACTTCGACTCGCCGGAATCTCGCGCAGACAGCCGGATCAACATCACCGACAACTACCTCTTCCATGCGGAGACGCCCGGCAGCATCGTCGCCGTGATGGCGGTGAGCCCGCTGGCAGGCTTGCCGTCGCCTTTCACCGGCACGCCGCAGTGGCGCACGTTCCGCCCAGGCTGCGCGTACGACTTTCGATTCGATACCGACAACGACGCGCGTGTCGACAGCATCCTGCGCCTTGTGTTCGAAGGCGACGACGCTCCGCAGTCCTGGCAAGCCCATTGGCTGGATGACGATGAAGCCCGCGATCACCACGGCAACGGCCAGCCAGTGGGCCGTGGCGCGGTTGGCGAGACGAGTTTGTTGCCAGGCATCGGGCGAATCTGGGTCGGCGAGGCGGGTGACCCGTTCTGGCTCGACGCGGTTGCTGCCAAGGCCTTCATTGACGGCTTGATCGCCGGCCAGCCGTGGCGGCCTGACCAATTCAGCACGGGCGCCGTGACCACCGCGGCGACCAACGTACTGGCCATCGTGGCCGAGCTCTCGCTGGCAAAGCTGGGCAGCCGTCAACTGGGCTTGTTCACGACGGTCTCTGCCAACGATCACGGTCACTGGACGCAGGTCCAGCGCTGCGGCAGGCCGAATCTGGCCGCAACCTTTCTTGACGATCCACAAAACTCGCTGAAATACAACTGCACCGATCCCGACACGGACCTCTCCAACTTTGGCCCGTTGGTGTCGCGCACCGTTGCGCAGTTGGTGTCACTCAGCGGTACTGCAGCCGATCCGCAGGCGTACGGGCAGTTGGTCGCCCGCGCCTTGTTGCCCGACCTTATTCCATTTGACGCCAGCTTGCCCGCGAGCTTCGGCTTCGCCGGCATCAATGGCCGCGGATTGGGTGATGACTTCGGCGCGGTCGTGTACTCCACCGTGTTCAACCACCCGATGCGAACGGCGCTGGCGCCACTCGCAGACTTGCGACCCGAATGGCCCTACGTGCCAGCCGCGCGCCCGTTGCCAAGCGGCGCTGGCATCGCCGTTCCGCCGCGCAACGCATAGCGGCTAAGAGCCGTTCGCGCATGCGCGAAATAGTCTCAGTCCTCAGCGGACTGAGTTGGGTTCCGCCCGGGCAGTTTTGCCCGCATGCGCGTGGGCACGCGCCGGGTTGTGCCCGCGCGGCTGGCGTGGCAGCTCCAGACGCGTCAGCTGCGCCCGCACCGTGCGCACCGCCCGCACCGTGCGCACAGGGCGAATCTGACTAACGCCGTTCGATCGCCTCTGCAAAGCGCATCCAGAGCCGCTCAGACCCTGTGGCGCGAAACGCGCCCAGGTGCCCGATGCGATCCATGCCGACGTCTTGCGGCGCCACGCGAACCAGTTGCGATGGCGCGTGCTTCAAGGCCGCGAGCAACTGTCGGGTGCATGACTCGGTCATCGCCTCGTCATCGGTGAAGCTGAATGCCGTGACGGCAAAGCGCGCCGCCTCCAGGCTCAGGCAAACCAGCGCCGGCTCCGCGCCCCACGCGAACTGTGGGTGCCGGCACCACCGGCTCCATTGGCGCATGGCGGCTGCTGGCAAATCGCCGACCATGCCCAATCGCTTTCCGGGGAAAAAGCCGAACAGCGGCGTGAGCAATGGCCCCGCGACATACAGCAACCAAGGCGCGTTGCGACGCGAAGGCGCCGCCCAATCGCGCCAATACCCGGAGCCCGAACCCACCCCGATCGCGTAACCGATGAGCGACTGCGTTGCCACATCCGTCATTCCCGCGTGATGCAGACCCAGGCTGTGCCCGATGACGGTGATCGGCCGCCCGCCGTGCGCTCCCACCAAGAACCTCACGGCGGCGGCGAAATCGGCGCGCGCCCAGGTCAGCATGTCAGCGTCGAGGCCGCGCAGTGAGTTCCGGTGCCGAGCTTGGCGTGATGCGCCCATGCCGCGCAAATCAAAGCTCATCACCGTGTGACCGCGTGCCGCCAGCCAGGCAGCAAATGCCGCGTAGCGGTGCTGGGCCACGCCGAGCGCACCGGCGATCAGCACGGCGTGCGCGCCAGGCTCCTCGGGCACGTACAAGGTGCCAGCGAGCGGCGTGCCGTCAGCCGCTTCAAAAGCAATCGGGGCGGGTGGTTTCATCACCTGGGCGGCTCATTGACTTCAATGACTCCAATGACCTCAATGGCTGGCGCCAGCGTCACCCAGATAGCCCTCGGCGCGCAGCACCACGCGGATCGCCTGGATCATCGTCGTGGGTGCTTCATAGCCGGGATGCGCCCGGAACACCGCCGCAGCGTCGCCCATGCGCACCAGCGCATCGAACTGGCGCTCTGCCTCGGCGCGCTCGCCGCGGTGCATGGCGACCAAAGCCACAGGCTGCGCGCCAGGCAACGCCGCGGCATGTGCCATGGCGGGCAATTGCCGATCGCATTGGCATGCGGCGTCGCGGTTCACCTGTCCGCATTTGATGCCGGCAAAGTGATCCAGCTTGGCCCGCGCCCGCGCCAATCGCTGGCGATAAGCCTCGGGCGTGATCGCCAACACCTCGGCCGCTTCGGGCGATGCGAGGCCGAAGGCCACGTCGAGCACATAGACCAATCGCTGCTCACGGTCCAGCGCCATCAACATGTTCTGCGTGCAAGCCAAGGCCACTTGCCGCGCCGCCAGCTTGTCTTCAGGGCTCAAGCTGCGGGCGGGGCCAAGTGGGTCGCCGAGTGACGCCGCGAACGCCAGGCCGTGCTCGAGCCGCTCGCCGATCGCCTCGAGCGACACCTCGGGCGACTCGCGGCTGCGCGTGGCGGCTGTCAGCAGATGATTGCGCGCGATCTGGAACACCCAGGTCGTGAAGGCCGCCTGCCGGCGAAAGCCGCCCAGATGCGTCACGACCTTGAGCAGGATCTCTTGCGTGGCATCGGCCGCGTCGTCGCGGTTGCCGAGCATGCGCACGGCCAGGTTGAAGACGCCGGGCTGGATGGCCAGCAGCATCGCGTCGAGCGCTGCCAACTCGCCTTGCGTGGCGCGCTCGATGATGGATTCGCCAGGGTCGGTGAGCTTCATCGGCCTGCAAGCTTCGGTCTTGGCGAACCGATGGCCGATCGTGGTTTTGAAGCGCTCAATTCAGTCCCCCCGTGCTGCGCAGTGCGGTGCAAGCGCAGCCGGGTGGTTGAGCCAGCCTCATGCCAACCGCGTCGCTGTCTCGCATGGTCATTTAGACAACGCCGCAGCGCCGAGTGTGACAAGCGCGGCGCTGAGAGGGTGTGTCGAAGTTGCCCGTGCTGCCGGGGCTTCATTCAATCGGGCCACCCGCGCCACCCGCGCATGTTCAGCGCGGCGCGGCGCGATTTGGCGATCACATCGCCGTGCCGGTTTCCCATGCCTTGCGGATGAGGCGCCCGCACTGCATCGAGGCCAGGCCACCCTGTGGCATCACACGCGCCACGATGCCGTAGTAGGTGCGCGATGCGTCCACCCACGGGTAGAAGCCGAGATAGCCTGGGCTGCTGAAGGCGCCATCGCCCACCACGGGGTCGTCTTCAATCCAGTGGCCGATGCCGTAGTGCCAGCTCTCGCTTGGCGGTATCGGGGCGGAGAGGGCTTGCCCCGGGCAGGTCATTCGGTTGGTGCAAACCGCATTGGCCGAGAGCATGTCGCCCATCTTCAACTGCTTGTTGATGAGCTTGCGCAGGAAGATGGCGTAGCTGTCTGGCGTGCCGTAGCCGCCGCCGGCGAGCATCGGCTGGCTGTAGCCGATCTTCACGTCGCTGCCGAGTTGGCCCTGAATCGTCGCGGCCAGGGTTTGGTTGTTCATGCCGCCTAGGCCCATGAGGCTGGCGTGCTTCTCCATGTGACCGCCGCTGTAATAGAACTGCCCGTCCGTCGTGGGCACATAGGTGCCATTGCCTTGGTAGGCGAGGCACTGGTCGACTGTCTGGTTCTGCAGGCAATTCGAGAAGCTGGTGTAGCCGCTTTTGAAGGTGAGGAACTTGACGTCGTCAGCGCTGAGCACGCCGCTCTTGCGCTGCGTCACGTAGGCGCCGTACATCCACTTCGAAGCCGAGGCATAGCCCATCGGCATCGTCGAGGTGTATTTGGTCGCGACCGTCGGGCTGGTGAGCGAGCCCGAAACTGCCTTGCCCGCGCCGGTGCCAATCTCCCAGTAGAACGGGCGAATCGGCGCGCAAAGGTTCGTTGTGCTTTGCGCCGTGGCGGTGGCCGCTGCAATGCGTGCGCTGTCCGGGATGCTGGTGTTGAGCACGACCGCAGCGCCCTTGTTCGCAGGCGCTGGCGCTGGCGCCGGCACCGGCACCGCAGTGGGCGCAGATGTTCGTTTCAACGCCAACGCGCTCGCGGTGGGTGAGTCGCCCGAGAGGTCGGCATCGGCTGCGTGAGCAGTCTCGCTTGACGCGGCCAGTGCGGTGGCTGCGCCGTTGACTTGGGGCTCGTCACCACCGCCGCCGCCGCAGGCGGAAAGGAGTGCAACGAGAGTGGGCGCTAGCAGCGCATGGGGTTTGAGCGTGTTCATGTCCCTGTATCGGAGGGCCCGCGAATCGGGTTGAACGCTCAACTGAAAGGGTCTGTTACGGCGCCGAAACATCTGCGCGCAAGGTCACCTTCCTAAAAATTGATGATGTGTGCGCTTCAGCGCTGACTTACCGTTTATCCATTGCAGCAGCGGGGAGACGCAGCAATGTCTTGCTTGATGGCGATGGTCAAGACGTCGAGCGCGGTCACGCTGCGCGCCATGCAATGTCTGGGAGCGGCCAGCATGGCCGTGGCGCTCCACGCCGGCGCCCAGACTTGGGTGCCCAACGAGACTCAAATCTCGCCGCAGCCCGACTTGCTCGACCCTGAGTACAACCAGGCCCGCGCGCAATTCACCTGGAGCGACGCGCAAGGCTTTCTCTGGGTGGGCAACATCGATCCGGCCACGGGCCTCTTCTTTCCGCCCAACGGCAAAGGCTTTCTGGTCGACTCGGAAACCATCACGGCCGACGACACCTTGCTCACCTTGAACGGCCCCGAGTGGGTTTGGTCAGCGAGTGGCGATGGCGTGGCCTACACCAAGTTCACGAGCTCGGCGCATCGCAACAACACGGCTCGCCTCGCCTTCGCGAAGCCCCAACCCGATGGCACCTGGGCCGCCAACTTCCTCGACTCTGCTGGTGCCCGCAAAGCGCCCTATGGCAGCGAAACGGCGAATGATCCAAAGCCAAGAATCACCTACGTCGACAAAGACAAGAACCACTACTGGCGCGAAGTCGATGACCCCGCCACCGAGCAGCCGCTGCCCGGCACGCCGATCAAGGTCGGCCCGGTTCGCCATGTGCGCGGTGCGCGCGCCGTGGCTTACGCCGCACCGGTCAACAACGTGCAGCAGGCCTTCTACCGCGACCTCGACACCGGCCAAGTCACGCAGCTGACATTCGATGCCGGCGACAAGAGCGAGGTCTGGATGTGGCAGGCCCCCGAGTTCAACAACGAGTTCGTCTTCATGGCGATGGTCGGCAACAACGAATTGCGCATCTACCGCAAGCTCGTTCAAACCGAGTCGGGCACTGCGCAATGGACTCCCATCTCCAGTGCATTCGCGCCCAGCCGAGACACATTCACATCGCCAGAGCCATTCACCTACAAAGGCAAGTCGTACATCTTTCTCGCCATGATCATTGGCAATGACAGCTTTCCGTCAGAGATCTGGATTGCCAACATCGACTCGGCCGCGCCACTGCTCCGCCGAGTGAGTGACAACACCCTCTACCGCGCCCGCACCGATCCGGAAGTCTTTGCCGCTGCGAGTGGCCTCTACATCTACTACAACCGCCGAACGCTATCCACCACATCGAAGAAGACGAAGCCATGCCCAGGCGTCGAGTGTTCCGAGGGCATCTTCCGGGCCGATACCGGCCTCGGACCTTGATCGATTCAACCAGGAGGGATGCAACACATGGTCGACATCACCAAGACGCGCTGCTCACGTCGGCCAGGCCGGCTGCGATACCTTGGCCTGCTGTGCTTCGCGCTCGTTATGGGCGGGCCTGCGAGTGCGCAAAGCTGGGCGCCGAATGAGGCGCTCGTCTCACCGCAAATCGACTTGCTGGACCCGGAATACAACCAAGCCCGCGGGCAATTCATCTGGGGCGACATCGACGGCAAACTCTGGATCGGCAACATCGACCGCGCAACCGGCATGTTCATTCCGCCCGACGGCAAAGCCGTGCTCGTCGACCCGAGTGCCAGCGGCAAGAAGGACTCAACGAAGACTGGCAATGGCCCCGAGTGGGCCTACAGCAACGACGGCGACCGCATCGTCTACACCAAGTTCGATGGCTCGCATTCGATTGCCCATGCGCGCATCGGCATGGCCCGCGCGCTGCCCGATGGCACCTGGTCGGCCGGGTTCCTTGATCAAAGCTTGCCGCGCAGATCACCCTACGGCAGTGAAACGCTTGGCGACGCTGCGCCGCGCATCACCTACGTCGACGAAAACAACTTCCACTATTGGCGCGAGCTCGATGACCCCAGCACCGAACAGGCGCTGACTGGCACGCAGCAAAACACCACGGGCGTTCGCAGCGTTCGTGGCGCGCGGGCGGTCATCTACATCGGCGCCGCAGGCAAGACCAACCAAGTTTTCTATCGCAACCTCGACAGTGGCGCAGTCGAGCAACTCACCTTTGACAGCGGCAACAAGAACGGCGTCTTCATGTGGCAGGCGCCCGAGTACGGCGGCGAATACCTCTTCATGCTGTTCGCCAACAACGGCAAGGAGTTGCGCGTCTACCGCAAGCTGGCGCCGAATGGTGGCGGCACTCCGGCATGGACGCCCATCTACACCGCCGCAGCGCCAACCGGCGCCAGCATCACGTCGCCCGAGCCCTTCACTTACAACGGGCGCTCCTACATCTTCTTCGCAGTCACAGTGCCCAAGACTGACTTTTCATCCGAGATCTGGATCTCCAACATCGATGCCGCGGCACCCCTGTTCAGGCGCATCACTGACAACACCGTGATGCGCAACCGCGGCGACCCCGAGGTCTTCATCACCGACCGTGGGCCACGCATCTACTACAACCGCCGCCAGGTCGCAGTCGGCCCCAAAGGCAACTTGAGTTTTTGCTCGGCACTCGAAT
>JAYWGR010000080.1:0-25357 GCA_043778145.1 Rhizobacter sp.
TTTCTCGACTTCCGCCAATGGCCGCTCGCCGGTGCCACTGCGCCCGAGAAATACCTGCTGCGTGTGCGCATCAAGGGCAAGTACCCGCAGTGGAACTATTGGATGTCAATGACTTTCGTGGCGCCTGTGCCTTGGGAGGCTGATGCCTTCTATGCCCAGCCCGGCATGGCGGCAACCAACCTCACACTCGACCGCTGGCCACTCGGCACCGGCCCCTACATGCTCACCGAGAACGTGCAAGACCGCCGCCTCGTGATGGAGCGCAACCCCAACTACCGCGGTGAGCCGTACCCCTGCGAAGGCATGCCGGGCGACAAAGAAGCCGGCATGCTCGATGACTGCGGCAAAAAGACGCCCTTCATCGACAAAATCGTCTCCACCATCGAGCGAGAGTCCGTGCCGCAGAAGGGCAAGTTCCGCCAGGGCTACTACGACATCGAAGTCTTCGAGCGCACCGACACAGGCCTCGATTACTTGGTCGACATGCAAGACTCCGAAGAAGTGAAGAAGGACTACGAGGCCAAGGGCTTTCGCTTGCCGCGCTTCTCTGACATCACCAGCTGGCTCATCGGCTTCAACATGAATGACCCGGTGATTGGCAAAGGCGACACGCCCGAGCAAGACGCGAAGAACCGCAAGCTCCGCCAAGCGATCTCGATTGCGATCGACTGGGAAGACTGGAGCAAAGTCTTCCCGAAGAAAGGCGGTGAGCCTGCGATGAGCCCGCTGCCGGGCGGCATCTTCGGCTCGCACCACGGCAAGCCGGGTGACATCAACCCCGTCACGCACAAGCTGGTCGACGGCAAGCTGGTGCGCCGCAGCCTGGATGACGCAAAGAAGTTGCTCGCCGAGGCCGGCTACCCCGATGGCCGAGACGCCAAGACCGGGCGGCCACTCGTCATCAACTACGACTTCTATGCGATAGCCACGCCCGAGGCCAAGCCCGAGATTGACTGGGTCGTCAAGCAATTCGCCAAGCTCAACATCCAACTCGAAGTGCGTGCGACCGACAACAACCAGTTCCAGGAGAAGGTTCGCAAAGGCAAACACCAGGTTTACTGGCTGGGCTGGCTGGCCGACTATCCCGATGCCGAGAACTTCCTCTTCCTGCTCTACGGACCGAACGGCAAAACATGTTGTGACGGTGAGAACACCTCCAACTACGCCAACCCCGAGTTCGACAAGCTGTTCACCGAGCTCAAACTGCTGGACGACGGCCCGCACAAGCAAGCCGTGGTCGACAAGATGGTGAAGATCCTGCAGACCGACGCACCCTGGTCTTACGGCTACTTCCCGTTCTCATCTGCGGCCATGCAGCACTGGCTCTACAACGCGCGGCCCACGGTGTTGATTCGGGACCCCGGCCGCTACTACCGGCTTGATCCCGCCGAGCGCGTGGCGCGGCAGAAGGAATGGAACCAGCAAATCTGGTGGCCGCTGATCCTCGGTGTGCTCGCGCTGCTCGGCCTGCTGTTCATGGCGTGGCGCACCCTGCGTTTGCGCGAGCGCACCAATGCGCGTGGCGAGGTGATGGCGTGATGGCCCGGCATGCACTGAGGATCAGCCCCACATGATTTCCTATCTCGTTCGGCGCGTCATCTACGGCGTGCTTGTGCTCCTCGGCGTCAACCTCGCAACCTTCTTTCTCTTCTTCACCGTCAACACGCCTGATGACATGGCGCGCCTCAACATCGGCGGCAAGCGTGTCAACCAGGAGTTGATCAACAAATGGAAGGTCGAGCGCGGCTATGACAAGCCGCTCTACTGGAACGACAAACGCGAAGGCGCCGAGCGCGCAACCGACACCATCTTCTGGGATCGCTCCGTCTCGCTCTTCACACTCAACTTCGGCCGCGCTGACTCTGAAAGCGCCGGCGACATCGGCCACGAGATCAGCAACCGCATGGTGGTGAGCGTGCAACTCGCGGCACCGATCTTTTTGCTGCAAGTGTTGTCGAGCACCGCGTTCGCATTGATCCTGGTGATGTTCAGGCACTCGCGGTGGGATTTTTGGGGCGTTGTCTTGTGCGTGGTGATGCTGTCGATCTCAAGCCTTTTCTACATCATCGCCGGGCAGTTCTTGTTCTCGCGAATGCTGCGCTTGGCGCCCATCTCGGGCTATGCCGGCGGCATCGACCTTTTGAAGTTTCTGTTGCTGCCAGTGCTGCTCTCGCTGGTGGCGCGGCTTGGCACCGAGGCGCGCCTCTACCGCGCGATGTTTTTGGAAGAGATCAGCCGCGATTACGTGCGCACAGCCCGCGCCAAGGGTTTGTCAGAGACTGTTGTGATGTTTCGCCATGTGCTGCGCAATGCGCTGATTCCCATCATCACCAGCGCCGGTTCTTACCTGCCTTATGTGTTCATGGGCAGTTTGGTGTTTGAGAGTTTCTTTGGCCTGCCGGGGCTCGGCGCCTATGTGATCGAGGCCATCTCGAAGCAAGATTTCGCGGTCGTGCGATCGATGGTGTTCGTCGGCTCGGTGCTCTACATCGCCACCTTCGTGCTGATCGACGTGGCCTACACCTGGGCCGACCCGCGCGTGCGGCTCGCCTGATCGGCTGAAAGCGCAAATCTCATGAGCCCAAAGATCGTTTTGCTCTGGACCGACGTGGCCATGTGGCTGCTGCTCGCGGCCATCGTTGTCTACATTGTTGTCGTCATACGCGACCCCGGCCTGCGCGCCACTTGGCGCAAGGTGTTTCGCGATGCGCCTGCACTGGCCTCATCGGTCGTGCTGATTTTTTGCCTCGTCGTCACTGCGCTCGACAGCATGCATTACCGCTCGGCCCTGCCGCCCGCGCCCGGCGTGAAAGACGCTGCCATTGCCTACGACACCAAAACCCGATCAGTGCTCGATCTGCTGCTGATCAAGCTGATCGACTCGCGTGAATCAACCTACTCGCGGCCGCTCGCTTATGTGGGCTTCACGAAGGAGTCGCAGGTCGTCAATGGCGAAGTCAAACGCGTGGCGCCGCGGCTTGAATTTGGCGGCGCTCACCTGAAAGACCCCGAGCACGAATGGGCTGCTGACCTCACGCGCCGCACGCTCATTGGCGTGCTCGGCGGCTTGATCGCAACCGCACTCATCGCCGCAGGCCTAACAGCCATCATCGCCGGCGTGCAACGCGCGAGCTTTGGCACCGTTGCGGGGCAGATTGCGCGCCGAGAAACCGCCACGCCCTGGACTGCTGCGCTGTGGGCCGTCTTGGTGCTCAGCATCCTCGGCGGCGTGGCCATCTCCTTGATGAGCGGCTACCACCTCTTCGGCACTGACCGCACCGGAAACGATGTGTTCTACCAAGCGCTCAAAAGCATTCGCACTGCGTTCGTGATCGGCACCTTGTCGACCGTGGCGACGCTGCCTTTGGCAGTGGGCCTGGGCGTCATGGCGGGCTACTTTCGCGGTTGGGTCGACGAGATCATTCAATACATCTACACCGTGCTTTCATCGGTGCCCAACTTGCTGCTCATCGCTGCGTGCGTGCTGATGGTGCAGGTGTTCATCGACAAGCATCCGGAGCTCTTCGAGACCGGCGTTGAGCGCGCTGACCTCAAGCTCTTTTTGCTTTGCGCCGTGCTCGGGCTGACCGGCTGGGCGGGCCTGTGCCGCCTCTTGCGCGGCGACACGATGAAGCTGCGCGAGCTCGAATACGTGCAGGCCGCCACCGCCTTCGGCGTGAGCCCGTGGCGCATCATGGCGCGGCACATCTTCCCGAATGTGGCGCACCTGATGCTGATCAACACGGTGCTCGAGTTTTCGGCCCTGATCTTGTATGAGGCGGTGCTGTCGTACGTTGGCGTGGGGGTTGATCCGTCGATGAACAGCTTTGGCGGCATGATCAATTTGGCACGCTCCGAGATGAGCCGCGACCCCGTCGTTTGGTGGTCATTCGCGGCTGCCTTTGGCTTCATGGTGAGCTTGGTACTGGCTGCCAACCTCTTTGCCGATGGCGTTCGCGATGCCTTCGACCCGCGCGCACGCGCCTTCCGGCCGAAGCTGCTGAAAACGCTCGCCCCAAGCCAGCCGGCCTGATTCGATCCGGTCCCGAAAGCCCCACCATGCTCGAAATTCAGGACCTCCAAGTCGACATCGCCGCAGAGGCCGGCATCGTCAAGGCCATTGCCGGCATGCGGCTCGCCATCGAACGCGGCGAAACATTCGCACTCGTCGGCGAGTCAGGCTGCGGCAAGAGCATGACCGCGCTCGCCTTGATGCGCCTCTTGCCAGAAAGTGGCTGGATCGCTGGCGGCGCCATTCATGTCGATGGCGATGACGTGCTGGCATTGCCCGAATCGCAAATGCGCGCCGTGCGCGGCGGGCGCATCGGCATGATCTTTCAGGAGCCATCGACCAGTCTGAACCCGGTCATGCGCGTTGGCGATCAGATCGTCGAGGCGATCGAGACGCACACCAAGCTGCGCGGCGCCGCGGCCCGCGCCAAAGCCATCGAGTGGCTGGGCAAAGTCGGCATTCCAGAGCCCGAGCGGCGCATTGACGAATACCCGTTCCGCTTGAGCGGTGGCCAAAAGCAGCGCGTGATGATCGCGATGACGCTTGCCGCCGAACCCGACTTCCTCGTGGCCGACGAGCCCACCACTGCGCTCGATGTGACGATCCAGGCGCAGATCCTCGACCTCCTCAAAGCCTTGCAAAAAGAGCAGGGCATGGGCCTGCTGCTCATCACGCATGACCTCGCCGTCGTGGCCGGCATGGCGCACCGTGTGGCGCTCATGTATGCGGGGCAGATCATCGAAGTCGCGACCGCAGAAGAGTTCTTCAAAGCGCCGAAGCACCCCTACGCCCGCCTGCTGCTGCGCGCATTGCCTGACACCAGCAAGCGCGGCGGCACGCTCGCCGCCATTGCCGGCACCGTGCCACCGCTCTGGCTCGAGTTCAGCGGCTGCCGCTTCGCGCCGCGCTGCGACCGGGTCTTTGCCGAATGCCACACCACGCGGCCCGAACTCATCGAGCTCGGTGGCCGAAGCGTGCGCTGCTTGCTCTACCGAGACGGCAAAGCACCCGCAGCACTCGCCGCCGATCACGACGCCGCGCCTTTGGTGCGTGCACCGAAAGCAATCACCGCGGCAGCCAATGCAACGCTTCTCGACATCGCCAATCTGAGCGTTCGCTTCCCGATCCGCAAAGGCTTGCTGCAGCGCGCGCATGGCGCGTTCGTGGCGGTCGACAACATCTCGTTCTCGATCCGTGCTGGCGAGACGATGGCGCTCGTTGGCGAGTCCGGTTGCGGCAAGACGACCACCGGCAAAGCCATCGTTCAACTTCTGCGCCACCAAGCCGTGATTGAAGGCCAAGCCCGTTTCGAGGGCCAAGACCTCTTCTCGCTCGAAGGCGATGCACTCCGTGTGGCGAGGCGCCGCATTCAAATCATCTTCCAAGACCCATTCGCCTCGCTCAATCCGCGCATGCGCGTCTACGCGATCCTGGAAGAAGGCCTTCTCGCATTGCGGCCCGACCTGGACTCCAATGCCAGGCGCGCGAGTCTGGAGCGCCTGGTCGATCAAGTCGGCCTGCGGCGCGACGCGCTCGACCGCTATCCACACGAGTTCTCGGGCGGTCAGCGCCAACGCATTGCCATCGCACGCGCATTGGCAGTGGCGCCCAAGCTCATCGTCTGCGACGAGCCGACTTCCGCACTCGACGTGTCAGTGCAAGCGCAAATCCTCAACCTGCTGCGCGAGTTGCAGCAAGACCTCGGCGTGTCGTATCTTTTCATCACGCACAACATCGGCGTCGTCGAGTACATCGCCGACCACGTGGCGGTGATGCAGCGCGGGCGCATAGAAGAGTCTGGTGCAGTCGCGAGTGTGTTGGAGCATCCGCAATCGGCGTACACGCGGGCATTGCTGGCGGCAGTGCCGCGGATTGCATTGCTCAGCTAACCAGTGATGAGCGGCTGAAGTGGCATGCCACGGCGAGACACGCCCCGCAACGCTCGCACAATGTTGTGAAGTTCCAACGCGTTGTGTAAATCAGATCGAGTGAGTAGCGCATGCGCGCTTGAAACGCGCCGGCGTGATTGACCCGAGCATTCACACCAATCACCCGCAAACCCGCGCCGGCAAAGGCTTTTGCCAATTCGGCATTGCGACCACCGCGCGCGCGAAGACTCGAATCGCCAGGCGATCGAGGAATACCCTAAGCGAGCCTTTTGGGGCCTTCGTGACAATGGCTTTACACGTTTTCGCAGACTCGTCATGACAAGTTGACAAACCTGGTACGTGACTTGCTCGGAACTTTGGTCTGTTGATCCAACCTTCACTCAGGAGTCCCTCGATGCTCAAGAGAACCATGTTGTCGAAAAGTTTGGTGATTGCGTTTAGCGGTGGGGCGTTGTGCAGCACTGCTGTCTTCGGTCAGACGGAGGCGCCTTCAACGACCGAGCTGCAAAGGGTGGAGATCACAGGCTCATCGGTGCGTCGGATCAATGCCGAATCGTCATTGCCGGTGGTCATTCTTCGGCGCGAAGACATCGATCGCTCAGGTGTGACGTCAACAGTCGACCTGCTCAAGAGGCTGACCGCAGTGCAGGGGTCGACGGGCGAGTCTGCTTCGGTTGGTGGCGCGACATTCGGGTTCTCTGGCGTCTCGATCCACAACCTCGGCGAAAACCGAACACTCGTCTTGTTGAATGGTCACCGATTGACGCTGTTCGGCGGTCAAACCCTGACGGGCTTTGCTGCCGGGTTCGACTTGAATGCCATTCCGGTGTCTGCGATTGATCACGTTGAAGTGCTTACCGACGGTGCATCGGCTCTCTACGGTGCCGACGCCGTTGCCGGCGTCGTCAATTTCATCACCAAGCGCGACCTGACAACCGGTGACGTGACTCTCGGTTATTCGAGCCCCAACGGCGGCGCCAGAGAGAAGCGGGCCAGCGTTTCGAAGGGATTCGGATCGCTTGACACTGATGGCTACAACGTGATGCTTTCTCTTGCTCACGATCAGCGCACGAAACTAAATTCGACCGACAGGTCTTATGCGAAGACCGGCACGCTGACGTTTTCCAACGGAGGCAAGACTTATCGCTTGCAGCAAGCCTCTGCCAGCACCATTCCAGCCAATACGACCGATGACGCTGGCAATCTGATCAATCCATATCTGAAGGCAAACGGCAATTGCGCTCCGAAGTCGTTTCGCATCATCGACGGCAGCGATGACTATTGCGGATTCGACTTTGTCGGCGAGTTGGAGATCTACCCTGAGCGCAAGCGTGACAGCTTTGTGGGTTCCTTCAATTTGAAGCTCGGTGAACAACTGCTGAGTCTTGATTTGCTGGGTTCCCGCACCAGCCAAGTTTCGCGCATCGCGCCTGTTCCGGGAAGCATTTCAATTCCTGCTGGCTCCGATCTGGCTGTGAAGTACCTTGAGCCCATCGGAATAACGGGGGACAGCACCGCCTTCTACCGGCTCTACGATTTGGGCAAGCGCACCAGCAGCGATACGGCAAAGTTCTACGACATCGCGGTAAAAGCGAAAGGGCCGGTCCTCGGCTTTGATTACGAAGCGGTGTATACCCACTCGAAAAGCGATGTCAAGAGTGATATTTCGGGCTATCCGGGTGCCATTGCGCTGGCCAATTTACGCGCCAGTGGTTTGCTAGATCCGTTCGTCGGCATCGGCGCGCAAACGCCTGAGGCAGCGGCTGCGATCCAAAAGACAAACTACAGCGGCTATTGGGATGGTGGCGTCGCACAGCTGGATACCGTCAGGGTCACGGCCCAGCGCGAGCTCGTGGCCCTTCCCGCGGGGCCGCTACAAATGGGTGCCGGTGTTAACTACAACAAGGAAAAGTTTCAGTCCAAGCCCAGCCTTTTCGCGCAGGGTCTTCTGAGTGACCCTGTTGCAGGAACTCTCTGCGATCCAACGGGCGCGGATCCTACAAAGCCGTGCGACCAACGCTTCGGTGATTCTTCGGCCACGATTCCTTACTCGGCGGATCGCAAGTCGTACGGTGCATTTGCGGAACTCGTGATTCCTGTCGTCAAGTCACTCGAACTGACTTCTTCGATCAGGTATGACCACTTCTCGGATTTCGGAAGCGCTCGCACTGCCAAGGGTACTTTCCGTTGGACTCCGTTGCCGAACCTGCTGATTCGTGGATCTGTCGGCACGGGATTTCACGCGCCAACGGTGCCGCAAGTTAACGCCGCGCCACAGCCGTTTGGCGTGACGTCGGACAAATATACCTGCACGCCTGACTTGCAGGCGCAAGCCACTGCGGTTGGCGGCGCTTGCCGGCCGGGCGCCCAGCAATACGACCAAATTGCTGGAGGTAACAAGCTCTTGAAGCCGGAAAAATCGAAACAAGCTACGTTGGGTCTTCGCATTGAGCCGATACCGGAGATTTCGCTGGGCGCTGATTTGTGGCATGTTCAAATTCGTGACATTTTCGGGCAGCTCCCTGAGCAGACTGTCTTTGCAGACCCGCTGGCCTACCCTGGATCCTGGGGAACTACCAAGGACGTTGGCACAGGCATAACCTACTTGGCCTTCAATGCAGGGAACCTGAATCTCGGTCGGATCTATTCGACCGGCCTCGATCTTGACTTTTCTGGCCGCGCAAAGACCCCAATTGGTGCTTTGAATTCGCAGTTCACATTGACCTACATGATCCGCGAAGATCAGCAACTTGACGCGACCGGCCCCTACTACTCCGCGATTGGAAATAACGCAGATCTTGGAACCGTGACCTTCCGTTGGCAAGGTCGTTTCGTCAATTCGCTAAAAACTGGCGACTTCACCAACACGTTGGCCCTGAACTTCAAGTCTGGTTACAAAGACCAAGCGCAGACAGTTGACGTGATTGACGGCACCGGTGCGGTCATTGATTCTGCCGATGTTCGACTCGATGTTCCGACTTACACAACCATCGACTGGCAAACCCAGTGGGATTTCCGCAAGGATCTCTCGTTCACGTTTGGCGTCTTGAATCTCTTCAATCACAAGCCGCCGCTTAGCTTGGCATTGAGTGGGCTAAACAAAGGCCAGCAGTTCGGTTACGACGACCGTTACTATGATTCGCGCGACCGTACTTGGTATTTGAACCTGGCTTACAAGTTCTAAGGTGGTCAACGCCAAGGGCGGTTCGCCCTTGGCGTCTAATGCTCGCCAGTGTCACTTGGGTTTCATCTGGAAACCTGACCCGCACCGGCGGCTGGGCGCTACTTCTTTTGGCTCGGGAACAGGCACTTACTTCTATGAAGATGGCCATGGCGGAATGAGGCTCAAGGAACGAGGCTCAATGTAAAGATCTCCTGAGTTGGTTATACCTGTGGCTTCATTTCCGGGAGATGGAGTGCCCAGAAAGTGATGGCCGCGGCATTAGCCCCACAAGGTGCTCACGTTCGCAGCCGGTCATAAAATTTTTCAGCTGGCTTGTCATCACGAGTGGAGCCCGCTTCTCGCATTCCTTGCATCTGGAGATCCCGAGGCATGAATTTCTCGCAGCGACAAGCTGATCCGCGCCGACATTTGGTTGGTATCTCTGTTGTCATCTTGTTTCATGCGCTGGTTGTCTACGCACTCGTCAGCGGACTGGCCAAGAAGGTCGTTGACGTGGTTCGAGCGCCGATTGAAACCAAGGTGATCGAAGAGATAAAGAAGCCGCCGCCACCACAAGAGATCGTGCCCCCGCCGCCGCCCAAGCTGGAGGCGCCACCGCCGCCGTTCATTCCTCCGCCTGAAGTTCAGATCGCGACGCCGCCTCCGCCGCAGCCAACGATCACGGCAACCACGCCAACACCGCCGCCACCGGCGCCAATGGCACCTGTGGCTCCGCCACCAGTTGCCGCAGCGCCACCCGCACCGCCGGCGCCTGCTCCCGCGCCGGCCACTGTTTCTGCCGGCGTGGCGTGCTCCAACTACACCGCCGTGATGGGCGATGCCGGATTCCCGCGAGAAGCCTCTCGTTTGAATCTGGAGAAGGGCGAAGCATTGATTCAGTTCACCTTGGGCGCCAATGGGGAGATCAAGGATGTGAAGACACTGCGCGCAAGTCATCCCGTGTTCGCGCGCAACAGCATTCGGCTGGTGCAGGAATACAAGTGCGCTGGGCAAGGTCGAGATGTTCTCGTGACCGTGCCGTTCTCCTACAAGCTTGAGTAAGACATCGCGTTAGTCTTGCTGCAGGCTTGCCGACCGATCAAGCCGCGCAACTCGCATTTCGTATTGCTGACCTCTGATCCTTCCCTTTCGACTTTTCATCTCTTTTTCCAGATCGGATGACCATGCCTGTTAACTCACGCCTCGCGGCTTTCTTTTCTCCCGCAGCTCTGTCGATCGCTCTTTTGTTTGCTGGCGTCAGCGCTTCGCCGACCGCATGGGCACAGGAGCCTGCTGCCTCCGCGCCCGCTGCCCCCGCGGCCACCGAACAGGCTGCCGCGTCAGAGGCGGCGCCTGCTGCGATGGTTGCGCCTCTGCCGGCCACCACGGCGAAGGAGACGGTCGACAACCCTTATGGCCTCGGCGCCCTGTGGGCGGGCGGCGACTTCATCACGCACGGCGTGCTGATTCTTCTCGTGCTGATGAGCATGGGCAGCTGGTACATCTTGATCACCAAGCTGTTCGAGAGCTTCAAGATTGCAGGCGAGGCCAAAGCCGCCAGCAAAGGTTTCTTCAAGTCGGCCTCACTGAATGAAGCCGCCAAGACTCTGAAAGCAGGCAGCGCATTCCGCTTCATTGCCGACTCCGCGATTGCGGCTAGCGAGCATCATGAAGGCGAGTTGACGGAAAACATCGACCGCAACACTTGGGTCACGATGGGCGTGCAGCGCAGCCTGGATGATGTTCAGAGCCGCCTGCAGGACGGCCTCGCATTTCTCGCCACTGTCGGCTCCACGGCGCCGTTCGTTGGCCTGTTCGGTACGGTCTGGGGCATCTACCACGCGTTGACGGCCATTGGCATTGCGGGTCAAGCGTCGATCGACAAGGTGGCCGGCCCCGTCGGCGAGGCGCTGATCATGACGGCCATCGGCTTGGCCGTCGCTGTGCCTGCCGTGCTTGGCTACAACTGGCTGGTTCGCCGCAACAAGATCACGATGGAGGCTGTGCGCAACTTCGGCGCCAACATTCACGGCGTGTTGATGGGCGCGCACATGAAGTCGGTTCGCTGAGCACCGCCGCCGAACCCCACGTGTCGAAAGGGCCCGCTCCATGGCAATGAACCTCGGCTCGTCCGGCGATGAGGACGAAGTCAACTCATCGATCAACACGACACCGCTCGTCGATGTGATGTTGGTGCTGTTGATCATTTTCTTGATCACCATTCCGGTCGTCACACAGACAGTGCCGATGAGTCTGCCCAAAGAGACCAACATCGCGCGCCAGACCAAGCCCGAGAACATAGAGATCTCGGTCAACAAGGATGGCGATGTGTTTTGGAATGCGCGGCTCGTGGCCGACAACGACGCGCTGTTTCAAAAGCTGAAGGCGATTGCCGTGCTGACTCCGCAACCAGAAGTGCATATTCGCGGTGATGAGAAGGCGCGTTATGAGTCGATCGGTCGCGTCGTATTTCAATGCCAGCGGGCGGCGATCCTGAAAATCAGCTTCGTCACCGAACCACCGCCGAAAGGGTAAGCAATCATGGGCATGAACGTTGGCTCGGGCAGCTCCGGCGAGCCGGAGGTGATGATGGACATCAACACCACGCCGTTGATCGACGTGATGCTGGTCTTGATCATCATGCTCATCATCACGATCCCGGTGCAGTTGCATTCGGTCAATCTCAACATGCCGGCGGGCAACCCGCCGCCTCCGACGAAGGAGCCCGTTGTCGTCACGATCGACGTTGATTTCGACGGCACGATTCTCTGGAACGGCGAGGCCATGGCCGATCGGCGGGCACTCGAGGTCAAGCTGAGTCAGGCTGCGGCATTGCCCGACCAGCCCGAGGTGCATGTGCGCCCGAACAAGCTGGTTGAATACAAATATGTCGCCGAAGTGTTGGCCGAGGCCCAGCGGCTCGGCGTGAGCAAACTCGGCATGGTCGGCAACGAGCAATACATCAAATGACCATTGAGTCGAGACACTTCATTGCCCGCGCGGCACTCGCCTTTGCATTCGCTGTTGCACTCACTGTCAGCATCCAGCAAGCCCATGCGCAAGATGCGCTCCGTCCTGAAGTGGGCAAACCGCTCCAGGCGGCGCAAGAGTTGATCAAAGGCGGCAAGTACAAAGAGGCACTCGGCAAAGTGCGCGAGGCCGATGCGGTTGGCGGCAAGAGTGCGAATGAGAGCTTGATGATTGAGCGCATGCGCATTGCGGCTGCGTCGGGCGCGGGCGAGGTCGACACAGCGGCCAAGTCTTTTGAGGCCATCAGCAGCTCGGGCAAGGTGCTGGCCGCCGACAAGCTGCGCATGATCGAGTCGATTGCGGGCGGCTACTACCGCAGCCGCGAGTACGCCAAAGCGATGCAGTGGTATCAGCGCTACTTCACCGAAGGTGGCACCAATGCGGCCAATCGCAGCCTGCTGATCCAGACGCAGTATTTGTCAGGCGATTACGCTGGCGCGGGCAAGCAGTTGATGGCGGAGATACAAGCCGCCGAGAAGAGTGGTGCCACGCCGGCCGAAGATCGCATCAATCTGCTGATGAATGCCGCGATCAAGCAAAACGACATTGCCGGCGAAACCTTTGCGCTCGAACGCTTGGTCACCTACTACCCGAAGAAGGAGTATTGGGTGACGCTGCTGAATCGCCTGCAGCGCAAGCAGAGTTTTTCGGATCGGCTGTCACTCGACACCTATCGCCTCTCACTCGCCACCGGCAGCATGACGGCCGCGAATGACTTCAGCGAAATGGCGCAATTGGCTGTTCAAGCCGGAACGCCCGCCGAGGCCAAGCAGGTCGTTGACAAAGGCTTTGCCGCCGGAGTGCTTGGCACCGGCCCCGAAGGTGAGCGCCACAAACGCTTGCGCGATTTGGTCGCCAAGCGCCTCGACGAAGCCAAGAAAACTGAGGCCGATGACGAGAAGCAGGCGCTCGCCGCCAAAGATGGCAACGAGCTCGTCACGCTCGGCATGAATGTCGTCTACAGCGGTGACAAAGCGCGCGGCGTGCAACTGATCCAGCAAGGCATTGCCAAGGGTGGATTGAAGCGCCCTGAAGACGCGAAGCTCCACCTCGCGATCGCGCAACTCGCGGCGGGCGACAACGCCAAGGCACAGGCCACGCTCAAGACCGTGTCAGGCGCGGACGGCACAGCCGATCTGGCGCGACTCTGGTCGCTCTTCGCGCGCAAAAAGGCTTGAGTGCGGGGCGCCTGCTGCGGGCGCTTTAGCGAGCAGGTTCGTTGCTCAGGCAAGCGCTTTCACCTGCTTGTCGGCCAATTGCAGTGCCGTGATGGTTTCGATCAACTGCTTCACGGCGAGCCGCTCCGCGGCACTCAGGTGTGGATTCCAGCAGTCCATCAACAGCACGACGCGGGTGGCCGATGACTTGTTCCATGCGTCGTGTTCGAAGGTGTCATCGAACATCACCAGCTCGCCTTCTGCCCAATGGTGCTCGCCGCCGCCGGTGACATTGAGTGCGCAGTTTCCGGGCACAAGGAGCGGCAGATGCATCACCAGTCTGGTGTTGGTGACGCCGTGGTGCGGAAGAATGACGGTGCCCGCGCGGAGTATTGAGAAGCAGATCTCTGGCGCTTGGTCATTGATGCGGCAGAGGTCAATGGCGTCGAGCACGGCACTCGTTTCGGGGCAACGCGCGTGATTGGCATCAAAGCGCATTCCGCGGCGATAGAAAAAGAAGGCCTCCCATGAGGGGTTGAGGCCATTGCCGCCCACATAGTTTTCCATCTTGTCGCCGTCTTTGATCTGGACGAACGCAGGCAGCTGCGAATCTTCAGTGAGCACGCGAATGGCTTCTTGTCGAATGCCCGCGAATGATTCTTTCAGGCGGCGAGCCCAGGGCTGCAAGTACGGGTCGTGGTAAGGCTGATCAGGCAGGCCCGGGAAATAGAGAAACCTCGGGCGTTGGGCGGGGTGAGTGGGCTTGGAGTCTGCTTCGCGCAAGTAGGTTTTGACGGCGTGGTCAACCCGGCAGAGCGCACTCGCACCGAAGGTCTCGCGAACCTCGTCATAAGAATGCAGGAAGAGCGCTCGTCGCTCATCGCGAATTCTTGCGGTGGCACTCAAAACGGCGTCGAGCAGTGGCGGTGGCGTGCTTTGTTCGTCGAGCCATTGCCCGCGTTGCCGCGCGCGCGTTATGGCTTCGAATGAGGCTCTCAAACCTGCGGCACTGGCACCCGCCGCATCGTGCAACTGGCCGAGCATCAGCCAGGCAGTGGGTTGATCAGGCGATTCAGCGAGGCTGCTTTGCAGCGTGGCGATGGCTTGCTGCGGCTCATCTGCGGTGACGTAGATGACCGCGAGGTTGATCCGCAGTTCAGTGTTCGAAGGATTGGCGCGAATGGCATCTTCGACCAATCGAATGCCGGTCGCCAGATCGCCGCGATTCATTGCAAACTGGGCCAGCCGAGTCGATGCAAAAGCATGACCTGGGGAGTGGTTCAGAACCCGCCGGTAGAGCAACTCCGCCTGAATCGTGTGACCGCGTTGCTCGTGGCCGCGCGCTTCATCGATCAAGTGTGAAGTTGTGTGCTCCATGTCGTCAGAGGCGGATCGAGCGCTCGCCATCAGCGAGCGTGCGCCTCACTTCGGTGCCAGCCGGATCGCGCCGTCGAGGCGAATCACTTCGCCGTTGAGCATCTCGTTGGAGATGATCTGGTGGACCAGCTTGGCGTAGTCGGCCGGCGTGCCGAGGCGGCTCGGGAAGGGCACGCCGGCAGCCAGCGCGTCTTGCACTTCCTTGGGCATGCTGAACAGCATCGGCGTGCCAAAGATGCCGGGCGCGATCGTCATGTTGCGAATGCCGTTGCGAGCCAGATCCCGTGCGATTGGCAGCGTCATGCCGACGATTCCGCCTTTCGAGGCCGAATACGCCGCTTGGCCCATTTGGCCATCGAACGCGGCAACGCTTGCAGTGGAGATCAGCACACCGCGCTCGCCGGTGCTCTCGGGCTCGTTCTTGCTCATCGCCTCAGCGGCGAGGCGAATCATGTTGAAGCTGCCAATGAGGTTGACGGTGACGACCTTCGCAAAGGTGTGCAGCGCATGCGCACCTTCTTTGCCGACTGTCTTTGCGGCTGGCGCAATGCCGGCGCAATTGATCAGACCAACCAGCTTGCCCAGCGCGACTGCTGCGGCCACTGCGGCTTGGCCATCGGCTTCTTGGCTCACGTCGCACTTGACGAAGACGCCGCCGAGCTCAGCCGCCAAGGCCTCGCCCTTGTCAGCCTGAAGGTCAGCGATGACGACCTTGGCGCCTTCGCCGGCCAGCATGCGCGCCGTGCCTTCACCGAGGCCAGAAGCGCCGCCGGTGACGATGAAAACCTTGCCTGCGATGTTCATGGTGCCTGCTCGATGAAGGGAGGTTCAGCTCAGCGCAGCCAGTGCGCGGGCGGTGATCTCGTCAACGCTGCCGGTGCCGCTGATCTTGCGGTAGCGGGGGGCGGCGGCGTCGCCGGTGGCGGCCCATTGCGAGTAGTAGTCGATCAGCGGCCGGGTCTGCGCCTTGTAGACGCTCAATCGGTTCAACACGGTGGCTTCTTTGTCGTCGTCGCGTTGGATGAGGTCTTCGCCGGTCACGTCGTCCTTGCCCTGAACTTTGGGCGGGTTGTGCGCCACGTGATAGACGCGGCCCGAAGCTGGGTGCACGCGGCGCCCGCTCATGCGCTCGACGATGGCCTCATCGGGCACATCGATCTCCAGGACGAGGTCAAGCGCGACCCCGGCCGTCTTGAGCGCATCGGCCTGAACGATCGTGCGCGGAAAGCCATCGAACAAGAAGCCCGCAGCGCAATCGGGCTGCGTGATGCGCTCTTTGACGAGGCCGATGATGATCTCGTCACTGACGAGTCCTCCCGAGTCCATCACCTGTTTGGCGGCCAAGCCCATGGCACTGCCGGCCTTGACGGCGGCGCGCAGCATGTCGCCGGTGGAGATCTGCGGAATGCCGAACTTCTTGCAGATGAAAGCGGCCTGCGTGCCCTTGCCCGCGCCGGGCGCGCCCAACAGGATCAGTCTCATTGATTTCCTCGTTCTTTGTTGTCTGTGCGGGGGTGAGCAAGGCGGTGACCCCGCACGCTTCGCGACGAGAATAACATGCGCTTCCCTGCGAGAAACTGACGCGCGACCCCCGTTAAAACCCGCTGCTGCACCAGCGAAAAATCGCGTTCAACGATCAGAAGAGCGCGCGCACGCGGGCCAAGTCTTCGGGCGTGTCGACGCCGGGCCCGGGCCTCAAAGCGCTCACATGCACTGCGATGCGCTCGCCGTGCCAGAGCACCCGCAATTGCTCGAGTGCCTCGAGCTTCTCGAGCGGGCAGGCCGGCAGAGCGGGGAAGCTGCGCAAGTAGCCAGCCCGATACGCATAGAGGCCAATGTGGCGCAGCGGTGCGGGGGAGGGCAATGCGGCTGTGCCGCCGTCTCGCCACGCGGGGATTGGTGCGCGTGAGAAGTAGAGCGCGCGCCCAGCGCCATCGAGCACGACCTTGACGACGTTCGGGTTGATGAACTCCGCGGCGCTGTCGATCGCGTGCGCGGCCGTGCTCATCACGCAGTCGGTTTGTTGCAGCAGGAGTTGGGCACAGGCGTCGATCAAACTGGGCTCGATCAGCGGCTCGTCGCCTTGCACGTTGACGACGACATCGTCGCCACCCAGGCCGAGCAGCGTGCAGGCTTCGGCGAGGCGGTCGCTGCCGGTCGCGTGATCGGCGTGGGTCAGCAGCGCAGTGATGCCGTGGCTGGCGCAGGCATTGACGATGTCGATGTGGTCGGCCGCAACGATCACCGCGTTGGCCTTCGACTGCGCCGCGCGTTGAGCCACACGCACGATCATCGGCAAGCCTGCGATGTCAGCGAGCGGCTTGCCTGGCAGCCGAGTCGAGGCCAGCCGCGCGGGCACGAGAACGGTGAAGCTCATTGGCTTGTTCAGAGCGGTGTCAAGAGCGGTGTTCGGTGCGATGTTCAGAGCGGCGACGCCGTCTCGGTGGGCTCAGGGTCGACCGTGCGCGCTTCGCTCTCCAGCATCACCGGGATGCCGTCGCGCACCGGAAAGGCCAGCCGGTCGGCGCGGCAGATCAGCTCTTGGCGCGCATGCTGGGGCGGGCGCTGGTGTTCGAGCGGGCCTTTGCAAATCGGGCACACCAGCAGTTCAAGCAGTCGTACTTCCATGGGGATCACCGGTTGGGTTTGGGGTGGCGGAAGCGGGGAGGCCGGCCAACAACGCGGTCTCGAAAGCGGCGTCGAGCGCGAAGTCTAGCGCCGCCACCCAGACGCGCGTCGTGCCCATGCGGGCAGGGTCGAGCTTGACGGCGTCCTTCTCGGTGACGATCACATCGGCCGTGTTTTCAGGCCACGGCAGCGAGGCAAAGTCGTGGTGATCGGGCAAGGGCAGGGCGGTGATTTGCAGGCCTTCTCGGCCGAGCATCTCGAAGAAGCGCTGCGGCCGCGCCAGGCCGGCCGCGGCGACGATCTCGCGGCCGCGCAAGGCGCCAAGCACCTCGCGCTGCACGGGCGCGCCGCGCCACCAATCGGACAAGCCGGCGGCACCGGTCAAGCGGCGTTGGGCCATGAAGCCGGGCAATGGCGTGGAGGGCGCCGGCGCGTTGTAGAGCACCAAGCTGCGCGGCGGCAAGCGGCGCGGCACCCGCTCGCGCAAGGGCCCGGCGGGCAGCAGCCAGCCATTGCCGCCGCCGCGCTCATCGAACACCAGCACCTGCAGGTCGCGCGCGAGCGCGAGGTGTTGCAGGCCGTCATCGCTCACGATCACGTTGACTTCCGGATGCCGCTTCAGCAGCGCGCGTCCAGCCGCCACGCGGTCTCGGCCAACGGCCACCGGCGCGCCGCTGCGCAGCCGCAGCAATAGCGGCTCGTCGCCGCAGTCGGCGGCGGGTGTGGTGGGTGTGACGTCAAGCGTGGCATCGCCTTGGCGGCCGTAGCCGCGCGAGACGATGCCCGGCCGAAAGCCGCTGCGCCGGAGCAGCGCCACGACCACAAGCACTGACGGCGTCTTGCCCGCGCCGCCTGCAATGAGGTTGCCGACCACGATCACTGGCACGCCCAGGCGCACCGCGCGGCAAACGCCAAGCCGGTAGAGCGCGCGGCGAGTCGCGGTGATCAGGTTGAAGACCAGCGCCAGCGGCAGCAGCGCGCAAGCCAGCGGGCCGCGCGACAACCATGCTCGGGGCAAGCGCTCGGAGAGGTCAGCTCGGAGATGAGCCGAGGTATGCGCCGAGATAAGCGCCGAGATAAGCGCCGAGAGCCGCGCCGAGAGCCGCATCACTCGCCGATCGTGCGTGCGCCGCAGTTGCCGGCAGCGCGCTTCACCGTTGTTCTGCGCCGGCGGCGGTCTGCGTCGCGAAGGTCAGCTTCGAGAGGCCAACACGCCGCGCCGCGTCCATCACGTTGATCACGCTCTGGTGGGCGGCGGTGGCATCGGCCGAGATGATGACGATTTTGTCGGGCACGCCTGCGGCAGCGGCGTTCAGTTCGGCGGCCAGCACTTCGATGCTGCGCCCGTCGACCGGCTTGCGGTTGATCGCATAGCGGCCGTCAGCGGCGATCGAGACGATGATCTCGTGCGGCCGGTCGCGCGCCTTTTCGGCATCGGCCACGGGCAGCGTGATCTGCAGTTCAGTGAACTTGGAGTACGTGGTCGAGAGCATCAGGAAGATGAGGATCACGAGCAGCACGTCGATGAACGGGATCAGGTTGATCTCCGGTTCCTCGGGCCGCGGCCGGCGGAAGTTCATCGCCATCAGCGCTTGACTCTCACGGCGGCGCGACGCGCGGCACCGAAAAGCGCAGCAAGTGCGGCACGAGCCGGTCAGCGGCTTGCTCGAGCTCGAGCGTGTAGGCGTCGACCAGGCCGCGGAAGTAGCGGTAGAACATCAGCGAGGGGATGGCGATCATCAGCCCGAACGCGGTGTTGTAGAGCGCCACGGAAATACCGTGCGCCAGCACAGCGGGGTTGTTGGCGCCGGTCGGCGTTTGCGAGCCGAAGATCTCGATCATCCCGATCACGGTGCCCATCAACCCGAGCAATGGCGCAGCCGAGGCCACAGTGCCCAACGCGTTGAGGTAGCGCTCCATGCGGTGAACCGCCGCTCGCCCGGCCGACTCGAAAACGCCGCGCAGGCCCTGCTCGGTCATGCGCGGTTCGTCAATCACGGCGCGCATGCCGCTGGCCAACACGGTGCCGAGCACGGAGTTGGCGGCGAGCTTGTTGACGATGTCGATGGTGGGCAAGTGCGCGCGGGTGACGGAGATCACTTCGTCGAGCAGCCGTGCCGGCGCAACGCGCATCGCGCGCAGGCTGGAAAGTCGTTCCAGGATGATCGCCAGCGCGGCGATGGAGCACAGCAGCAAGGGCCAAATTGGCCATCCTGCGGCTTGTATGATGGAAAACAAGTCAGCCCTTTCGGTGGCGCCCGTGGCACGTTCAGCGGGCGTGCCGGCGTTGAAGAGGCGCGATTATGGCCCCAAGATTCAGCCGCCTCGCTACACCACCAAAGCGGCGCCGACCAGCCTCCATACGAGTGGTTCGGCGCCAGCCGGCTCGGCGGTCTTCCATCCACTGTCGCTGTGGATAACTTTGTGGGCAACTCCTGGTCGACCGCCGCAAAGCCTTGAAAACTCAGGCTATTCGACAGATTGCTCAAAGTTTAGGCAGGAAATTTTCTTTGAATATCAATGAGTTAGACGATCGTGACAACGCCGTGACAACGCCGTGACCGCTGCGATGGCCGTTTTACCCATATACGGCGCGGTTGTGGAGTTCTCAGGCCGCGCCAGCATTGGGTTTGCCGGTGGTTGACAAATTCGGTGCCAGCTTGGCGGGCGCGGCTGGGGCCTCCACCGTGCCCGAGGCGGGCGTTTTCGCGGCCTCTCGGCCTGACCGGTTGGTCTGGCGCGTGGGTGCGCTGGTGCAGGCCGTGGCTGACGCGCTGGCCGCGCGTTTCGCCGTTTGTGTCGTCCAGGGCGAGGTGTCGGGCTTTTCGCGGGCCGCGAGCGGCCATTGCTACTTCACGCTCAAAGACGCCGACGGCGGCGCGGCGCTCGTGCGCTGCGCGATGTTCCGGCGCGCGGCGAGCCTGCTCGATTTCGTGCCGCGCGATGGCCAGCTGGTCGAGCTGCGTGGCCGGCTCGGCGTTTATGAGCCTCGCGGCGAGCTGCAGCTCATCGTCGAGGCCATGCAGCGCAGCGGCGAGGGCGCCTTGTTCGAGCAGTTCCTGCGTCTGAAGCAGCGCTTGGCTGCCGAGGGTTTGTTCGATGCCGAGCGCAAGCGCGCGTTGCCGGCTTATCCGCGGCGAATTGGCGTCGTCACCTCGCTCGGTGCCGCGGCTTTGCACGACGTGGTGACGACCCTCACGCGCCGGGCGCCGCACGTCGAGGTCATCGTCTACCCCAGCCTGGTGCAAGGCGCGGAGGCGCCGGCCGCCTTGTGCGAGGCGCTCGCTCGCGCTGCGCTGCGCGGTGAGGTCGACACACTCATTCTTTGCCGAGGCGGCGGCTCGCTCGAAGACCTGTGGGCGTTCAACGACGAGCGCGTGGTTCGTGCCGTGGCGGTGATGCCGATGCCGGTTGTCTGCGGCGTCGGCCATGAAACCGACGTCACGCTCGCCGACTTCGCCGCTGACTTGCGCGCCGCCACACCCACCGCCGCCGCCGAACTCGCCGCACCTGCGACCGACGCCTGCCTGGCCCTGCTCGACGCACTCGCTGGCGCGCTGCAGCGGCGAATGCACGACCGCATCGATCTCCATGCGCAGCGGCTCGACCGCGCTGCGCAGCGCCTTGCCCGCCCCGGAGAAAGCGTGCGCCAGCGGCTGCGCGATCTCGACCTCCTCGCGCATCGCCTCGGCGCCGCTGCGCGGCGTGCCGTTGAAAACCGTGCGGTGCGCATCGAGCAGGCCGAAGGCCGCTGGCAGCGCGCCCACGCACTCGGCATCGAGCGCCGAAGTTCGCGATTGGCCGCGTTGCAAAGCCGGCTCCAAGCGCTCGATCCATCCCAGGTTCTTGCGCGCGGCTATGCGTGGCTGACGACCGACGCTGGCCACGCCATCACCTCCGTTCGGCACATCAAAGTCGGTGCACAGCTGCAAGCGGTGTTGGCCGATGGCCGTGCGGATGTCGTGGTCAAGGCCGTGCAGGAGAACATGCCGCAGCCGTTGCAGGACAACGCGCCGCGCTGAAACGCATCGACACGAGGCGGCTGCCTGCATCCAAAGCTCAGCTGCCTACAATGTTTTTATCACCCACCACTTCGCGAAGAGGCCTCCGATGGAACACACCCTGCCCGCATTGCCCTATGCCCTCGATGCCCTGGCGCCGCACCTCAGCAAAGAGACGCTTGAGTACCACTACGGCAAGCATCACAACGCGTATATCGTGAACCTGAACAACCTCCAAAAGGGCACCGAGTTCGAAGGCTTGGCGCTTGAAGAGATCGTCAAAAAATCGAGCGGCGGCGTCTACAACAACGCAGCGCAAATCTGGAACCACACGTTCTTGTGGAACTCGATGAAGCCGAGCGGCGGCGGTGAGCCCGAAGGCGCATTGGCAGCAGCCATCACCGCGAAGTGGGGCAGCTATGCCGCCTTCAAAGAAGCCTTCGTGAAGAGCGCCGTAGGCAACTTCGGCTCCGGCTGGACCTGGCTCGTGAAGAAGGCAGACGGCAGCGTTGACATCGTCAACACCGGTGCCGCCGGCACGCCGCTGACCACCGCTGACAAAGCACTGCTGACGATCGATGTGTGGGAGCACGCCTACTACATCGACTACCGCAATCTGCGCCCAAAGTACGCCGAGACGTTCATGACCTCGCTCGTCAACTGGGACTTCGCTGAAGCCAATTTCGCCTGATCGCAGTCGTCATTCAGCGCTGAACGAAAAGCCGGCCTCGCGCCGGCTTTTTCACGCCTCAGTTTCAGGAGCCGAAGGGCGCGCCTTGCAACTTGGTGCCGGCCTTGATGCCGCGCTTGGCGAACCAGCCGTCGTTCATCTCCAGCACGAATCGCACCGGCTTGGTCGAGCAATGGCTGTCGAGCGTTTGCGGCTTCATCGCGTCGATGTTGACGATGCTGCCGTCGTCAGCAATGAACGCCACAGAGAGCGGCAGCAAGGTGTTTTTCATCCAGAAGCACTGCTGGCCCGGCTGCTCGAACGCGAACAGCATGCCTTCGTTGGCGCCCATCGTTGTGCGGAACATCAGGCCGATCTCGCGCTGCTCCGGCGTTTGCGCCAGCTCGGCCTGGATCAAGTGCATGCCTGCGCCGAGGCGGATGCTCGGCAGCTTTTGCGGGCCGGTTTGGGCTGCACTGGCGAATGCCATGGCGAGCATCCCAAGGGCAGTGGCAAGACGCGTCGTGAGTGAGGTCATGGCGGTGCGCAAGAGTCGAGAGTTCATTATCGGCGCGAGGCTCGGGGCTTGCCAAAGGCAGCCCAAAGCACTCGCATAGAATTTCTTGAGCCACCTATTCATCATTCAGCGGGGAGTCAAAACTCATGTACCAGCACATCAAGGTGCCCGAAGCCGGGCAGAAGATCACGGTCAACGCCGACTACTCGCTCAACGTGCCTGACCAGCCCATCATCCCGTTCATCGAGGGCGATGGCACGGGCGCAGACATCACGCCAGTGATGCTGAAGGTGGTCGATGCGGCCGTCGCCAAAGCCTACGGCGGCAAGAAGAAGATTCACTGGATGGAGGTCTATGCCGGCGAGAAATCAACCAAGGTCTATGGCCCCGATGTGTGGCTGCCGGCCGAGACACTCGAAGCAGTCAAAGACTATGTGGTCTCGATCAAAGGCCCACTGACCACGCCAGTCGGTGGCGGCATTCGCTCGCTCAACGTGGCCTTGCGCCAGGAGCTTGACCTCTACGTTTGCTTGCGCCCGATTCAGTATTTCAAGGGCGTGCCTTCGCCAGTCAAAGAACCCGAGAAGACTCACATGGTCATCTTCCGTGAGAACTCGGAAGACATTTATGCAGGCATCGAATTCGAGTCCGGCAGCGACAAAGCGAAGAAGCTGATCAAGTTCTTGGTCGAAGAAATGGGCGTCAAGAAAATTCGCTTCCCGAACACTTCGGGCATTGGCATCAAGCCAGTGTCGAGCGAAGGCACGGAGCGCTTGGTGCGCAAGGCAATTCAGTACGCAGTCGACAACGACAAGTCCTCGGTCACGCTCGTGCACAAGGGCAACATCATGAAGTACACCGAAGGTGGCTTCCGTGACTGGGGCTATGCGCTGGCGCAAAAGGAGTTCGGCGCCGAGCTGATCGACGGCGGCCCGTGGATGAAGTTCAAGAGCCCGAAGAGCGGCAAAGACATCGTCGTGAAAGACGTGATCGCCGACGCCTTCTTGCAGCAGATTCTGTTGCGCCCGGCTGAATACTCAGTCATCGCAACACTCAACCTCAACGGCGACTATGTCTCCGACGCACTCGCCGCACAAGTCGGCGGCATTGGCATTGCACCGGGCGCGAATCTCTCTGACTCGATCGCGATGTTCGAAGCCACGCACGGCACGGCGCCGAAGTACGCCGGCAAAGACTATGTGAATCCCGGGTCTGAGATTCTCTCGGCCGAGATGATGTTGCGCCACATGGGCTGGGTCGAAGCGGCTGATCTCATCATCAGCTCAATGGAAAAGTCGATCGCCAGCAAGCGCGTGACCTATGACTTCGCTCGCCTGATGGACGGCGCAACGCAAGTCTCTTGCTCCGGCTTCGGGCAAGTGATGATCGACCACATGTGAACCCGCTCCACGGCGTCTCATGACGCCCCGTAAGCCCTTGATTTTCCTAGTGAAATTCAAGGGCTTTTGCTTTTGGCTCGTCTCACGGCAGACCGCGAAATCCCGCCAATTTGGAGGGGAATCTGGAGGGTGACAGGGGGAGAAATCCTCCAAATTCCTCCATTTGGAGGGTGACCCTGAACCCGCGCGAGACAGCCATGAGAACCTGCAACTACACCCTTTCCCCGACCCGCATCAACAACGCAAAGCCGCAGAAGAAGCTCTACAAGCTGAGCGACGGCGGTGGCCTCTTCGTCGAGGTGAGCCCTGGCGGCGTGAAGACCTGGCGGTACCAGTACCGGTTCGGTGGCGTACGCAGCGAGGTCACGATCGGCAAGTATCCTGAGATCGGCGTCGCCGACGCGCGGGATCGGCACTTCGAGTGTCGCTCCATGCTGGAGCGCGGGATCGATCCGGCGGAAGCGCGGCGACGCGAACTGGAGGAGCGCAGGAAGCGAACCCTCGACAGCAAAAGGGCAGGTGACGACTTCGAGGCGTTCTCGAAGCGCTGGGTTCAAGAGCGTCTGATGACGAAGTCAGGCACCTATCGGGAGCAGATCGAATCTCGGCTTGAGCGATTCGTGTGGCCCGTGATCGGCACCAAGACGCTGGGCGAGGTCAGGCCCGCAGATGTGTTGGAGATCATCGAGGCTCTGCGCAGCACGCCAAAGACTGCCGAGGGGGTGCAAGGCATCATCCAGCAGGTCTACAACTACGCGATCCAGAAACTGCTGGTCGAAGTCAATCCGGCCCTGCCGCTACGCGGTGTCATTCAGGTGCCGCCCGCCGAGCACCACCGGCATCTGACCGAGACCGAGCTGGGTGCGTTCTGGCGCTCGGTCGAGCGCCAGGGAGCGCACTTCGTGACCATCGCGGCAGCGAAGATGCTGATGTTCAGCATGTGTCGCAAGTCGGAGGTTCTGCGGTCGCGGTGGAGCGAGTTTGACCTCGACAAGGCGACCTGGGATGTTCCAGCGGTGCGAATGAAGATGAAGTTGCCCCACCGTGTCTATCTTTCGACGCAGGCGGTCGAGCTGCTTCGCTTGGTGCAGGCCCTGGGTGACGACCCCGGCGCATACGCCTTCCCCTCGGTGATGCGGAAGTCCGTGCCGCTTGGAGACGCGACACTCAACCATTTCTTCAAGAGGCTCGATTTCGGAGTGCCGGATTTTTCTCCCCACGGAACCCGGGGGACCAGCGCGACCTTGCTTCGCGAGCACGGTTTCGGAAGGGATGTTGTGGAACTGCTGCTTGCTCATGCCGAGCGCAACAAGACAGCTGCTGCGTACCACCACCATGAACTCGCTGCGGAGCGACGGCGGGCTCTGCAGTACCTGGCAGACCAGATTGATCGGGTGGCGTCTGTACGGCCGTCCACAGGCCCTCACGAGCGGTTGCAGAGCGACTCACTGGTAGCTGCCTGAGGTTGGAGCGGTATGAGCCGCCATGGGCCCGCTCCAGGCAGGTACTGCTC
>JAYWGR010000081.1:0-25214 GCA_043778145.1 Rhizobacter sp.
CTCTTCTTTATTCTTCTCTCCGCTTTGCTCTCCGTTCCGAAGAACCGTTCGCATCGCGTCGAGCCCACGACTATAGCACCGTTTTTGGAGGCGTCAACAGGTTCTTTGTTCGATCACACATTACGCCCACAAATTCTTGTCAGTGCCCAGCGGGCTTACGAACCTGAACTTCGATGTCTCGCGGAGGCGGGGCCGTCGCTGGTGTGCGCGGTGGGCTCGTCACCTGAACGCGGGACGGCTCGGGCAGCGCTCCAGTCCACTCATAGGCAGTTGTCCCCTGGGGCTGCACGTACCTGCCGGGATCTTGGCGGTCGCCGCCTTTCAGTTGCCGCCGAACTTTGAGCACACTGAACATGCCGCCCATCTCGACCGATCCCATTGGCCCGTCGCCACTCATCATGGGCGATGTGTTGCCGGGCAGAGGCATCTGCATGGCGGCCATGTCCGCCATGCCGCGCTCGCTCATCGCCATGTAGTCTGGGACCAATTTCGTGATCCTTTCAGCAACGCCGCGGTGATCCACACCAATCATCGTCGGCACGTCATGACCCATCGCGTTCATCGTGTGGTGGCTTTTGTGGCAGTGAAAGGCCCAGTCGCCCTCCTCTTCGGCGACGAACTCGATCTGCCGCATCTGACCCACGCCTACATCCGTCGTCACCTCCGGCCAGCGCGCGGTCTTCGGGACGGCGCCGCCATCGGTGCCGGTCACAGTGAATTCATGACCATGCAGGTGGATGGGGTGATTGGTCATCGTCAAATTGCCGACACGGATGCGGACCTTGTCGTGTTGCCGCACCACGAGTGGGTCGATTCCCGGAAAAACCCTGCTGTTCCAGCTCCACAGGTTGAAGTCGATCATGGTCATGATCTTTGGCGTGTAGGAGCCGGGGTCGATGTCGTAGGAGTTGAGCAAGAAGACGAAATCGCGGTCGACGTCCTCGATCAGCGGATGCTTTTTGCCCTTTGCCAGCGCGGGATGCGTGATCCAGAACCCCATCATCCCCATCGCCATTTGCACCATTTCGTCTGCGTGCGGGTGATACATGAAGGTGCCAGGGCGCCGGGCAACGAACTCATAGACGAAGGTCTTTCCCGGCTGAATCGCAGGCTGATTGAGTCCAGCCACGCCGTCCATGCCGTTGGGCAGTCGCTGGCCGTGCCAATGAACCGTTGTGTGCTCCGGCAATTTGTTCGTCACGAAGATGCGCACGCGATCGCCTTCGACGACCTCGATCGTCGGCCCCGGGCTTTGCCCGTTGTAGCCCCACAGGTGCGCTTTGAACCCGGGCGCCATCTCGCGCACCACGGGCTCCGCGACGAGATGAAACTCCTTGACGCCGTTGTTCATGCGCCAAGGCAAGGTCCAGCCGTTCAGCGTCGTGACCGGCTTGTAGGGCCGCCCAGAGTTCGGGACGAGTGGCGGCATCGTGTCGGCCAGGGTCTGCATCACCGGTTCAGGCAATGCGGCCATGGCAACGCGGCTGACCGATGCGGCAGCCACAGCGGCAGTCGCCGCGCCTGCGCCGCGAAAGAATGTGCGTCTTGAAAACATGTGTTGTTCCTTCTTGTCAGTGCGCAGCAGGGCCGATCGAGGCCATGTCGAGCTCGGCCTGCGCAATCCAAAAATCGCGCAGCGCGTCGATGTAGCCATTGACGCTCGTGATCTGCGTGCGCGCGTCTGCGAGCAACTCGAACACGCCGATCAGCATGCCGTTGTAGCGAAGCTGGTTTTCCTCGGAGATGCGGCGCTGCAGCGGAACGACCTCGTCGCGATAGTGCCGCGCAAGCTCGTAAGTGCCGCGGTAGTTGGCGTAGGCCGCGCGCACCTCGCTGCGCGCGGCGATGGCGGTCTCGGCCGCTTGATTGAGGGCCTGCATATAGAGAGACTCCGCTTTTGCGACGCGCGCGTCGCCCCAATCGAACAACGGCAGCTCCATTTGAATCTGGTAGCCGCGCTGGGCAGGCGCATCGTTGTACCCATTTCGCACGGCGCCCAGCTCCAGAACGTTGATGAAGCGCGTCGCGCGGGTCAAGCCGAGGTTTTTGGCAACCTGCGAAGTGGCGAGCCTCGCGGCCTGTACGTCCAGGCGCTGCGCGAGGGCGGTCTGCTCGATGTTCGGCAGTTCGCTGGGCAACTCCGGCAACTCGGGCAGGCGTTCGGGCAAGCTGAACTGCGCCGACTCGCCCCACAAGCCCATGAGCCGAGTCAATCGCTCGCGGGCCGCAGTGCGCGCTTGCCCGGCGCGCATCAGGTTGACAGCCGCATCGGCATAAAAGCTCTGCTCGCGGGCCTGCTGCAGGCGATTCCAGTTGCCGGCTTGAAACTGACGACGGGCGAGCTCCGCACCCGCTTCGGCTGCGTCTTGCACTTGAAGCATGTAGCGCTCGGTCTCGTCTGCAGCGATAGCGCGCACGTAGGCCTTGCGCGTCTCCGAGGCGAGCGACAACACGCGCAGCACGATGACGCCGCGCTCCTGCTCAAAGCGCCGAGACTCAATCTCGCTCACCATGGGCAGCATCAGCAGGCGCGCGATGTTGAATTGCAGGCTCCGGTCGATCTCGACTTCCGCGCCCTGCCGCAAACGCGCGAAGCCGAAGCCAGGATTGGGCAAGCGACTCGCCTGCACGCGGTCAGCATCGGCGATGCCAAGCTCATTGAACGCCGCCTGCAAGCCAGGGTTGTTCAGCAGTGCAATCTGCACCGCGTCGTCGGCCGAGAGCGGGTGAGCGAGCAACTCGGCCACGCGCCGGTCTATGGCGTCTCGATCGGCCTCGGAGCGGGCCCACTGCAAATCTTTGCCGAGCCGAGCCTTTGCTGTCTGGGCGACGGCGCCGAAGCCGGCATCGCTTTGCAGGCTCGCGCAGCCACCGAGTGCCAACGCAGTGAAAGCGATCGCACCCAATTTGGGAATCACGGTGATCTTCATGCCCGCCTCATTTCATGTGGTGGCCAGCGTGACCATGCCCGCTCGGCGCGGGCGCCGATGCAGCGGCGGCACCCGGTTGGGCCGGCGCACTGGCGGGGTCGGCCATGGCCTCAGCACCGCGTGGCCAGAGGCGGTCATTGGTTTGCCGCCAAGACCTGACCGGGTCGTCGCGCATAGGTGATTGATAGATAGCAGCCGGCACCGGCACGGCCGGATCTGCCGGGTCCGGCCGTGCGTTTGCCAGCACGCACGGAATGAGCGCACCCACGATGGCGCACAAAGGCAGCACCGCTGCCCGCAGTCTTGTTTTCATCACGAACCTCGAATCGGTAGCCCCCGGCATCACGCCGGCAGGCAACAGGCTGAAAGCGCATGCGCACACGGCGCATGCGGGCGGCCTCAACCGAGGGCGATTCGAGGCGGCCGGTCGGGCCCGTCGGTGACGAAACCGATTCGCGAGGCGGGCACGAATGCGTCAGGCGCCATCACAGGCGCGGGTGACAGCGCCGCCAGCGGCGCCGGCTGCAGCGCGGCGCCAATGCAGCATGACGCGCACGCACTGCATTTGAACTTCGCGAGCTTGCCGATTTGATGGTCCGCATGCTTGTCGTGCTGTTCACCGGCTGCACCGGCGAGCGCGCTGTGATGATGTCGGTGGTCGCTTTGCGGCCCCTGCGCCATCTGGTGATGCGCAGCGGCACAGGTCACCATGTTGGCAGCCGCGAAACCCTGCACCGGCAAGGCCAGCAGCAAGATCCACGTCATCAGCCAACGCATGCGAGCAGTCATCAGGCCACTGTAGATGAGCGCCAGCGCCGCAGCAGCAGTGCATTGCCGACAACACTGACGCTGCTGAGGGCCATTGCCGCGCCGGCGATGACCGGGTTGAGCAATCCGAATGCGGCGAGCGGAATGCCCATCAAGTTGTAGACAAAGGCCCAGAACAAGCCGCGCCGGATCGTCGCCCATGTTCGGCGCGAGACATCCAGCGCGTCGGCCACCAAGCGCAAATCGCCGCGCATCAGCGTGATGCCCGCTGCGGCCATCGCGACATCGGTGCCTGTCGACATCGCAATGCCGATGTCGGCTGCGGCCAAGGCGGGCGCGTCGTTGATGCCGTCGCCGACCATCGCCACCACCTTGCCAGCCGCGCGCAACGCCTGCACCGCGGCCGCTTTGTCGCCCGGCAAAACCTCGGCACGTACATGGTCGATGCCGAGCGCGCGGGCCACCGCGTTGGCGCTGCCGGCGTTGTCGCCGGTGAGCATGACGGTCTCGATGCCCAGCGCCTGCAGGCGCGCCACCGCCGCACGGGCCGAGGCCTTCACCGTGTCGCCGAAGGCGAGCAAGCCGAGCAGCTCTGCGCCCTCGCCTTGGCGGCGGAGCAGCCACGAGACGCTGCGGCCGTCGCGCTCGAAGCTTTCGGCGTCAGTGGCGAGCGGGCCAGTGTCGACGCCGAGTTCACGCAGCAACCGGCTGCTCCCAAGCACGAGTACCTGGCCTTGCACCGTGGCCTCGATGCCGCGGCCCGCCAAAGCCACCGCAGCACTGGCCGGCGGCACGCTCAACTGTTCGGCCTGCGCCGCAGCCATCACCGCCCTGGCCAGTGGATGCTCGCTGGCCTGCTGCAAACCCGCCGACCACGCGAGCACCTGCGCCCGGTCCTGCCCCGCAGCTGTCAACACCGCCACCAGCGCTGGCCGGCCTTCAGTGAGCGTGCCGGTCTTGTCGAAGGCGACCGCGTTCACCTCGTGCGCGCGCTCCAGCGCTTCGGCGTCCTTGATCAAGATGCCGCTGCGCGCCGCGACACCCGTGCCGGCCATGATGGCCGTTGGCGTTGCCAAGCCCAACGCACACGGGCAGGCGATCACGAGCACCGCCACGGCATTGACGACCGCCTCTGACCAATCTCCGGTGGCAATCACCCAGCCCGCCACCGTGGCCACCGCAAGGCCCAGCACCACCGGAACGAAGATCGCGCTGATGCGGTCAACGAGCCGCTGGATCGGCGCCTTGCCCGCCTGGGCCGACTCCACCATGCGGACGATGCGCGCCAGCGTCGATTCATTGCCAACAGCGCGCGTTCGCAGCGTCAGCGCCCCTTCGGCATTGATCGCGCCACCCGTGACTTTGTCGCCCACGTCTTTCGCAACGGGCAAGCTCTCGCCAGTGATCAGTGATTCGTCCACATGGCTGCGGCCTTCCGTGACCTCGCCGTCGACTGCGATGCGCTCACCCGGCCGCACCAACACCACATCGCCGACCGCCACTTGCGCAATCGGCAGATCGATCTCGGCGCCGCTTCGCCGAACGCGTGCCGTGGCTGGGCGCAGCGCTTCGAGTGCGCGGAGTGCTTCGGTCGTCTGCCGCTTGGCCCGGCCCTCCAGCCATTTGCCGAGCCGCACCAGCGTGATCACCGCGGCCGACGCCTCGAAATACAAATGCGGCATCCCATGCCCCACATGCGCCAAGATCAAATAGACCGATAGCCCGTACGCCGCCGATGTGCCGAGCGCGACCAGCAAATCCATGTTGCCATCGCCGCTGCGCGCGGCCATCCAGCCGGCGCGGTAGAAGCGCCAGCCGAGCGCGAACTGAACCGGCGTCGCCAACGCCCACTGCAGCCACGCTGGGAGCATCGCCTGGATGCCGATCAAGTGCAGCACCATCGGCGCGGCCAGTGGCAAGGTCAGCAGCGCCGAGATCACCAGCAAGCCGCCCTCGGACAGCCGCGCCGTGCTGGCCGGCGCAGCGCGCGCAACATCGCTCGCGCCATAGCCAGCTTTCTCGACCACCGCCGTCAAAGCCGCGACGGACACGCCGGGCGCCGCCTCAACGGTCGCCCGCTCCGTCGCCAAATTGACCGAGGCCGACTCCACGCCCGGCACCTTCATCAGCGCACGCTCCACGCGCGCCACGCAAGACGCGCACGTCATGCCGGTGATCTGAAGTTCGGTGCGACTGGGGGCGGTGCCTGTGGCCAAGAGCGTCGTCATGCGGCATTGTGGGCGGCAGCCTTGGCCCGCCTTGACCGCAGGGCTATCGCAAGCGAGTGTGGGCAAGGCTGATGCGGCTACTGCAACGACTGCGGCGGCGCGCTCATCGCGGCCTGCATCTCCTGCGGCGTCATGTCACGCAAGTGGGTCGCCAGCGACCAGCGATGACCGAATGGGTCTTCGATCTGCGCGTAGCGATCACCCCAAAACATATCGGCCGGCGGCATCTTGACCGTCGCGCCCGCGGCTTCTGCCGTCGCCACGGCGGCATCCACGTCGTCAACGAACAAGTGGATCGTCACGGGTGAGCCGCCGAGCCGCTTCGGCCCGAACACGCCCCAGTCTGGGTGCTCGTCGACAAGCATCAGCGTGGAGTCGCCAATGCGCATCGATGCATGAACCAGCGCGCCGTGTGGGCCGCCCAAGCGCATGATTTCAACGGCGCCAAATGCCCTCGCATAAAACGCCATGGCGTCGCTCGCACCGGCACAAACGATGTGGGGTGTGAGCGAGTGCATGCCGTCGGGAATGGGTTTGACTTTCGTGGTGCTCATCTTGAATCCTTGGTTTGTCAGCGGTGATGCGGCTGAGGCACGACCGAACCATTCGGCCTCATCACCACGACGAACCACATGCCGTGAGCTCGACAAGCGGAGCCGCAGATTTACAAAGTTTGCGAGGCGCAGCCGGCCAGCCGCGCATTCCTGACTCCACCGCAATGCCGATCAGTGCGCAGTAGCCTCGCCGCACCACTCACACGGGAGCGCGCGCCATGCGTCATAAACCACTCGGCCGAACTGGCCTCTTCGTCTCCGAGCTTTGCCTCGGCACCATGACCTTCGGCGGCAGCGCCGGCATGTGGGGCCAAATCGGCAAACTGCAGCAGGCCGAGGCCGAGCGCCTCGTTGGCCAGGCGGTCGACGCCGGCATCAACTTCATCGACACCGCCGATGTCTATGCCGGCGGCGCCTCGGAGCAGATCACCGGCCAGGCATTGAAGAACCTGAAGCTGCCGCGCGAAAGCGTTGTCATTGCCACCAAGGTTTTCAGCGACATGGGCCTCGGCCCAAATGGCCGCGGCTCCTCGCGCAGCCACATTCTTGACGGCGTCAAGGCCAGCCTCAAGCGCCTTCAGCTCGACCACATCGACCTCTACCAACTCCACGGCTTTGACCCGGCCACGCCGATCGAAGAAACCCTGCGCGCGCTCGATCAACTCGTGCGCCATGGGCACGTGCGTTATGTGGGCGTGTCGAATTGGGCAGCCTGGCAAATCGCCAAAGCACTCGGCATTTCTGAGCGCTTGAACCTTGCCCGGTTTGAATCTCTGCAGGCCTACTACACCGTGGCTGGCCGAGATTTGGAGCGCGAGATCGTGCCGATGCTCCGCAGCGAAGGCATGGGCCTGATGGTCTGGAGCCCGCTCGCAGGCGGCCTGCTCAGTGGCAAATATGGCCGTGATCAAGCGGGCGAGGAAGGCAGCCGGCGCACGACCTTCGACTTTCCTCCAGTCAACCGCGACCGCGCCTACGCCTGCATCGACGTGATGCGGCCCATGGCTGACGCGCGCGGCGTGTCGGTCGCACAAATCGCGCTTGGCTGGTTGCTGCATCAGCCGCAGGTCACGAGCATCATCGTCGGCGCCAAGCGGCCCGAGCAGTTGGCCGAGAACATCGGCGCCGCAAAGATCAGCTTGAGTGCAGCAGAGCTGCAGGCCATCGACGCAGTCAGCAGCTTGCCGGGCGAATACCCCGGCTGGATGTTTGAGCGCCAAGGCGAGGCCCGGCGCCAGCAACTCACTGACGCTTTCTCGCCGCCTGCCTGACAAGGCGTGTCAGCGCGCGGAGCGCCAAACTGCTGTTGCCGCCCGTTGTGAATTCCGCACTTCCTACAGCGTGATGCTCACAACGCCGACTTGATCATTCGCAGCTTTGCGCTGGTCAGGAGTGCGTGCTCGATTTACTGTTGATGACATACCGACGCGAGCGTTATTCGCGCGCCGTTCAATGGCATCGACAGCGAGTTCAACATGGCGCCATCCGCGTCGCATTCATTCCTCATTTGCCGCGCGGCATCGGCCGCCTTCGCCGCCGTGCCTTTCTTTGCCAATGCCGGCGGCCCCGATGCGGGCGAAGTGGCATTGCCGAAAGTTAGAGCATTGCTGGCGATGGCCAATGAGCAAGGTCAAACACTCCACCCAGAGCGCGTACTGGCTGGCGCACAGCCCACGGCCGCGCGTCTTGTGTTCACGATGCAAGCCGAAATGTCGCCAAGCACCAGCGTGCTTTTCGAGCGAAGCCGCGCGGTGCCGCTCAATGAACCCGCAGCGGCGCGCCTGATCACTGCCCCGGCCACGCGCGTGGGCGTCGAGTTCAGGCCGGTCTCGGCCGCCAACTCGCTCAAGCCCATCGGCACGTTGCGGGTGCAGCTCTCTGACAACTCCTCGCTGTCTCTCAAGCCTCGGCGCGGTGGCGTGCTGGTGAGCTGGCGCTCGCAGTTTTGAGCGCGCCGCAGTGGGATGAAACAGTGGCGATACAGACACGAAACAAAAGCGACACACCTCCGAAAAACATGCGTGGGAGAACGACTACTTTCAGTCACGCCCCTTCCTTCTGGTGACAAGCCTCTTGGCTGCCTAACTTAATGAGTAAGCCGTGTTCGGCCGCCTCGAAGGATTAGCCATGTCGCTCGGAACAATTCTGTTGATCGTTTTGATCTTGATGCTCGTTGGCGTCTTGCCGAGCTGGCCTCACAGCCGAAGTTGGGGCTATGGCCCCAGCGGAGGTTTGGGGCTGGTGTTGATCGTGGTGTTGGTATTGCTCTTGATGGGCCGAATTTGATCGAGTTGATAAATATGAAGCAAACCGTGGCACCGCAACATCCCCAATGCCTTCTCGTCGTCGACGATCAGCTTCACGCGCGTCAAGCGGTGGCTGCCTGCCTGACTGCAGCGGGGCACCGCGTGAAGGTGGCTGGCAATGGCCTGGATGCGCTGGCCGCCGCACACGGCGATTCGCCCAATGCCGTGGTGCTTGATGTTCACGTGCCGATTGCGGCTTGCCTCGCAACAGCGACTGCACTGCATCAAAACATCTTCACGACACGCATGAAAATCGTGCTCCGCTCAGCGATGCCCGAGGCCGATTTGCGAGCGCTCTTTCCGGTGTGTGATGCCTTTGTAGACGAACGCTCGTTTGATGCTTTGATCAACGCCATCGCTACAGTCGGCGCGATGCCCATATGCACGCCTTCGTGAGAAGGCGCGCAAAACCTCACGGCCACGAATATCGGCTGGTGAGGCTTGCGATGAATCAGCTCTTGCCGTAGCGCATCTTGGCTGACTTCACGCACGAATCTTTCGCGTCGCCGGCGAGTGAGTCGCACTTTTCAGCGGCGAGCTTGTAATCGGCATTGCGCTTCTCGGTTTGCGCATCGGCCATCGCGTCGCCTGACTTTTCGCTCACCTTGATGTCGGCCAGCGCTTTCACGTGGTTGGTTTTCGCCTGCTGCATGCAGACGTCTTTCGCGTTGCCGCTGCTGTCGTCACATGTTTCCTTGGCAACGCTGTAGTCGGTATCGGCGCGCACCTTGGCGAGCTTTTGAGCGTCTGATGCCTTGCCGGTGTGGTTGTAGGTCAACTCAGCCAACGCCACCTTTTCTTTGGCTTCTGCCTTTTCTTCGCAAACATCCTTGCGGTTGCCGCTGAAGCTGCCGCACGCTGCTTTGTCCTGCTTGTATTCGGCGTTGATTTGGGTCTTGGTTTTGTCGTAAGCCGCTTTGTCCATGTTCTCGGCAAAGGCAGAGCCGCAGCCCAGCAGGGCGATGAGCAGCAGAGCGGGTCGGATCGTTGAATGGCGCTTGTGCATCGGTGTCTCGCTTTTGAAGTGAATCAGGCGACGAACTGTGCAATGCGGCCGCGCATCAAGATGCCAGCGACGGGCGTGCTCGGATGTAGTTCTCTTCCTACTGTTGCGCTGCACAGGCCCAGGCGTAGGCCACGTCTGACGCGCAAATCGGCCGCTCGCCACGGCCGGGGCCAAAGGGATGTGCCTAGCATCAAGCGCGCCGTTCTCGCAGGGGTTTTGACTGGCGCGAAGGCCCATCACTTTCGGAGCCCACCACATGGCCGCAGCATCACACGTCCTCTGGAAGGGAGCGATCAGCTTCGGTCTGGTCCACATCCCAGTCAGCCTGCATTCGGCGTCGCAAGAAAGCGGCGTCGATTTCGATTGGCTCGACAAGCGCACCATGGACCGTGTGGGCTACAAGCGCATCAACAAGCGCACCGGCAAGGAGATCGACAAGGCCGACATCGTCAAAGGCGTGGCGGCCGACAAAGACGGCAACTACGTCGTGCTGAGCGATGAGGAGATCGCCAGCGCCTACCCGCGCGCAACGCAGACGATCGAGATCGAGGCCTTTGTGCCCAACGGTGACATTCCGTTCGTCTACCTCGACCGGCCTTACTACCTCGCACCCACCGGCAAAGGCGCGAAGGTCTATGCGCTGCTGCGCGAGGCCTTGCTTGCCAGTGGCCGCATTGGGCTGGCGCGTGTGGTGATCCAGAGCAAGCAGCATCTCGCAGCACTCGTGCCCAGTGGCCCAGCCTTGGTGCTCGACCTTCTTCGCTGGGGCGACGACATCCGCACCTGGGAAGACCTCCATCTGCCCGCCGCCGGCCGCAAAGCCGCAGGCCTGACTGACCGCGAAATGGCCATGGCGCAGCAGTTGATCGACGACATGAGCACCACCTGGGACGCGAGCCGCTACCGCGACGGTTTCACCGAAGCCGTCATGGCACTCGTGCACAGCAAGGCCGAGGCCGGCAACACCGCGCAGGTGCATGCGCCGGAAGCACCCGCGCCGGAGACCCGAGGTGCCGAAATCATCGACCTCGCCGAGCTGCTGCAGCGCAGCTTGAAAGGCGGCAAATCGCCGTCCGCCGCCAAGGCCAAACCGGCCACACGCGCCGCGCCCGCCACGCCAAAGCGCCGCCAGGCTTGACGACGATGGCGCCGCATCACCCGCTCGACGCCTATCAGCGCATGCGCGATTTCGCGCAGTCGCCGGAGCCGATGGGCGAGGTGGTGAAGGGCTCGGTGGTGCCGGCGGTCGCGCTGTCATTCGTCGTGCAAAAACATGCGGCTCGCAGCCTGCACTACGACTTTCGGCTCGAGCTCGACGGCACGCTCAAAAGCTGGGCCGTACCGAAGGGCCCAAGCCTCGACCCGGCCGACAAGCGCATGGCGGTGCAGGTCGAAGACCATCCTTTGTCGTATGGCGGCTTTGAAGGCACGATCCCCCAAGGCCACTACGGCGCGGGCACCGTGATCGTGTGGGACCGCGGCGTGTGGGCACCGCTCGATGATCCGCACACGGGCTATGCGAACGGCAAGCTGAGCTTCGAGTTGCGCGGCACCAAGCTTCAGGGGCGGTGGGCGCTGGTGCGCATGAAGCGCCGCAGCGGCGAGCGCCAAGAAGCTTGGTTGTTGATGAAGGAGCGCGACGAACACGCCCGAAGCCGCGCCGATTTCAGCGTGACCGATGCCGAGCCCGACAGCGTGCTTGGCGTGCCCGGCAGCAAGCCAGCGAAGCTCAAAGCGGCGCGCGTCATCTCGATCAAAACCGCGCCCAAGACCACACTGCCCGAGCAACTCAGCCCTCAGCTCGCCACGCTTGTTGACGCACCTCCGCCAAGCGGCGATTGGGCCTGGGAAATCAAGCTCGACGGCTACCGCCTGCTCACGCGCGCCGAGGGCCGCCGCGTTCAATGCTTCACCCGCAATGGACACGACTGGACGGCCAAGCTCCCCGGCTTGGTGGCGGCGGTGAAAGCGCTGAAGCTCAAAGCCTCGTGGCTGGACGGTGAAATCGTCGTGCCCGGCGCCAACGGCGCACCCGATTTCCAGGCGCTGCAAAACGCCTTCGAAGCAGGCCGCACCGAGGCGATCCGCTATCACCTCTTCGACCTGCCGTTCGACCAAGCCCAAGACCTCCGCGCCCTGCCCTTGACCGACCGCCGCGAGCGGCTCCAAGCCCTGCTTGCCCGCGCACCCAACGAGCTGCTTCGCTTCAGCCAGTCGTTTGATCAAGCCCCAGCTGCGCTGCTCGAATCAGCCCGCCACGCGGGCTTGGAAGGCTTGATCGGCAAGCGCGTCGATTCGCCCTATCGCTGCGGCCGCAGCACGAGCTGGATCAAGCTGAAAACCGGGCTTCGGCAGGAGTTCGTGATTGGCGGCTTCACCGAACCGAAGGGAACGCGCGCCGGCATCGGTGCGCTGTTGCTAGGCGTGCATGAGGCGGCCGGGCAGCTTCGGTACGTGGGCAGCGTGGGCAGCGGGTTCGACCACGCCACGCTGGCTGCATTGCGCGGTCAACTCGATGCACTGCGGACCAGCGAGCCGGCGTTTCTCAACGCGCCGGCCAAGGCTGGCGCGCGTGGTGATTCGGTGCCGATCTGGGTCGAGCCGCGCTTGCTGGCAGAAGTGTCGTTCGCGCAGTGGACTGCCGGCGGCAGCATCCGCCACGCCGTGTTTCACGGCTTGCGGGCTGACAAGCCTGCCAGCGCGATTGGAAGAGAGACACCTGCGACATTGAAGGTGCAGGCAATCACGAGTGAAGCCACGGGCCGGAGCGCGCAGGTCAAACCGGAATCAGCAACGAAGCCGCACGTAGCGCGCATCTCACAACCCGCAAAGCCAAGCCCTCGCATCACCCATGCCGATCGCGTCATCGACACCGAAAGCGGCGTGACCAAGGGCGAGCTCATCGCGTTCTATGCCGGAGCCGCTGCGGTGATGCTGCCGCACTTGAAGAACCGGCCAACTGCTTTTTTGCGCGCACCGTTGGGCGTGGGCGGCACGTTCTTTTTTCAGAAGCACTCGCAAGGCACCGAGCTGTTTGGCGTGACCCCGCTCGACCGCGCACTCGACCCCGGCCACGAGCCGTTGCTCGCCATCACCAACGCTGCCGGGTTGCTCGCCGCAGCGCAGATGAACGTGATCGAGTTCCACACTTGGAATGCCGTGGCCGGCCGCATCACGTGCCCAGACCGCATTGTTTTCGACCTCGATCCCGGCAGCGGCGTGGCTTGGAGTGCCGTGCGCGAGGCGGCGGTCTTGCTGCGCGGCTTCCTCGCCGACCTCGGCCTCATCGGCATGCTCAAGACCAGCGGCGGCAAGGGCCTGCACATCGTCGTGCCGATATTGCCGCGCCTCGGGTGGGGTGTGGTCAAAGCGTTTTCGCAGGCGATCGTGCAGCACATGGCGCGCGTGATCCCAGAGCGCTTTGTTGCGAAGAGCGGGCCGAAGAATCGAGTCGGCAAGATCTACATCGATTACCTGCGCAACGGCTTCGGCGCGACCACCGTGTGCGCCTGGTCAGTGCGGGCGCGGCCGGGCTTGGGCGTGTCAATCCCAATCGCATGGAGCGAGCTGAACGATCTGAGTGGCCCCGCGCACTGGACAGTGCGCAATGCCGAGGCACGCATCGCAACCGGCAACGCGCCGTGGGCCGAGCACGCCAAGTCACGCCAAGGCCTGGCCGCGCCGATGAAGAAGCTCGGCTTCGACGCCAAGGCGGTGCGATGAGCCCCGCGCCCAAGCCGGCACTTGAGCTGATCAAGGCCAGAGCGCCGGGCTTGGTCTATGTCAGCGACGATTCCCCGGGCATCACGCGCCACCGCCGAGGCAAGAGCTTCACGTACCGCCACCCGGATGGCTCAGCGCTGCGCGAAACCGCTGAGCTCGACCGCATCCGCCGGCTGGCCGTGCCGCCGGCCTACACCAGTGTGTGGATCTGCCCCGATCCTCACGGCCACTTGCAGGCCACCGGGCGCGACGCGCGTGGCCGCAAGCAATACCGGTATCACACGTCTTGGCGCGAGACGAAAGACGAGCAGAAGTTCGACCGCATGCTCGAGTTCGCGGCGGCGCTGCCAAAAATCCGCAAGCGCGTGGCGAGCGACCTTGCACAGCCCGCCGGCACCCAGCTCATGCGCGAGGCAGTGCTCGCCGCCATCGTGCGTTTGCTCGATGCGACCATGCTGCGCATCGGCAACGAGGAATATGCGCGCAGCAATGGCTCGTATGGCCTGACCACATTGCAGCGCCGCCACGCCGCCTTGAAAGGCAACACGCTTCGGTTGAGCTTTCGCGGCAAGAGCGGTGTGGAGCGAGAAGTCGCGGTCGACGACCCGGCCGTCGCCCGCATCGTTCGCCGCTGCCAAACGCTGCGCGGCCAGGCCTTGTTTCGCTATGTCGACCCGAGCGATGCGGCCGGCAGCGCGCCTCGCGCCATTGGCTCGGCCGATGTCAACGATTACTTGCGCAGCACGAGTGGCAGCGAGATCACCGCGAAAGACTTTCGCACTTGGCACGGCAGCGTGCACGCATTGGCCCTCGCGCTCGATGCCGCGCGGCAAGACGGCGCGGGCAGCGCCGCTGCCAAAGCGGTGTTGACGCAGGTCGCCGCACGCCTGGGCAACACCGTGGCTGTTTGCCGCAAAGCCTATGTGCACCCACGCGTGCTCGGCCTGCTGATGGGCGAGGTGGAAGCGCCCAATGGCGATGCGTCAAAGCAGCGCCGCAGCGCCGGGCTCACCGCCGATGAGCGCCGCCTCTTGGCCTTCATCGAGGTGGCAACACCTGTGGTGCGAATGGGCTAGCGCAGCGCGCAGGTATTTCGGCTGGAAAGGTTTGCGTTAGCATGCCCGCCAATCGCAAAGGACCGCGAACATGGAAAAGCCTGATCTCGTCACGGTGTTCAACTTCAGCCATTTCGAGCTCGGCAGCGATGCGCCGCCGGTGTCGCCCTACAAGGCCCCGCGCGACACGATCGAGATGGTCTTCAACGGCAGGGTCTTGGAGGGCACCGGCGAACAAGTGCCGCGCGACGCACTCGACAGCAAAGGTCGCTACCGCCGCGTTGCCACCGGCTGGGGCGAGTTGCCCGAATGAACGCCTGCGAGGCCGGCCGACGCCGCGGCCTCAAACCAAGACGATGTCGTATTGCTCCGGCGAGCCCATCGCCTCTGCGCGCAATGAAATCGGCTTGCCAATGAAGTCAGACAACGCGGCCAAGTGCTGGCTTTCTTCGTCAAGCATCATCTCCACGACGGCCGCCGAGGCGATCACCCGAAACTCTTTCGGATTGAACTGACGCGCCTCACGCAAGATCTCGCGAAGGATGTCGTAGCAAACGCTGCGCGCCGTCTTGACTTGGCCTTTGCCCGAACACACCGGGCACGATTCACAGAGCATGTGCGCGAGCGATTCGCGGGTGCGCTTGCGTGTCATCTCAACCAAGCCGAGCTGCGTGAAGCCGCTGACCGTGACCTTGGTTCGATCGCGCGAGAGCTGCTTGCGCAACTCCGCAAGCACGGCGACTTGGTGCTCCTCGCGCGTCATGTCGATGAAATCGATGATGATGATGCCGCCGAGGTTGCGCAGCCGCAGCTGCCGCGCAATCGCCTGGCCGGCTTCGAGATTGGTCTTGAAGATCGTGTCGTCGAAATTGCGCGCGCCGACGAAGCCGCCAGTGTTGACGTCAACCGTCGTCAAGGCCTCGGTCTGGTCGATGATCAGGTAGCCGCCCGACTTGAGATCGACTCGCCGCGTCAGTGCGCGGGCGATCTCATCGTCGATGTTGAAGAGGTCAAAGATCGGCCGCTCGCCCTTGTAATGAACGAGCTTGCCAACGGAGCTCGGCGTGAACGCTTGGCCGAACTGCTGGAGCTGGTCGTACTGAAGTTTCGAGTCGATGCGGATCGCGGCCGTGCCGTCGTGCGCGAGATCGCGCAGCACGCGCTCGACCAAGCTCAGGTCTTGGTGCAGCAGCGTGCCGGGCGGAGACTTGAAGCTTCGGTCGCGGACCAAGCCCCAGGTTTTGCGCAAGTAGCGAATGTCGTCGGAGAGCTCTTCGTCGCTCGCTTCTTCGGCGTTTGTGCGAAGGATGAATCCGCCCGCCGGCTCTTCGCCTTGAGGCACCTGCGCCAACACGCTCATGCGGGTTCGAAGTTGCTCGCGCAACTCGTGCGAGCCGATCTTCTGTGAAATGCCGATGTGATCGTCTTGCGGCAAGAACACCAGCAAGCGGCCAGCGATGCTGATCTGCGTGGAGAGCCGCGCGCCTTTGGTGCCGATCGGGTCTTTGATGACCTGCACTGTCAACGCCTGACCCTCAAAGACCAAGCGCTCGATCGGCATCGGCGCCGGCACGTTGCCAGAGGCGTCGGTGCGCGGCGCGGAGTGGCTGGCGCTGCGCGGCGTGACGCCGTTGACCTGCACATCAGCCACATGCAAAAAGGCCGCGCGCTCCAGGCCGATGTCGATGAAGGCCGACTGCATGCCCGGCAGCACACGGGCAACGCGGCCGGTGTAGATGTTGCCAACGAGGCCGCGCTCAAGCGCGCGTTCGATGTGCAGTTCCTGCACCGCACCGTGCTCGACGATCGCGACGCGGGTCTCCTGCGGTGCCCAATTGATGAGGATGTCTTGCATGGGCGGAACTTCTCGTTGTCTTGGCGGGCCGCTGGAAGCCGCGCTTGTCTCGGTCTCTTCAGCCCATGATAGCGGCGGCTAAAAGCGCACGTGGGCAGCTTTGAGCAGCATCGCCGTCTCGTGCAGCGGCAGGCCCATGATGCCGCTGTAGCTGCCGTCGATGTGCGCAATCCAGGCCGCGGCTGAGCTCTGGATGGCGTAGGCGCCGGCCTTGCCGAAGGGCTCACCGCTGGCGACATAACTTGCAATGTCGGCGTCAGAGATGGGTGCGAAACGAACGCGCGATGTGCTGGTGACCAGCGACTCGCGCCCATCGCCTGCCAAGGCCACCGCAGTGATCACGCGGTGCGTTTTGCCCGAGAGCAAGCGGAGCGTTTTCGCGGCGTCGGCTGCATCAACCGGCTTGCCGAGAATGCGGCGACCGAGCGCGACGGTCGTGTCAGAACACAGGATGGGCGCTGGAGCCAAGCCGGCCGCCTTCAAGCGCGCGCGGGCCGCTTGCAGCTTGGCGCGTGTCACACGTTCGACGTAGGCAGCAGGCAGCTCGCCGTCGATCAGTGCTTCGAGCGCTTCAGCGTCTTCATCAGCCCGCGGCAGCAGCAGCTCGAAGCGCACGCCGATCTGCCTGAGCAGTTGTTGGCGGCGCGGGCTTTGCGAAGCGAGGTAGATGAAGTCGGCGCTCAACGGCTCACTCGCGGTGGTAGGGGTGGTTGACCATCACGGTCCAGGCGCGGTAGAGCGCCTCGGCCAAGAGCACGCGCACGAAGGCGTGCGGCAGCGTCAGATCCGACAAGCGCAGGCTCTCATCGGCCGTGACCTTCAGCGGTGCAGCCAGGCCGTCGGGGCCCCCGATGATGAGGGCAGCGTCGCGGCCATCGCCTTGCCAGGTGGTCATGCGCGCGGCGAGTTGAACGGTGGTGAGCCGATCGCCGCGCTCATCGAGCACGATGCGGCGCACACCGCGGGGCAAGGCTTGCTCGATTCGCGAGGCCTCAGCGGCCATCAGCTGATCGGCGGTCTTTGAGCCGCGGGCCTCGGCTTTGACGGCCTTGAGCTCCAGCCGCATTTCCGGCGGAAAGCGCTTGGCGAAGTCGGCGTAGGCCGCGTCAGCCCAAGCCGGCTGACGCTGGCCGACCGCGACCAACCACAGCTTCACACTGAGCGCGTAGGCGCTTTGCGCGCGGGTGCGCGCGCGGTGGGCCGTTTAGCGGCGGGCTTCTTCGCGGCACTGCGCTTGGGCGTGGTCTTGGCGCTTGGGCTGTTGATCACGATCGTGCGCGGCGCTGCTTGCTTGACGCCGGTGGTGCGCGTCACGGCGCGCTTGGCAGCGGGGGCAGCTTGCTTGGCTGCAACCTTCTTCGCAGGCGCTCGCTTGGCTGCAACGGGTGCTGGCGCTGCCCGCTTCGCCGGCGCCTTTGCCGCTGGCGCAGGCTTGGCCGTTGGCCTCTTCGCGAAGATCGCCGTCTCGCTGAGTTCTGGCGCGCTGGCCGTCTTTGCAGTTGTCTTCTTGGCTGCCGTCTTCTTGGCGGCCGGCCTCTTTGCAGCTGTCGTCTTCGCAGCTGGCGTCTTTGCAGCTGCCTTCTTGGCGGCCGTCTTCTTGGCCGGTGCCGCATCTGGCTCAGCGGCCTTCACCAGCTTGCGCACGCTGCTGTCGATCTTCATGTTGACGGGCTTGTCGCCCCAGATCTCTTCGAGGTGGTAGTACTCGCGGATCGAAGGTTGCATCACGTGCACGACCGCGGCGCCGCAGTCGACGATGATCCATTCGCCGTTGCCTTCGCCCTCGGTGCGCGGCACCGCAAACCCTGCGTCCTTGACCGCCTCCCGCACACTGGAGGCCAGCGATTTGGTCTGCCGGTTGCTGGTGCCCGAGGCGATGATCACGCGCTCGAACAAGGCCGACAAATGCTCGGTGTTGAAGACGACGATGTTCTGAGCTTTGACGTCTTCCAGGCCATCGACGATGACGCGTTGCAGTTTACGAATGTCCATTCAGCTCCTGAGTAACCGGGGGATAGAGGTGGTATTGATCAATATAGCGCGCGACTGCAGGTGGCACCAGATCGGCGATGCCCTGCCCTGCGGCGATGCGCTGGCGTATGTCGGTGGATGAAAGGTCCATCAACGGCAGATTGACGCTGCGGTGCGCGAACGCTTTCAGCGCCCCACTTTCAACGGGATGCGCACCAGGCCGATTGGCCACCGCCAGCGTCACACGTGCCAGCAGCTCTTGCCAATCGTGCCAAGAGGTGAGGCTGTCGTACTGATCCTGGCCGATCACCAAGAACCAATCTTGGCCCGGCTCGCGGACTTGCAACTCGCGCACGGTATCGAGCGTGTAGCTCGGGCCGGCGCGCTCGAGTTCGCAGCGCTCCAGCACCCATCGCGGCTCGCCGGCGATCGCCAAGCGAACCATGGCTTCGCGGTGAGTTGCACCCGTCAACGGCCGGGCTTTGTGCCACGGCTCGCCCGTCGGCACCCAGCGCAACTCATCAAGCGCCAGTTGCGATGCGGCCAGCCGCGCCAAGGCGAGGTGAGCGTTGTGAACCGGATCGAAGCTGCCGCCGAATATCCCGATGCGTCGCGGAGCCTGGTTCAAACTGGCGCCCGATCGGCTTGATCTGCCCGTGCTGACCATGCGGCCCATTCCCGCGGACGCAAAAAGTCGCTGTAAAGCCGCGCCTCCGGCGTGCCGGCCTCGGGGCTCCAGTCATAGCGCCATTTGACGATCGGCGGCATCGACATCAGGATGCTTTCAGTACGGCCACCCGACTGCAGGCCAAACAAGGTGCCGCGGTCGAACACGAGGTTGAACTCGACATACCGGCCACGCCGATAGGCTTGGAAATCACGCTCCGATTCGGTGTAAGCCGTCTCCTTGCGGCGCGCGACGATCGGCAAGTAGGCCGCCGTGAACGCATCGCCCACCGACCGCATCATTGCGAAGCTGCCGTCAAAGCCGAGCTCAGAGAAATCATCAAAGAACACACCGCCGATGCCACGAGGCTCGTTGCGGTGCTTCAGATAAAAGTACTCGTCGCACCACTGCTTGAAGCGCGGGTATTTGTCGGCACCGAACGGCGCGAGCGCATCGCGGTTGGTGCGGTGAAAGTGAGCAGCGTCTTCTTCGAAGCCGTAGTAGGGCGTCAAGTCCATGCCGCCGCCGAACCACAGCGCGGGCTCTTTGCCTTCGGGCAAGGCTGCGAGCAGGCGCACGTTCATGTGCACCGTCGGCACGAAGGGGTTGCGCGGATGCATGACGAGCGACACGCCCATCGCCTCGAATGGCGCGCCGGCCAGATCGGGGCGATGCTGCGTGGCCGAAGGCGGCATCGTCTTGCCGCGCACATGCGAGAAATTGCAGCCGCCGCGCTCAAGCACCGCGCCGCCTTCGACGAGCCTGGAGTGGCCATCGCCTTCGAGGCGGCCGCCGGTCGGGCGGGTCCAGGAGTCGGTGGCAAATGACTCGCCGGTCTCGGCTTCGAGTGCGCCGATGATGCGCGCTTGCAGGCCAAGCAAATAGTCGCGAACGACACCCAGATCCATCGACATCGCTTCGGCCTCAGCGCTTCGGTTTGGAGTTGATGGCGCGGTGGCCGATGTCGCGGCGCACTTGGGCGCCGTCGAAATGAATGCCGCGCAGCAAGTCATAAGCGTGCTGTTGCGCGAGCTTGAAGGAGTCGCCGAGCGCCGTCGCGCACAGCACTCGCCCGCCTGCCGTCACCACACCGCCCGCCGCGCTGGCCGTGCCGGCGTGGAAGACCATCGCATCGGGCGCATCGGCCGGCAAGCCGTGAATCGCGTCGCCTTTGCGCGGGTCGAGCGGGTAGCCGGCAGCAGCCATGACGACGCCAAGCGCAATGCGCCGATCCCAACTCAGCTCGACCTGATCGAGCGTGCCCGCGGTGGCGTGCATCAAGAGATCGAACAAGTCGGACTTGAGCCGCATCAAGATGGGCTGCGTTTCGGGGTCACCGAGCCGGCAATTGAACTCGACGGTGCGCGGCTGGCCTTGCGCGTCGATCATCAAGCCGGCATAGAGAAAGCCGGTGAACGGGATGCCGTCTGCGGCCATGCCGGCGATGGTCGGGTGGATGATTTCGTGCATCACCTTCGCATGAACGTTCGGCGTGACCACTGGCGCGGGCGAATACGCGCCCATGCCGCCGGTGTTGGGGCCGAGGTCGTGGTCGAGCAGGCGCTTGTGGTCTTGGCTGGTGGCCAGCGGCAGCACGTTCTTGCCGTCGCACAGCACGATGAAGCTGGCCTCTTCGCCGTCGAGAAACTGCTCGATCACGACGCGGGCCACGCCGTCGTTGTGTTGAACGCCGAGCGCGTTGCCAGCGGCGTTGGTGCCGGTGAGCATCCAGTCGATGGCTTGATGGGCTTCATCGAGCGTCATTGCCACGACCACGCCTTTGCCCGCCGCCAGCCCATCGGCCTTGATGACGATCGGCGCACCTTGCGCATCAACATACGCGTGCGCCTCGGCTGCAGCGGTGAAGGTGGCGAATGCGGCAGTTGGAATCTTGTGGCGCTGCATGAAGGCCTTGGCAAAGGCCTTCGAGCTCTCGAGTTGCGCTGCGGCTTGTGTGGGCCCGAAGACGCGCAAACCGCGCGCCCGGAACACGTCGACGATGCCACCGGCCAAAGGCGCTTCCGGCCCGACAACGGTGACTGCAACCTTCTCGGCCTGCGCAAAGTCGGCCAGCGCATGGAAGTCGGTCAGCGCGATGTTCTGCAGCTTCGGATCTGCTGCGGTGCCGCCGTTGCCGGGGGCGACGAAGACCGTCTGCACCTTCGGTGAATCGCTCAGCTTCCAAGCGATGGCGTGCTCGCGGCCGCCGTTGCCGATGACAAGTACTTTCATTGACCTGCTCTCTTCATTCCGACAGTTCGGCGTTGTGGTGGAGCTCTTGCACATCATCGAGGTCTTCGATCACATCGAGCAGCTTTTGCATGCGCAGCGCGTCTTCACCGGCGAGCGCCACCGTGTTCTCGGCGCGCATCGTGACTTCAGCGATCTCGGGCTTCAGGCCCGCGGCTTCGAGCGCAGCTTGCACGGCCTCAAAGGCAGGCGGTGCGCACAAGACTTCGACTGCGCCATCGGCATCGGTCACCACGTCATCGGCGCCAGCTTCGAGCGCCACTTCCATGACTTTGTCTTCATTGGTGCCCGGCGCAAAGACGAATTGGCCGACGTGCTTGAACTGGAACGCAACCGAGCCTTCGGTGCCGAGATTGCCGCCGTACTTGCTGAACGCATGGCGAACTTCGGCCACGGTGCGGACGCGGTTGTCGGTCATGCAATCGAGAATGATCGCGGCGCCGCCGATGCCGTAGCCCTCGTAGCGAATTTCCTCGTAGCTCACGCCTTCCAAGTTGCCGGTGGCTTTGTCGATGTTCTTCTTGACGGTGTCGGCCGGCATGTTGGCGGCTTTGGCCTTCTCGACTGCCAACCGCAAGCGCGGATTCATCGCCAGATCACCGCCACCTTGGCGTGCAGCGACGACGATTTCGCGGATGACGCGTGTCCAGATCTTGCCGCGCTTCTCGTCTTGGCGGCCTTTGCGATGCTGGATGTTGGCCCATTTGGAATGACCGGCCATGAGGCTCCCCGTGACTGTGCTTAGCGGCCGAATCGATCTGCGCCGCGCTTCGTTAGACTGCAATTTTACGTGCCAACCCGGGAGCCCCCATGGCCGAGCCCATCCTGATCGCGCAGCGCGCCGTACCCAAACAACCACCGATCGAATGCGTGCTGCTGCCGGCACTCGCCAATCGCCATGGCCTCATCACCGGCGCCACCGGCACGGGCAAAACCATCACGCTGCAGACCTTGGCCGAGAACTTCAGCCAACGCGGCGTGCCCGTCTTCATGGCCGATGTGAAGGGTGACTTGACCGGCATTTCGCAAGCCGGCCACGTGAGCCCCAAGCTCGCCGGCATGCTGGCCGAGCGCGGCATCACGGCGCCCGCATCAGCGCCCTGCCCCGTGACGCTGTGGGATGTGTTCGGCAAATCTGGCCACCCGGTGCGCGCCACCATCAGCGACCTGGGCCCGCTGCTGCTCGCCCGCATGTTGGCACTGAACGAAACGCAGCAAGGTGTGCTGAGCCTCGTCTTCAAAGTGGCCGATGACAACGGCCTCTTGCTGCTCGATTTGAAAGACCTCCGCGCGATGCTGCAGCACGTGGGCGACAACGCTGCGGAGTTCACCACCGAATACGGCAACGTGAGCGCAGCCAGCATCGGCGCCATCCAGCGTGGGCTGATGCAGATCGATGGCCAAGGCGGCGAGGTCTTCTTCGGCGAGCCCATGCTCAACATTGCCGACTTCATGCAAACGACCGACGGCCAAGGCGTCGTCAACATCCTCGCTGCCGATCAGCTGATGAACAGCCCGCGGCTTTACGCGACCTTTTTGCTCTGGATGCTCTCAGAGCTCTTCGAGCAATTGCCCGAGGTGGGCGATCTTGAGCAGCCGAAGCTCGTTTTCTTTTTCGACGAGGCGCACCTGCTTTTCAAGGAGGCGCCTGCCGCACTCGTTGAGCGCATTGAGCTCGTCGTGCGGCTGGTGCGCAGCAAGGGCGTGGGCGTCTACTTCGTGACGCAAAACCCGCTCGACATTCCCGACACCGTGCTCGCTCAACTCGGCAACCGCGTGCAACACGCGCTGCGCGCCTTCACACCGCGCGACCAAAAAGCCGTGAAGGCGGCAGCCAGCACGATGCGGGCGAACCCCGGGCTCGACATCGAGACCGCCATCACCGAGCTCGGCGTGGGTGAAGCCCTCGTCAGCTTGCTAGACGACAAAGGCCGGCCGAGCCCGACCGAGCGCGTCTTCGTGCTGCCACCGGGCAGCCAGATCGGGCCGATCACGGCCGAGCAGCGCGCTGCATTGCTCGCGGGCTCTTTGGTGGCGGGCGTTTATGAAAAGGCAGTCGACCGGGATTCGGCCTACGAGAAGATCAAGGGCCGCGTGGCTGCGAGCCCGCCGGCGGCAACGCCCGGAAGATCATCCTCGCCCACGCCACCTGCCGCGCCGATCAACTTGCCAACAGGCATTGGCGCACCTTCTCCCGGCAATGCCGGCGAGCCTGGCGGCGGCCTCTTCGGCGGTCTGAAGGAGGTGCTCTTCGGCAGCACCGGCCCGCGCGGCGGCAAGCACGAAGGTTTGGCCGAAGCGGCAGCGCGCTCGGCGGTGCGCACGATCGGCTCGACCGTTGGGCGCGAGATCATTCGCGGCGTGCTCGGGTCCATCCTGGGCGGCAACCGGCGCCGCTGACACGGGCGCGCACGGCGGCAAGCGATGAGTGGTGACACGGGCGCCCCACGAATCGAACTGCTCGGCGTGCCGCGCCTGCTGCTGCCTGACGAAACCGCACACGTGCTGGAGCGACGCGACGCCGCCTTGCTCGCTTGGCTGGCGCTGAATGGGCCCACGCCGCGGCAGCGCATCGTGGGCCTGCTCTGGCCAGACTTGCCCACGCGCACCGCCCAGGCGAGCCTGCGCCAGCGCTTGTTTCGCATGCGGCGGCGCACGGGCGATGAGATCGTCATCTCAACACCGGTCATGGCGCTGGCCCAAGGCGTGCGCCACGATCTGGGCTCGGGCATCTCCTTGCTCGAAGGCGCACCGCCCGCCAGCGCCACGCAGCTGCTCGGCGATCTGGTTTATGACGACTGCGGCGAGCTCGGCGATTGGGTCGCGAGCTCCCGCGAGCGGTGGCAGGCCGAGCGCCGCAGGCAACTGGCCGACGAGGCCGCGCGGCTCGAAGCCGCAGGCCGCATCGCCGAGGCGCTGGTGTTTGCCGAGCGGCTCGTGGCCGAGGCGCCCACGCTTGAGCACGCGCACCGCCGTGTCATGCGCTTGCATTACCGCCGTGGAGATCGCGCTGCGGCGCTGGCGGCCTTCGAGCGCTGCCAGCACTTGCTCGGCCAAACGATCGGCACGCGCCCGAGCCTGGAAACACAGCAACTCGCCTCGACCATCGAGCGCAGCGGCGCCGTGCCCGACCCCGTCTCCCAACCCACGCCAGTCACGGTGCTTCGCCCGCCGCGGCTTGTGGCGCGCGATGCGCAATGGCATGCGATTGACTCAGCCCGGCTGCAACACCAGTCAGTGCTCGTGGAAGGCGAAGCTGGCATCGGCAAGACGCGGTTGATCGCCGATTACGCGCGGCAGCACGAGGCGCCGCCCATCATTTGCGCCCGCCTGGGCGACGCTGGCATTCCCTACAACACCTTGGCGCGCGGGTTGCTGCCGCTTGCGCAACGCTTCGGCGCGCCGCTGGCCGATTGGGCCCGCGCCGAGCTCGCGCGGCTGCTGCCCGACTGGGGCGCCGCGCCGGCCGGCCCGCTCCAAACCCTGCGCCTGTGGCAAGCGCTCGCCGCCACGTTGCGCGAGTGGCGGGAGCGCGGCCTGGCTGCGCTGGTGGTCGACGATCTCCAGTTCGCTGACGACGCCACGCTCGACTGGCTGCTGCACCTCGTCGGCCAGGCCGAAGACGGCGGCCCGTGGATGCTGCTGGCGGTGCGTGCCGATGAACACCCAGCCGGGTTGACGCGCTGGCTCGCCGCACAGGCCACGCCGCCGCTGCTGCGCATTCGCCTTGAGCCGATGAACGAGGCAGCCATCGCCACGCTGCTGGATTCCCTCGAACTGCCGGGGCTGGCAGCCCCCACGTGGGCCGGGCCGATGCTTGCAGCGTCTGGCGGCAACCCGTTCTTCATGCTCGATGCGTTGATGTCGCTGCACGCGCAAGGCCAGCACGATTACGCCGCCG
>JAYWGR010000082.1:0-7472 GCA_043778145.1 Rhizobacter sp.
CGTACCACCGGCTACGCAGTGTTTTGGGCACCTCGCACCGCCATTGGTGCGCCTGTACGACTTTCGCCGTAGGTCAAACAGCCTTATTGGCATTCTTTAAAATAAAGTGGCACATGGCTCGATACACCTGCTTACCAAGTCAGTGTCGTGTGCACTGCAAACCGTGACTCATGATGCCTCCAAGCGCCAGTTAACTGATGAAAGCCCACGCATGAAAGTTTGTATTTACGGCGCAGGCGCAATCGGTGGCTGGCTCGGGTACCGGCTAGCGGCTGCGGGTTGCCGGGTTGCCGTGGTGGCGCGCGGGGCCACGCTGGATGCACTTTGCCAAGGCGGGCTGCGGCTGCATCACGACGGCAGCGTAGGCGCGCAGGCGGTAGCTGCATCTGCGGCGCCAGCAGATTTTGGGGTGCAAGACTTGGTGGTGCTTAGCGTGAAAGGGCCAGCGCTAGTTGATGTTGCAAAGGCCATCGCGCCGTTGATTGGCGAAAACACGATGGTGCTCACCGCCATGAACGGCGTGCCGTGGTGGTTTTTACATCGCTTTGGTGGCCAATATGCCGGGCGGTGTTTAACGTCAGTTGACCCACATGGCCAAATTGCAGCGGCAATAGCGCCCGCGCATGCGGTGGGCTGTGTGGTGCACGCCAGTTGCTCGGTCGACTCCCCGGGGGTGGTGCGCCATCACTTTGGTAACAAGCTGATCATTGGCGAGGCAACTGGCGAAAAATCTAGCCGCGTCTTGGCGTTGGCAGCATCGCTTGAGCGGGCGGGCTTTGATGCGCCAGTGTCTGAGCAGATTCAAAGGGACATCTGGTTCAAACTGTGGGGCAACATGACGGTCAACCCCGTTAGCGCGCTGACTGGTGCAACAACCAATTTGATTTTGGACGACGATTTAGTGCGCGGCTTCATGTCAAGCGTCATGCTGGAGGCCAAAGAAATTGGCGCGCGTTTAGGCATTGCCATTGACCAGCAGCCCGAAGATCGCCACGCGGTGACGGCAAAGTTAGGCGCGTTCAAAACATCGATGTTGCAAGATGTAGAAGCAGGCAAGGCAGTTGAGCTAGATGCGCTAGTGGCGGCTGTCAAAGAGCTTGGCAACATCACGCAAGTGCCCACGCCGTATACCGATGCGCTGCTGGGACTGGCTAGGCTACAGGCAAGGGTTCGAGGCTTGTACTAGTTACTGTGGTCGGCACCCGCGTAGCCAGCGCGCACATTAACTCGTAGCCGACGGTGCCCGCCGCGCTGGCAACCTCGTCAATCGGCAACAGCGCGCCACAGGTTGACTGACCCCACAGTGTGGCTTCGCTGCCAACGCCTGCGCTAGGGGCCGGCATCAGGTCAACCGTCACCATGTCCATGCTGACACGGCCTACCAAGCGGCAGCGCAAGCCATCAATTAGCACTGGCGTTCCAGTCGGGCAGTGGCGCGGGTAACCGTCGGCGTAGCCGCAAGCCACCACGCCAATCCGCATGGCATGCGGGGTAATGAAAGTTGAGCCGTAGCCCACGCTGTTGCCCGGCAGCAAGTCTTGCACAGCGATGATTTTGCTGCGCAGCGCAAGCGTAGGCTGCAAGCCCCAGTCGGCTGCACTGTGCTGTGGGAAGTTGGGTGAGCTGCCGTAGGTGGCAATACCGGGGCGAATCCAATCTGACTTGCCCGCTAGGGCGTTGTGATGGCAAAGGTTAGCCGCGCTGTTGCTTAGGCTGCGCTCACCCGGTAAATCGTGCGTTGTGCGTTCAAAAGCGGCGAGCTGGGCGGTGATGCCTTTGGCCGCGTCAGCGTCGGAAAAATGTGTCATCAGGGTGATGTCGTCAACTTGGGTCAGGCCGCTTAAGCGAGTCCATGCGGCGCGAAAGCGTTCAGCCTTAAAGCCCAAGCGGTTCATGCCCGAGTTCATTTTTAAAAACACCCGGTGCGCGCTGGTTGTTTTGTGCGCGGCCAGCATGTCGATTTGCTCATGGCAGTGCACCACATGCCACAGCCCGAGGCGCGAGCAAACTTCAAGGTCGCGTGTCTCAAAGCACCCTTCCAGCAGCAAAATAGGGCCGCGCCAGTCTAGCGCGCGCAGGCGCTGTGCTTCGCTCAAGTCCAACAGGGCAAAACCGTCTGCGCTTTTCAGGCCGTCAAAAGCGCGCTCAATGCCGTGGCCGTAGGCATTGGCTTTAACGATGGCCCACACTTTGGCATCTGGCGCTGCCTGTCTGGCTCGCATCAGATTGTGGCGAAGCGCGGCGGTGTGAACAGTGGCGTGTATGGGGCGCGGCATGGCTTTGATTGACGGGTGTTACCTGATTATTGCCTGCTTGCCAACTAATGCTTGCCGGTGCTTTGGCGTTTCATTGGACGGTTAGGGGCCGTGCTATAAACCAGCATCCTATGAAGTCAACGACCCCCTTATGAAGCGCGGCTTTTACACCATCATGGCCGCCCAGTTTTTCAGCTCGCTGGCTGATAACGCATTGCTCGTCGCCGCCATCGAATTGATCAAGACATCGAATTCGCCGGCTTGGCACATTCCCGCTTTGTCGCCGATGTTCGCGTTGTTCTACGTGATCCTCGCGCCCTTCCTCGGCGCCTTCGCCGATGCGGTGCCCAAAGGCAAGGTCATGTTCTTCTCGAACGCGATCAAGGTCATCGGCTGTTTGATGATGCTCTTTGGCGCTCACCCATTGCTCTCGTATGCAATCGTCGGGCTGGGTGCCGCGGCTTACTCGCCGGCGAAGTACGGCATATTGACCGAGCTGTTGCCGAACTCGCAATTGGTCAAAGCCAATGGCTGGGTCGAGGGGCTGACCGTGATCTCGGTGATTCTTGGCGTGGTGGTGGGTGGCCAACTCGTCGGTAAACAAGTGTCGCGCCATTTGCTGGCATTCGACTTTCCAGTGATCGATACCGGCGTGGCCACGGCGCCCGAGGCGGCCATCGCGGTCATCGTATTTCTCTACGTGATTGCGGCGCTTTTCAATTTGCGCATTCCGCGCACCGATGCACCGCTGCAGCCTTTTGCGCACAGCTTTGGCGGCTTGGTACGCGACTTCTCGCGCTGCAATGCGCGGCTCTGGACTGACAAGCTCGGTCAGATCTCACTCGCCACCACCACGTTGTTCTGGGGCATTCTGGGCAACATGCGTGTCATCGTGTTTGCCTGGGCTGCAGCAGCACTCGGCTATGCGACGACTCAAGCCTCAACCCTCGTTGGCGTGCTCGCCATCGGCACGGCAGCAGGCGCCATCGCCGCGTCGATGCGCATGAAGCTTGACCAAGCCACGAGCGTGATCAAGCTCGGGATCATGATGGGCGGGCTGATGCTCGGCCTGAACTTCATCACCAATGTCTGGATCGCCGCGCCTTTCCTGATCTTCCTCGGCACGATCGGCGGCTACTTGCTCGTGCCGATGAACGCGCTGCTGCAGCACCGCGGCCACAACCTGATGGGCGCGGGCCGCTCGATTGCAGTGCAGAACTTCAACGAGCAGGCCTGCATTCTTGGCCTTGGCGCATTCCTCACCGGCATGACGCGCTTTGGCCTCTCGGCGTTCACGACGATCACGATCTTCGGCATCCTCGTGGCGGCGACCATGGGCATCATCCGCCAGTGGCACAAGTCGAACTGTGTGCATCACAAAGTCGAGATCGATCGCCTGCTGACCATCGCCCGCAGCGACAAGCACTAGTCGCCTTCAGGCCACGAGAACGCCGGATCGAGCGCGCGCAGCGTCTTGACGAAGTCGGCTTCGAGCAGCGGCTTGACCAGATAGGCATCACAGCCGGCGAGCGAGCCACGCACGCGGTCGCTCTCGCCACCGAGGCCGGTGGCCATCACCACCCGCGTGCCAGCGTCACGTGCCAAGCCTGCACTTTGCTTGATGGCTTGGCAGACGCGAAGGCCGTCGATGCTGCCCGGCGGGCCGAGCGCCACGTCAATGAAAGCGAGCGCAAACGGCTGATGCGCGACCATCGCGATCGCCGCACTGCCGTCTGAGGCCACATGAACCCGGTAACCGAAATGCATCAGGCGCCGGCTGAGAAATTTGGCGGCAATGGCGCTGTCTTCGACGACCAAAACGTCGCGGCCGCCGCCGCCCGAGGCGCTATCGCGCTTGGTATCGACAGGCCTTGCGGACGGCTGCGAAGGTTCAGGCATCGTGGGTCTGCATCGCCAAGCGCTGCAGGGGCGCAGCCTGGTGGATGTTCGCGGCAGTCCCGTGGGGCGTCAATCCAGGGTCACTCGCACCGCCGGGCAGCAGGTGAATGGTGCGGCGCTACCATCGTCCACCCGAGTGAACCGAGAGCACGCCATGGCCGACACCACCACCAGCATCTATGACTTCGAAGCACTTGCGATCGATGGCAAGCCCCTTCAACTCGCCAGCCAACGCGGCAAGGTGATGTTGATCGTCAACACCGCGAGCGCCTGCGGCTTCACACCGCAGTTCGCAGGCCTGGAGGCACTCTGGAAGGCGTATCGCGACCAGGGCCTGACGGTGATTGGTTTCCCGAGCAATCAGTTCGGCAAGCAAGACCCGGGTTCCGATGACGAGATCGCGTCGTTTTGCCAAGTCAACTACGGCGTGAGCTTTCCGATGATGTCGAAGGTCGACGTCAATGGCGATGAGGCGCATCCGCTCTGGAAGTGGTTGAAAGCCGAAGCGCCGGGCATTCTCGGCACCGAAGCCATCAAATGGAACTTCACCAAGTTCCTGATCGGCAAAGACGGCAAGGTCATCAAGCGCTATGCGCCGACCGACAAGCCCGAAGCCATTGAAGGCGACATTGCAGCCGCCTTGGCTGCCTGACGCGCGCTGCAGCCACCCAGAAACACGACCATGTTCCAGCACATTCCGCCCTTTGCCGGCGACCCGATCCTGAGCCTCAACGAAGACTTTCAACGCGACCCGCGGCCACACAAAATCAACCTCAGCATTGGCATCTACTTTGACGATGCCGGCCGCATTCCGGTGCTCGATTCAGTGCGCCGTGCTGAGGCCCAGGTGGTTGCGGCTGGCGGCCCGAAGCCCTATCTCCCGATCGAAGGCGCGGCCAACTTTCGCAGCGCGGTGCAAACGCTGTTGTTCGGCCGCGGCCACGAGGCCATCGCCTCTGGGCGCATCGCGACGATCCAATCGGTCGGCTCGAGCGGTGGCTTGAAGGTGGGCGCGGATTTCATTGCGAGCCACTTTCCCGGCAGCGCGGTGTGGGTCAGCGACCCCACGTGGGACAACCACCGCTCGATGTTCGAGGGCGCCGGCGTCAAAGTGCACACCTACCCGTATTACGACGCGGCAACCGGTGGCTTGAAGTTCGAGGCGATGCTCGCCACCCTGAGCGGCCTGCCTGCGCAAAGCGTGGTGCTGCTGCATGCGTGCTGCCACAACCCGACCGGCGTGGACCTCACTGCCGCGCAGTGGGCCGAGCTGATCCCGGTATTGAAAGAGCGCGAGCTGTTGCCTTACCTCGACCTCGCCTACCAAGGCTTCGGCGACGGCATTGAGGCCGATGCGCACGCCGTGCGCGCGCTCGGCGATGCGGGCATGAGCTTCTTCATCGCGAACTCGTTCTCGAAAAGCATGAGCCTCTACGGCGAGCGCTGCGGTGCGCTCAGCGTCGTCTGCCCCGATGCGGCGCAAGCCGCGCTGGTGCTGGGCCAGCTCAAGTTCACGGTGCGGCGCAACTACTCGAGCCCGCCGATCCACGGCGGCCAGATCGTGGCCACCGTGCTGAGTGAGCCAACGCTGCGCGCCGCCTGGGAGGCCGAACTCGGCGCGATGCGCGAGCGCATCCTCGCCATGCGCCAGCGCCTTCATGCCGTGCTGCACGCGAAGATGCCAGACCGCGACTTCAGCTACTTTTTGAGCCAGCACGGAATGTTCAGCTACACCGGGCTCACGGCCGAGCAAGTCGACCGTTTGCGCACCGAGCACGCGGTCTACGTGTTGCGATCGGGCCGCATGTGCGTGGCCGGGCTGAATTCGGGCAACGTTGACGCCACGGCCGACACGATGGCCGCCGTGCTTTGATGAGATGTGATGTGATGTGACCGCGTAAGACGCCGCTCAGCCGCCCGCGCCAAACAAACGGCGAGCGTGCAGGCCGAGCCCCGTTGCGACGCTTGCGAAGCGGTCGCCGCGCACGGCTCTTGCCGCGGGGAACGCTGCCGCGATGCGGTGCGACAAGCGCTGCAAGCCCGTCGAGCCGCCAGTGAAAAAGAGTGCGTCGATCTGCGTCGGCGCCAAGCCGGCTTGAGCCGCCGTGATGCGCGCCGCATCGACGATGCGCTCGATGTCGGCATCGATCGCCGCGGTGGCCTCGGGCTCAGCCAGCGTCACGGCCAAGCCGGGCTCGGCGTGGCTGAGGTCAATGCGCGTGGTGCCGCCGCTCGCCACCTCGATTTTCGCCGCCTCGGCGCGCGCAGCAAGTTCGTGGCCGAGGCGCTCTTCCATCACCGTCATCAAACGCCGGTGGTGGGCGGGCTCGGCGTAGAAGCTGCGCATGCTGCGCAATTCGGCCACGCGCCCCGGGCTGTAGACGGTGTTGATCAAGTGCCAAGTGGCCAAATCAAAGTAGACACCGCTCGGCACCTCACGCGCCGGCGCACCAGCCACGCTCGGGCCGAAAGCGCCGTAGCCGAACTCGGGCAGGATCGCGGCGAGCTCGACCCGCCGGTCGAAATCAGTGCCGGCGACGTGCACGCCGTGGTTGGCGAGGATGTCGCCCTGCCGATCGAGCCGGCGGCTCCGCGATGGGCCGACGCGCAGGATCGAAAAGTCAGACGTGCCGCCGCCGATGTCGGCCACGAGCACGATTTGTTCGGAGTCGATGTTGCTTTCGTAATCGAATGCGGCGGCGATCGGCTCGTACTGAAAGTGAACTTCATCGAAGCCCACCAGGCGCGCGGCAGTTTCGAGCGCAGCTTGGGCGCGGGCGTCTCGCACCGGATCGTCGTCGACGAAGAACACCGGCCGGCCCAGCACGGCACGGCGGATCGGCTCGCCGGCCTGGGCTTCGGCACAGAGCTTCAAGTGCCGGAGGTAGCCCGCGACGATGTCTTGGTATTTGACGCCACGGCCACCGCCGACGTCGGTTGTCTGCTCGATCAGGCTGCTGCCGAGGATGCTCTTCATCGACCGCATCAAGCGCCCATCGAGCCCGTCGACATAAGCCGCCACGGCCGCGCGGCCAAACGCGCGCGACGGGCCGCCGCCAAGCGCGGCGGGTTGATCGGCGGCATCGGCAAGGTAGAAAACCGCCGTGGGCATCGTCACTTGGCCGGGCTCAAGTTCCACCAAGCGCATGGCCGCGCCCGTGCCGGCCCGATCGGGAATGGCGATGGCCGAGTTGGATGTGCCGAAATCGATGGCGCAGAACATGGCTTGCCCCCGGAAAAGGGCGCGATTCTAGCGACGAGTGCTGAGCGGGTGTTGCCGCGCTGTCAATGCGGGCCGAGCGCCGGCCGGGCATGTGC
>JAYWGR010000083.1:0-2766 GCA_043778145.1 Rhizobacter sp.
CTCTGAAGACGTGCGCAAAGCGGCCAAGTTCATGTTGCAAAACACGGACGTGTATGCGGCACTCGAGGCGCAAAGCGCTGCGGCGGGCCCGCGCCCAGCCCCGACCCGCGGTGACGTGGCGACTGCAGCGGGCACCCTGGCGCAATACCAGCAGGACAGCCATATCGACTTCATGACCTCCGATGAAATCTACAACCTCAGTCGCAACGCGCTCGTCCCAGAAAACGTGCGCAATGCGGCCAAGTTCATGGTTGAGAACCCCGACATCTACCACGACATCGAAGTCAAAGCGGGGCAGGCTTCTGACCAGAAGAGCAGCATCAACGAGATGCGTGACATGGCGACGGAGATGGGTTCCGACGTTGGCAGCCCGTACGTCCCGAAGGCAAGCAGCGTTGCGATCACGTCAGCTCCTTCTGCTGAAGGCACTACCACTGCCATCAACAGCCTGGGTACTTACATGTCTGAAAAAGGCATGACAGAGTTGAACGTCAATGACCTGAATGCGATGCTCTACAGCCCTGATACGTCGGACGACGTGAAGCGAGCGGCGAAGTACATGCTGCAAAACTCTGACGTGTATGAGAGCTTGAGCAATGCCTCAGTGGCGGCGACGCCGGCACCAGCACCAGCACCAGCTTCGCCACAGTCTTCTTACGACGACGTCGCAAGCTTGACCGGTATTGCCTAACCTGAGTAATCTGACAAGGCAGCCTGCAAAGGTTGCCAACGTCATCGGCTGTCAGTTGGGAAACTGATGCTCTGACGCGCTGGCGGCGGCTGCAACGGCCGCCGCCAGCGCGTCTGTATTTGATGCGTGAACATGCGCCGGCCACGGCTGTCGTCAATCGCCGGGTGTGCCTTCTTTGTAGGTCCAGGGTGCTTGATGTACTCGTCCCCTGGATGGCTGCGTTCGCGCAATCCACACGTTGCGGCGAACGGCCGATCTGCGATGTTGAGGACAGCTTCTGAAGCGGGCATGCGCATGCGCCGCGGGGCGTCATGCCATTTTTCCGTCCGTACGAAGCGAATCGGTCATCTCCTGGCCCAGTCGCTCCGCTGCGCTTGATGGGCCTGCTCGCCAACCGCGAATTCACGGAATGAACACGGACTCATAGAGCACGACGCTTGATGCGCTCAATTTCCGCGAATTTGTTTCGTGCGCGCACCAGCTGCTTCGCATCGTGGGCAATTCGCCGAGTTAAGCCAACCTAAGATGGTTCTGCATCTGTACATCTGTGACCTCAACTGGCGCCGTGCGAGCAGAGGCGCACGGCAGTCCAGAACGGAGCAGCAACAGTCGTCGGCAGTCACTGGCCTGAGCTGGATGTCGGCATCTCACCTCAATCAATTGGGCGCGTGATCGCACCCGATACCCGTGGAGTCATCAGCATGCCGAACATCGACACCAAGAACGCCGGCGCCACCGTCGTCATCACGATCGGGCCGGTGCCGCCGAGCGAGCATGAAGGCAAGCCGAAAGTTCAGTTGGAAGTTGTCCAGTCGAATGTCTCGGCACTGGCGTCAACAGGTGCTGCGACCATTGAGTCTCGACATGGCTCGGGCCCCGAGCATGCACATCGACATGAGCGTCACGGCCATCACGCGCATCACGCTCACAAGGCGCCGGGCGCGGGCGTCACCAACGAGAGTGGCCCGCCCGCTGCGGCGGTGGCCAGTGCCGCCCACGCGATGGACAAATACATGGGGGCCAAGCACTTGAAGAAAGTGGACGTCGGTGACCTCTACAAATTGTCGACCGACGCCAGTGCTCCCAAAGCAGCGCGCGAGGCGGCCAAGTTCTTCCTGGCGCATCCCAAGGCCTACGAAAAGATCGAGACCAGCGACGTCGCCGGGGCCGATGGCATCTCGGGTCGTGCCAACTTCCACAAGGCAGCGGGCAGCCGAGCACTGGTGAGCCCCGCGCCGGCAAAAGCGGAGATCGCTGTGATCAAAACGCTGGAAGGCGAAGTGAGTGCTGTCAGTGCACTTGCCAGCCCTTCGCACCAATCATCCTTGAGTGCTGCGCAGGCCGTGTTGAAGAAGATGGAAGACCCGAGCTACATGCCGACTCCGGCGGAGTTTGCAGCAGTCATGGCCTACAAGAATGCCGCTGAAGACAAGACTGCAGCAGCTGGTCCGCAGGTTGCGGCGGTGGTCATCTCGGGCGGCGGCGCATCGGCCAGCCCTGCGTTGACCGGCGCGAGCGGTCTGTCGGAAGCGGCTGCTGCTGCGCAAGCTCAGATGAACGCCATTCAAGCGCAAATGGCAGCAGTGAGTGTGAAGAACCTGCAGGCGGCAACATCTGACGGAGCCGCAACACCCTCCACTGTCATCTCCGGTTCGGGTGGCCTTGCCGCGGCAACGGGTGCTGCGCAATCCAACCTGGCCGCCATGCAAGCCCAGATGAACGCGGTGATCGCGCCCAGCCCAACTCTGGAAAGTTCATCTGGCCCAGCAGTCACCGCTGCGCCGTGTGCAGTGGCGCCGCCCGTCAGCACCCCCATCGAAATCACGCAGCCAATCGCAGCGCCGGCGCCCGTCGCCAAAGGGCCGGTCACTGCCGGGCGCCAAGTCTCGAACACCGAGAAGGCCTTTAACGATTTGAGCACCTTGCTGGCTGGCAACTCCGCACAAGCGGCGAAGCAGACCGACCAAGTGCTGTACTCGAACCAGGCTGCTGCGACCGGCGTTTCTGTGCCGAGGCCCGCACCGACTGGTGGCGAAGTTGCCACGGCTGCCGGCACACTCGCCAAATACCAGAGC
>JAYWGR010000084.1:0-25074 GCA_043778145.1 Rhizobacter sp.
CTCTCCGACGCCGCTTGCCAACAGCGAACGGCCGTCACGCTTGCAGCGCACGGGGCTCGACGCGGCATATCAGCCGCGGCCGATTCGACCAGAGACCGAGGCTAAGGCGCCGCAGCGACCGATCAGGCGGGGCGTCAGCGCACCGCCTGAAGCGGGAGCCGGCCTGTGGCAGTACCCGACGTTGGCCGATGCCGCTGGCCAGGGTTCTGCCTCGGCCAGCCTGTCACGATCGCTGACGCCGCTGCCGCTGGACGAGATCGAGAACCTGGACCCGCATCGGTTATCGCCAGACGAAGCTGAGCATTTGACCGCATTGCTTGACGAGGCGCATCCCTTGGCGGGCGTGCCAAATGATGATCTCGACGGCTTGGTGGCTCAGATGCTTGCGCCACCCACAAGACCGTCGGAGTTGCAGCGGGAAATGAACATCCTCCCGCACGCGCTGGACGAAGACATCGTCGACCTGTTTCGCAGCGCTCGCAACCTCGATCTCCCGCCAATGATCTGGACCCACCCGACGGAGCGGCCTCAGTCACCCGAGAGCATCTCTGACCTTTACGAGACGTCCACACGCTCGGCCCTGGCCTCGGACGCAGCGCCTGGGCTGCGCGGGCTGTCGCATCAGGATGTTGACGACTTGATCGCGTTGTTTGGTCAGACGCAAGCCATCTCGACGCCGCCGATTGCTGAGCACGGCGACTTGGCGGCTCAAGGGGTTGCGCATCCGGAAAGGCCGTTGCCGTCGCAGCAAGAAACGGAGATGGACATTCCGGCGTTGGACGCGGACGAAATCGGCAACCTGCTTGGCGCAGCTGACGACGGTGATCGCCCGCCCGGTGTGGAGACCAACTCAGCGCAGCGGTGCCAATCCCCCGACAGCGGCAGATCTGAGCACAGCAGCGCGTCATCAGACTCGTCAGGTGCCCAAGCCTCGCGCGATGCGCTTGACCGGTTGGGGTACAGCCCGAAGCAGGTCAAATCGATGCAGCCTCAGGCGCGAGCTGCGGTGATCAAACACCATCAGACCTTGACGGCGCACGGGTTCGGACACGGCGAGATTTGCGCAATCAGCAAGCGAGCTGAGTCGGTATGGGTTTTGGCAAAGCACTATCCGACGGTGCAGCAGTTGCTGCCAGACCTTGACCGGAGTGCGGTAGTCACGATCGTCAAGGCCAATTGCGGTGGCCTTGCGCTCACGGAGCTGCTGCGTGTTGCTTCAGACCTGAAAGCGATGCCACTGCAGCTCACGGACCAACAACTGGGCAGAGTCGCCCTGCTCGGCAAACGCCCGGCGCTGGAGACACTTCATCGTCTGCGCCACGAACTCACGGTCGAGCCTCTGAGTTTGAGCACTGAGCAGGTGATAACCATCGCGAGCAATGGCGGTAGCAGGCAGGCGCTGATGGCCATCCAGGAGCTGCTGCCCGCGCTGTGCACGGGGGACCATGCCTTGACCGCCGAGCAGGTGGTGGCCATCGCGAGCAACACCGGTGGCAAGCAGGCGCTGGAGACGACCCAAAGGCTGCTGCCCGAGCTGTGCGCTGGGGAGCATGCCCTGACCACCGCGCAGGTGGTGGCCATCGCGCGCCATGACGGTGGCAAGCAGGCGCTGGAGGCCATCCAAAAGCTGCTGCCCGAGCTGTGCACCGGGGAGCATGCCTTGACCGCCGCGCAGGTGGTGACCATCGCAAACAACAACGGTAGCAAGCAGGCGCTGGAGGCCGTCCACAAGATGCTGCCCGAGCTGTGTACCGGGGAGCATGCCTTGACCGCCGCGCAGGTGGTGGCCATCGCGAGCAATGACGGTGGCAAGCAGGCGCTCGAGACCATCCAAAAGCTGCTGCCCGATCTGTGCAGCGGGCCCCATGCTTTGACCCCCGCGCAGGTGGTCGCCATCGCGAGCAACAAAGGTGGCAAGCAGGCGCTTGAATCTATCCAAAAGCTGCGGCCCGAGCTGTGCGCCGGGGAACATGCCTTGACCATCGCGCAGGCGGTGGCCATTGCGAGCAACAACGGTGGCAAGCAGGCGCTGGAGACAGCCCGAAAGCTACTGCCCACTTTGCGCACCGGAAACCATGCGTTGACCACCGAGCAGGTGTTGGCCATCGCGAGAAACCAAGGCGGCAAGATGGCGCTGAAGGTGGTCCGAAAGCTGCTGCCCGAGCTGTGCGCCGGGGACCATGCCTTGACTATCGAGCAGGTGGTGAGCATCGCAAGCAACGCCGGTGGCCAGCAGGCGCTGGAGGCCATCCACAAGCTGCTGCCCGAGCTGTGTACCGGAGATCACGCCTTGACCACCGCGCAGGTGGTGGCGATCGCGGCCAATGCAGGTGGCAAGCAGGCGCTTGAGGCCATCCACAAGCTGCTGCCCGGGCTGTGCACCGGAGATCACGCTTTGACCACCGAGCAGGCGGTGACCATCGCGAGCAATGGCGGTGGCAAGCAGGCGCTGGAGGCGGTCCTCAAGTTGCTGCCCACTCTGCGCACCGGTATCCATGCCTTGAACATCGAGCAGGTGGTGGCCATCGCGCGCAACAACGGTGGCAAGCAGGCGCTGGAGGCGGTCCAGAAGCTGCTGCCCGATCTGTGCACCGGGATGCATGCCTTGACCACCGAGCAGGTGGTGAGCATCGCGGGCAACAAAGGTGGCAAGCTGGCGCTGGAGGCGGTCCAACGGCTCCTGCCCGAGCTGTGCGCCGGGGAGCATGCGTTGACCACCGAACAAGTGGCGGCCATCGCGAGCCACAACGGTGGCAAGGTGGCGCTGGAAGCAACACACCGGCTGCTGCCAGATCTTTGCACCGGGGATGAACCCTGGACCGTGGCGGAAGTGGTGGCCGTCGCGAGCAGGATCAGTGGCAGGTTGGCGCTGGAGGCAGCCGATTTCCAGCGCTTCGCGAATCACCTGCTTGCGTAGGTCACCCACTTGCCACTGAGCCACCCAAAGGGCCGCGAACACATGAAACCCAGCTTCCGTAGCGGGCAGCAGCCTGCCCGTGGCACGCTGGATGAGACGCGCACCAGTACGCCGCAGTCACGGTCGAGCCTCTGAGTTTGAGCGCGCAGCAGGTGACAGCCATCGCAAGCAACAGCGGTAGCAGGCAGGCGCTGATGACCGTCCGAACGATGCTGCCCGCGCTGCGCACGGGCAACGATGCCTTGACCACCGCACCGGTGGTGGCCATCGCCAGCAATTTCGGTGGCAAGCTGACGCTGGAGGCAGTCCACCGGCTGCTGCCCGATATGTGCACCGGAGATGCTCCCTGGACCGTGGGGGAAGTGGTGGCTGTCGCGAGCAGGATGAGTGGCAGGTTGGCGCTGGAGGCAGCCCATGGCCAGCGCTCCGCGAACAATCTGCCGGCTTAGCTGCGAGAGGCGGTGGGCGAGCCATCTCGCCCGAGCGAGCAGCCGTTTTTTCGTTTGAGGTGAAGTTCGCCGGGACCAGCCTGCGTTCGCATGCACGGGTGCGACACCAGTCAACGTGCATTCAAATTCGCGTTGCGCCGCAGCCCCGTCGAAGACTGTGTCTTTGCAGCCATTCCACCGCGCGACGCCATTTTGAGCAGCAGTTCCGCTGCTCACAACTTGCCACTGAAAGGGCACCGAGCACATGAAACCACTTTCTCGCGGCGGATCCGGTTCTGCAAATGCATTGCCAAACGATGCGCAAGGCGCCGCGCCTCGTCAGCCCCCGGCCGCTTCGGGCGTGAAGCGCACTGGCGCGATGACGCAACTGCCAGCCAGCGCACGGCCGTCTCGGCTGCAGCGCACATCGCAAGACAAACTCGCGCTTGCGCGGCCGACTCGCCAGGAGGCCTGCACCTTGCAGGCTGAGGCAGCGTCTTCGCCTCGACCGGTCAGGCGCGCATTCAGCGCATCACCCGAGCCGCTGCGCCTCGGTGCGCATCCGGCCGCGCACGGGTTGTCTTCAGACGAGTCGAGCGCTTTGCTCGCGCTGCTTTCCGGCCTTGACGAGGTGGAGCGCCTTTCGCCAGAGCAAATGCACGATTGCGACGACTCGCTCTCTGAATTCCTCAATTCAGACTTGCCCTTTCTCAACGACGACCGGCCGGCCGCCGCGAGCCGGGCAGCAACGCCCATGGGTGACATCGAGTTGCGGCACTTTCCGCCGAACGATAGCCCGGCAGGCTTGGCGGCGAGGATGACCGAGCCGGTGGATCCGGAAGACCCTCCGCGTTTCGACGGGGATTCGAATCAGCGCCCGCCAACCCCGTTGCCTCTCGATGCAAACCTGGCTCGGCACAGCCTGTCGTCAGACGATGCGCACGATTTGGTCGGGATGCTTTCCGGCTTTGACGAAGCGGAAGCTTTGTCGCAAGAGCAAACGGAAATTTGCGATGACCCGCTCGCAAAATTTCTCGCGTCAGAGTTGCCCTACGCCAACGACTCCCCGCTCCGACGGGGCGCCGGGCGGCAGGCTGCTGCGAGCCGCGCAGCCATGCTCATGGCTGGCATCGAGTTGCGCCAATTCCCGCCGAACTACAGCCCGGCTGGCTTGGCAGCGACGATGCAAGCGCCGCGGCATGCGTCAGGCGCCGCGCGCGTTGACGTGAACTTGAATCGGCTTGGGTTCTCGCCCGACGAAGTGGATGATTTCGTCGCGATGTTCTCCAGCATGAACCAGGCGGCTCTCCCGCCAGGTGAGCCGACAAAGGAAACGGGCAGACCGCAATCGCCCGCCAGCATCTCTGGCCAGAGCAGCGCGTCTTCGGATGCACCCGATCTCGGCGACGCGCACGAAACGCTGGGCGCGTTGGGCTACGACTCGGAGCAGATCGATTCCATCAAACCTAAAACCCAGCGCTGGGTGCTCAAGCACCATCAGGCCCTGATTGAGCATGGATTCGAGCACGCCGAGATTTGCACGATCAGCAAGCGAAAAGCGTCGCTCAGGATCTTGGTAAAGAACTATCCAAGACTGCAGCAGCTCTTGCCGACACTTGCCCAAGCCGAGATAGTCAAGATCGCGCAGGTCAGAGCGGGATCTCTGGCACTCAAGGAATTGGTGAGAGTTGCCAAAGACCTGAAAGAGTCGCCGCTGCAACTCACTGACCAACAGTTGGCAAGAATTGCCTACCGCGGCCACCGCCCCGCACTGAATACGCTTCATCGCTTGCGCGCCGAACTGGGCACCGGAGGCTTGGGTTTGAGTACCGAACAGGTGGCGGCCATCGCGAGCAATGGCGGCGCCAGTCAGGCGCTTGAGGCCATCCATAAGCTGCTGCCAGTGCTGTGTACTGGGGAGCACGCGCTGACCACGGCGCAGGTGGCGGCCATTGCGAGCAATGATGGTGGCAAGCAGGCGCTGGAGGCGGTTCATGAGCTGTTGCCCGCGCTGTGCGCCGGTGACTATGCCTTGACCGCGGCGCAGGTGGTCGCCATTGCATCCAATAACGGTGGCAAGCAGGCGCTGGGCGCAATCCACAGGCTGCTGCCGGTGCTGTGTGCCGGGGACTATGCCTTGACCCTGGACCAGGTGGTTGCCATCGCGAACAGCGATGGTGGCAAGCCGGCACTGAAGGCCGTCCACCAGCTACTGCCCGTGTTGTGCACCGGTGAGCACGCCTTGACCACGCTACAAGTGGCGGCCATCGCGAGCAAGGATGGGGGCAGGCAGGCGCTGGAGACTGTCGTCAACTTGCTGCCAACGCTGTGCGGGGGAGCTTTTGCTTTGACCACAGAGCAGGTGGTGGCCATCGCAAGCCGTGGGGGTGGCAGGCAGGCGCTGGTGACGACCCAAAAGCTCCTGCCCGCGCTGTGCACTGGAGCGCATGCCCTGCCCATTGAGCAAGTGGTGGCTATCGCTAGCCGTGCGGGCGGAAAACAGGCGCTGGAGGCTGTTCAAAATCTGCTGCCCACGCTGTGCGCCGGGCAGCATGCTTTGACGGCGAGTCAGGTGGTGACCATCGCAAGCCATGGGGGTGGCAAGCAGGGACTGAAGGCGGCCCACAAGCTGCTGCCTGTGCTGTGCTCGGGGCCATATGCCTTGACCACGGAGCAGGTGGTGAACATCGCGAAAAATGATGGGGGCAAGCAAGCGCTGGAGACGGTCCAAAAGCTGCTGCGCTGGCTGTGCACCGGCGACCATGCCTTGACAACCGCTCAGGTGGTTGCGATCGCAAGCAACAACGGCGGCAAGCATGCGCTGGAGACGGTCCAAGAGCTGCTGCGCAGGCTGTGCACCGGGGAACATGCGTTGACCGTCGCTCAGGTGGTGCGCATCGCGAGCAACATTGGCGGCAAGCATGCGCTGGAGGCGACCAATCAGCTGATGCCCAAGCTGTGCGCCGGGCGGTATGGCTTCACCACGGCGCAGGTGGTGGCCATGGCAAGCCATGATGGCGGCGGAAACGCGCTGGAGGCCGTTCAAGAGCTGTTGCCTTTGCTGGTCACCGGGGAATATGCCTTGACCACGGCACAGGTCGCGACCATTGCCAACAACCGAGGCGCAAGGCAGGCGCTGGAAGCCGTCTACACGCTGCTGCCCGCGCTGTGCACAGGGAATCATGCGTTAACCAAGGCGGAGGTGGTGAGCATCGCGAGCAACATCGGTGGCAAACAGGCGCTGGAGACCGTCCAAAAGCTCCTGCTCTCGCTCTGCACCGGGCGGCATGAATTGACCAAGGCGCAAGTGGTGGCCATTGCACGCAACGGCGGTGGCAAACAGGCGCTGGAGGCGGTTCACAGGCTGCTGCCCGCGCTCTGCACCGGCGAATATGCATTGACCAAGGCGGAGGTAGTGGCCATCGCGAGCAACGAAGGCGGCAAGCAGGCGCTGGAGGCGGTTCACAGGTTGCTCCCCGAGCTGCGCGCCGGGCACTTCGCCTTGACCAATGCGCAAGTGGTGGACATCGCGAGCAGGACGGGAGGCAGGCCGGCGCTGGAGGCAACCCATGGTCACCGCTCCTCGAGCCGGACACTCGATGCGTTTGGGGCAACGCGCTGAGCGCGAGCAAACGGCGCGCTGTCACCGCGCGCCTTGACTGACGAGGCGGCACACACCTGGCCACCGCAGCCGCAGCCAGAGTTTGCTTTGCGGCTGCGATGACAGCCCTGCACCATCTCAACCAGGAATGTCGGGCTCCACCAATGTCGCCAATTGCGCCAAAGACTCCTGCCACCCGAGATAGCACATCTCGAGCGGAATGACTTCGGGAATGCCGGCTTGAGTGATGCTCACTTCTGTTCCGCACATCACCGGCTTCAAGCTCACTGACACTTCAATCAACCCAGGCAGGTTCGGATCGTCGAACTTGTCGGTGTAGCGGATGAGCTCGTTCGGTATCAGCTCCAAATACTCGCCACCAAACGAGTGGCCCTGGCCTGATGAGAAGTTCTGGAACGACATCTGAAATGTGCCGCCGACCTTGGCCTCCATGTGATGCACCTTGCACGTGAACCCGTACGGCGGGAGCCACTTGGCCATCGCATCGGCATTGAGAAATGCGCGGTAGACCTTCTCTGGTTTGCTGCGAAGCACGCGGTGGAGTTGAATGCTGCGTGATGGCATGGCGAATCTCCCTTTCTATTGGCTGAGTGAAACGAATGAATGTTCGGGTGAACGACTGCGTTACCCGCAAAGACTTCGCGCCGTCTTTGTCACGACGAACAAGCCCCAGCGATTTCGACATCCTGCATCCACAAAGCACTGCCGACAATTTGCCGACGTTCAAAAGGCGTAACGCGCGCCGAGCGACACGCCAAGCCGCGGCGCCAGTTGCACGCCGTTGACCCGCTGATAAACCGGCACTTGCATGAAGCCGAAGAACGAGGCATGCAAGCCGACCGGCAAGGCGATCCCCGGGCTGAGGTAGATCAGCGTGCCGCCAGTGTTTGCAGCATCGGCATTGACGCCGCGGTCGCGCGCCACTTGGCGCAGGTTGAGTTGCAGTTGCGGAATGGCGAGTGGCACCGTCATGTACCGAAGCCCCAGGTTCAAGTTGACGCTGCTGCCAGGGCGGAAGCCGCTGCGCGCGCCGAGCGCAGCTTGCGCCGTGGCTTGAGCGGAGTATTCCCAGTCGATGTCGATCGGGTTGACGATGTGGGCGCCGAGGATCACGTCGGTTGTGCCGGTGCCGGGCTGCAGGCCGCGGTCAATGGGAACCGGGCCGGGCTGCGTGGGGTCGGTCGAGGAGCCGGTGCGGGTGTGGCTGCCGGTTGGAAGCTTCAGGCCGAAGCTCAACGCGATGTGGTGCTTGGGGCTGACGCCGAGGTAGCGGCCGATCAGCGTCACGTCGCCGATGGCCGAGGTGCGCGAGTCGTAGGAATCACCGCCGGCGCCGGGCGCATTGCCGTCGGAGGCGGTGCCTAATGTGGCGTGGCTGCGCACGGCGTAGGGCACTTGCAGGTTCACGCCCCAAGTGGCTGAAGGCGCGTAGTCAAGGCCAAGCGTGGCGTAGCGGTTCTTGGTGAACTGGTCGACCTTTTGCGGCAGACCTGCGTTGACGATGCGGCTGGCCGCGGCTGGCGAGATCGTGCCGGTGCCGCGGCGCAACTGGTTCTGCGTGAGGTCGTCATAGCGGAAGTCGAAGCGCCAGCCTGATGAGCTGCCGAGGCCGAGGTTGTCAACGTCGGTCGTGAGCAGGCAACCACATGCGGTGGCGGCCCACGCGCCCGAAGCGCCGATGGCGCCCGCGAGCGCAGCCGCCGCAACGATCACCAGGTTTGACTTTGTCATCGTTGGGCGCTCCCTGCCTCGTGCTTACCGCATGGCCGCCCGGAGGGCGCGGCGCAATCCGGGCACCTCGGGCCGGATGCGGGCACGCAAAGATTCTAGAAGCCGGGCGGCTCCAGGCGCCGCGCGGCGCCTCGACTTCCTCGATGATGCGGCCCCCGATCGATACCTGCGGCTCAAAGCTGGCTAAGCACACCATGACCCTCACCACCAACACTGCGCTCGGCTTCTCCGTTTTCGCCCAAGGCCTGGCCTTGAGCCTCGGGCTCATCGTGGCCATTGGCGCGCAAAACGCATTCGTGTTGCGCCAGGGCTTGCGCCGCGAGCATGTCGGCAGCGTGGTGCTGTTTTGCGCGGTGGCCGACGCGCTGCTGATCGCTGCCGGCGTGCTGGGCATGGCGCAGGCGCTCGGGCAGAGCCCGAATTTGACGCGAGCTTTGGCCATCGCCGGCGCCGTCTTCCTGGCTGTTTATGGATATCAAGCGTTGCGACGCGCGCAGCACGCCAATCAACTGACAGCCGCCAGCGGCGGTGTGGGTTTAGGGCGAGGTGCCGCTCTGGCGCAGGCTGCGGCGTTCACGCTGCTCAATCCGCACGTCTACCTGGACACCGTGTTGTTGGTGGGAAGCATCGGCGCCCAACAACCGGCAGCGTTACGAGGCTGGTTCATGGCGGGTGCCAGCAGTGCGAGCTTGCTGTGGTTTGCGCTGCTCGGCTTTGGCGCCCGTTGGCTCGCGCCGTGGTTTGCCCGGCCCAAAGCCTGGCAGGTGCTGGACGGTCTGATCGGCGTGACCATGTTCCTGCTCTCGGCGCTGTTGGTGCGCCACGCGCTGGGTGGGATTTGAGCCGTGCAGGTCGGCTTGATGCTGGGCGCTTTTCGGCAGCGCGCACCGCAGTCGTGACTGCGGGCTGAACAGCTCAGCTCGCCGGCTGCAGCCGCTCCCAATACGAGACGGCGCGCTGGACCCAATCACGGAAGTGCGGGTCTTGACACTGGTAGTACGGAATGCCGCGGGCCGCGAAGCGCAAGGCTTCACCGGCAAGCCGCGCGTCTGACTCGGCGGCGCATTTATCGGCCTGGATTTCGAGCGCATGCAGCGCTTGCACGCGAGTCATCGGCTCAGGGGCCATCAGTCGTTCGCGCAGCACTTCGGCGCTGGCCACACTCGGTTCGGTATTCAAAGCGATCTCCTGTTCGATTCGGCAAGCCGCTGGGCCTTTCGGCTTCGAGCTGCCCTTACTTCAACGCCGGTCGCGCAGCCGTGGTTTACGCCTGCAAGGGGATATCGGCACGCCCAAGCGCGGGGTGACATCGGCATTCGTGGCGTTGTGGGCAAAAGCGAGATTGCAAATTCACCCGAATGAACGGTGCCCGGCCGAGGTGTCGACTGGCAGCATCCGCGGCTCTTCGCAACAGCCACGTCAACAGGATTCATGGACTTCGGACAACTCATCGGCAAGATTTGGCGGCTCCGCTCGGAGCCTGCACTTGCCGCCACCGCGCGGCCAGCGGCGGCTCGCGCCGAGCGGAGCGATCTATCGCACGCCGCGCACAAAAGCAAACCGCGTGAACCTGTTGACGAGCAGGCTGGCGACTCGTTTCTTGGCTACGTCGATGAGGCCGACATCGCAGCCACCGTGTCGCGGATCAAGTGCCCAGCGATGCTGTAGCGCGGCGGGATGATCGGCAGCGCATCGATGCCGAACCAATCGGCCGCTTCGATTTCATCGGCCTGCGGCACGATCTCGCCGCCCGCCCATTCCGCGGTGTACGCGACCATCAAGCTGTGCGGGAAAGGCCAGCTCTGGCTGCCGTAGTAACGCAAGTTGCGAATCGAGACCGACACTTCTTCTGCGACCTCGCGCACCACGCATTCTTCAAGCGATTCACCCGGCTCGACGAAGCCGGCCAGCGCGCTGTACATGCCGGCTGAATACTGCGGCGAGCGCGCGAGCAGCAACTCGCGACCACGCCAAACCAGCACCATCATCGCCGGGCTCAAACGCGGATAGGCGACTTGGCCGCAGGCAGGGCAGCGCCGCGCACGCTCGGTGGCTTGCCGCTGCGTTGGTGTGCCGCAAACACCGCAGTGGCGGTGCGTGCGGTCCCACTCAAGCACTTGTGCCGCGCGGCCGGCCAGGCTCGCCAACGGCGCGGGCAAGCTCAGCAACGAAGCACGCAGCGGCAGGCCGCGCCAGCCGTTCGGAACTGCATCGACCGCAAGCGCCCAACAGGCCACGTCACCCAAGGTGCCGAGGTAATGACGCGCAGCACTTTCGCGCGCAAACGTGGGCTCGTGCTGGCGGGCGAACTCAGCGTCAGCTGCCTCGGGCCAAAGCAGCTGGCCGGCGCTGAACGCGAACCACCATGCGGGCTCCGCCCCGGTCAGCGGCGCTTGAACAGCAGGCACGAAACGCTCGGCGGAGAAGGTCGAAAACACGGTGGAGGCTTTCTACAATCGTGGGTTCACGGGGAGCATACGATGATCGTCGAGCGCATCTGGACGGGCAATGCCTACCGAAATTACAACTACTTGATCGCCTGCCCAGAGACCGGCGAAGCGCTCGCCATCGACCCGCTTGATCACGAGAAAACGCTCGCCACCGCGAGGGTTCGCGGCTGGCAGATCACACAGATTCTCAACACCCACGAACACCACGACCACACCGGCGGCAATGCCGCTGTCGTTGCTGCAACTGGCGCCAAGCTGATCGCGCACCACCTCGCTAGCGCGAAGATCGCTGGCGTCGACCGCGGCGTGAAGGCGGGCGACGTGATCAAGGTCGGCAAGCACATTGAGCTCGAATGCCTCGACACACCAGGCCACACGATGTGCCACATCTGCCTGCGCTCGCACACCGACCAGCCGGCGATCTTCTCGGGCGACACGCTCTTCAACGCCGGGGCAGGCAACTGCCACAACGGCGGCGATGCGGGCGAGTTGTTCACCACCTTCGCGAAGCAACTGGCGGCCTTGCCTGATGACACGCGGGTCTATCCCGGCCACGACTACATCGAAAACAACTTGCGCTTCACGCAAGCGCGCGAGCCCGACAACGCGGCGGCGAAATCGCTGCTCGAGAAGATCGCGGGCCAAGACCCGGCCAACGGAGTCGTCACCACGATGGCCGACGAAAAGCGCATCAACGTGTTCTTCCGACTCGGCAGCGCCAGTGTGATGGCCGCATTGCGCGAGCACTTTGCCGATCTGCCTGCAGCGCTCGATCCGCGCACCGTGTTCGTCAAGTTGCGAGAGCTTCGCAACCAGTGGTGAGGCGCGGCCGAGCGTGGGCGCGTCGATCAGCACCGGGCCGCGTGGGCTCTCGAAGGTTTGGCCCTTCATGCCGGCAAGCAGCGCATCACCGCCCGCGCCTTTGCTGGACTGCAATGCCGTGTAGATGATGCGCATGCCGTCATACGCCGCGACCGACATGTAGTTCGGCCGCATGCCCTTGTTCGCACGCTCAAAAGCTTCGAGGTACTTCTTGTTCACAGCTGACGGATGCGCTGCCGAGTAGTGGTGCGAAGTCACGCACGCCGATGGCCACATCGCCCATCTCACAGACGATGTCGTCCTCGGTCACATCACCCGTTGCGATCAGCCGGATGCGTGGTGGCAATGCTTTGCACGACGCTCGCTTGGCGACATTCGCAAGCAAGCACTGCAACCGCGCACGCAACGCCCCAACCCTCGCGGCGGGCGCGAATCGTCGCGCCAACCGAGTTGCTATTCGAAAACCACCGGTGGCACCTTACTCACCACATGAAAAAAGTTCCCCGCTACCCCACGAACCGGGGGATTCAGACAAATTGGAATCGGCTCTAGGCTCCATAGAATCGCCGAATTGTGAGAACTTGTATGCAGATCGGCGTACAAAACGGTGCTCCGTTGATCGGGTTCGCACCCGGCGCAATCAGCCGCGGCCACCGTTCACAGCCCACCCGTATCCAAAAATAACCAAGGACATGAACATGCCAAGCATCAAGAAGATGTGCATCGCGGCGAGCGTTGGCGTTGCTGCCACGTTGGCCAGCGTCACCCCAGCTCAGGCGGCGATTTACACCGGCCACTGGGATCCGGGCTACGGTGCGCCCTTTCCCGACCTCGGCTGGGAAGGCAACGCCATGTTCTCTATTCCTGACGCCTGCCTGGCCAGATCCGGCTGGGTATCGAACGTTGACGATTGCTCCGGCGGCGGCATGAAGATCCTCAGTGCTGAGGTCGACTTCTACAGCCTGTCGGCGCCAACCACCTTCGCCTCGTCAAGAACCATGGTTGCGCCGACGCACATCGTCGAGACACTGACTTTCGACCCGAATGTGGCCGTCTACAAGATGTTTGTCTCGGGTAACAAGCTGCAGGCCGTGAGCTCCAATTTTCTCGGGCCGGTGCAAGCCACCTCATCGATTGCAGGCGGCGGCGCCTACTACTTCGACCTGAAATTCTTCGAGTCGACCAGCAACAACGTCGGGCTCTATCACACCCTCGGTTATGCCGACCCGATATGCGCCTACACCGGCGTGCCTGCGGGCTGCGGGATGTCGTCGTCGATGCCGACGATGACACTCACGCTCGTTCCCGAGCCTGGAACCTTTGCGTTGGCCATGTTGGGTTTGGCTGGTTTGCTGGGCGTGCGCCGTCGCAACGCCTGATTGAGCCGCTGAAGCCTGACCGACAACGTCCGTCGGCCTCGGCTCAGAGCTGGTGCTGAGCTGTTCAGCGTTAAGCCGCTTCCAACTCCGACCGCGCTGACAGCACCCGCTGCAGCGCGGTTTCCAATTCCCAGCCTCGCCCTTCCTCCCAAGCCGCGATGAAGGCCGTGCTGCCCATTGCCTCGCGCAGCTTGTCGACAAGAGCGAGCCAGCGCCGTTCGTCGCGTGGCGAACGGACCAGCCGCAGGCGGCCACGCGAGGCGGCAGCCGCTGATGCCAGACCGACGGCCGCCGCCGCCGCGCCCTCGGCGTGGGCAAGGGCGACGTGGTCTTCCAGGCAACCAAGCAATTCCTCGCGCATCTCGAAGGCGCGAAACGACCGCAAGGCATCGCCGAGCCGCGTGCGGGCCCACTGGAAGCTGCCGTTATCCAAATCAGCCTTGCCAAGCCAGCGCATTGCGTTGGCCTCGCCGCGCTTGTCACCAGCTTCGAGGCAAACGGTCATCGACCGCGTGAAACGCACATGGGCGCGTACGCGATCGCCGAGCTCGAATGCCGCTTCGCCGAGCCGCCGTTCGCATTCACCTTCAATCTCCTGGTGTCGCAGCTCGCGTGCTATTGCGAGGCATTTCTCAAGGTGCGTCTGCGCACGGATATCGTCGCCAACGTAAACGCCAATTTGGCCGAGATGCAGCCAGCCTAGCGCCTCGCCACGCCGATCACCGAGATCACGAAAGAGCTGCAAAGCTTCGCGCTCACTATCGGCTGCGCCCACTGCATCGCCAGACTGCAACCGCGTGAGTGAAAGTGTCGACAACGTGGCAGCGATGTCCACCGCATTGCCGAGGCGGCGCCGCAGCGCCAGGCAACTCTCCAGCATCTGCCGTGCCTCAAGGTGATCGCTCTGAGCGTCTGCGAGGCCCGCGCCAACATAAAGCGCGTGTGACTGCGCGAGATCAGATGCCTGTATGGACGGCAGCGCAAGTGCAGCCCGCACGATCTTGCGTCCTTCGGTCGCATAGCCACGAAGAATCCAGAAACCTTGAAGCGCGACCGCGAACTTGACGGCGATGACCGGGTCAACACCGCCGTTGAGCGCGAGCTGTGTGGCGCTGCGAGCGTTGTCGAGTTCGACTTCCATGCGCCTGATCCATTCGGCTTGCTCAGGCCCGCGCATGCCGATGTTCACGCGTTTGGCGAGCACGAAGAAGTGCTCGCAATGCCGCGCAGCCGTGTCGGCCAGATCGCCGGTTTGATCAAGCTTCTCGCGGGCGTAATCGCGGATGGTCTCCAGTGCTCGATAGCGCGCGCCCTCCTCGCGCTCTTCGAACATCACGAGCGACTTCTCGACCAGCGAGCCAAGGATGTCGAACACCTCGTCGCTCGTCACAGGCGGCACACCGCAAACGCGCTCCGCGCCTTCGAGGTCAAAGCCACCAACGAACAAGCCGAGCCGGTTGAGCACTGTTCGCTCGCTGTTGCTCAACAAGTCATAGGACCAATCGACGAGTGCGCGCAATGTTTGCTGCCGCTCTTGCAAGGCGCTGCCGCCACCAGTGAGGATCTTGTAGCGGTCCTTCAGGCGCGCGTTGATGTCGGCGAGCGACAAGGAACGCACGCGCGCCGCGGCGAGCTCGATCGCCAGCGGAATGCCTTCAAGCCGCGCGACGAGCTCGACCATCGCTGCGGCGTCACGCTGGCTGACCGCAAAGCTCGGCTTGTGCAGTTGGGCACGCTCCAGAAAAAGGCGCACGGCCGTTGTGCGCAGCAGGCTGTCGATGCCGTCATTTCGTTTGGGGATCGGCAGCGGCAGGATCGAGAACGCCTGCTCGCCTTGCACATGCAGCGGCTCGCGGCTGGCCGCCAGTACGCGCACCCCGGGCGCTGCGCGCAGGATGGCGTGGGCGAGCTGTGCTGAGGGCTTGATGAGGTGCTCGCAACTGTCGAGCACGATCAACGCACGGTGCGACTTCAAGTGGTTGCAAAGTGTCTGCAGCAGCGGTCGATCCGGCTCCTCGCGCACGCCAAGCACCTGTGCCGCCTCGCTGGTGACGAGCGACGGATCGCGGATCGGCGCGAGGTCGATGAACCAAGCACCGTCGGGGTACTCGGCCATCACCTCAGCGGCTACTTGCAGCGACAGGCGAGTCTTGCCCAGGCCGCCCATGCCGAGCAGCGTCAGCAGCCGCGATGTCGACAGGTGCGCCTTGATGTCATCAAGCTCACGCTCGCGGCCGATGAACGACGTGACCTGCTGCGGCAGGTTGTTCGGAATCTGCTGCACCGGCATCCAGCGCTCGCCGCTGCGCACGACGCGGTAGACCTTGTCGCCATCGGGCGGCACGGCAAAGACGGTGTTCGCGTCGCCAACTTCAAACAACTCGATCGGCGCGGACAGTCCCTTGACCACCCAATGCCCGTGCGAATGAATCTGCAAGCTGGTCTCGCCGAGCGCGCGCACGGCGTCAGCCGTCATCAAGGTTTGGCCGCCGTTGGCGAGCGACATGACACGCGCTGCCGTCGGCTTGGCCAGGCCATCAACCTCAATCGGCTTGGCGCCTCGGGCGATATCGGCTGCGCTGTTTTCCCGCAGGATCACTGGGCCGACATGGAGGCCCGCACGCGCCTTGAGTGGCACGGGCAGCGCCTCCAGTGCGCGGTGATAGGCCTGCGCGTACTTCACTGCATCGGCCACCGCGTCGAACAAGAGCAGCATGCCGTCGGTCTTGTCGATCTCCAGGCCGCCGTGGCTGCGGAGGAGGTCGCGCGCCACGCGGTCGTGAGCGCCCCAGACCTGCGCCATCACGGCATCACCAACCGATTCGGACAGGGCCGTGCTCCCCACCACATCGGTCAGAAGCAAGGCTCGAAATTCACTCATGGACTGCACCCACCCGTGCGCCGCGTCGCGCGACGGGCTCATGCACGAGTCTATCCGTCCATGCGTTGATTTCATGGCGCAATCCGCTGACGTAGCCTCCCTTGAATGGACGCCAATCAGGCACCAGAGCGGCCGCGCCCCTGAAGGCCGCAGGTGCACCGTCAACATGGCAAGATCGTTCGGCCTGCAGGCAGGCACCAATCGACCATCCATGAAACATTCGCGAAGGAGATGCACATGTCCAAGATCACGCTGTGGGGCTTCGACGGATCGACCTATGTTCGAACCATCAAGATGCTGCTTGCCGAAAAAGGCCTGAGCGATTTCAAGCAAGTTCAGCTCAACGTGCTCGCGGGCGAGCCCAAGGCCGACGAGCACCTCGCGCGCCATCCCTTCGGCAAAGTGCCGGTGCTTGATGACGGCGACATTCGCATCATCGAGACGGCCGCGATCGCGCGGTATTTGAACGACGTGTTGCCGGGTAAATCGCTGATCCCGGCCACGCCGCAAGACCGCGCGCGCATGGACATGGTCGTGGGCGTGATCGATTCCTACGGCTACGGCGCGCTTGTTGGCGGCGTTGCGGCTTATCACCTGTTCCCAGACTTTGTGGGCGGCAAGAACGAGACCATGCGCAATGCCGGCCTCGCGAATGGCCGCAAGGCGATCGAGCTGGCAATGCAGACCAAGGGCACCTCGCCATTCATCGCTGGCGAACTCAGCCTGGCAGATCTGTTTCTTGCGCCGATCGCGTTCTATGTGTCACTCACACCCGATGCAGCCAACGTGTTCAACGTTGATGGCTTCGCTGACTGGTGGCAACGAGTGCAGGCACTGAAGAGCTTTCAGGACACGCCGCCGAGCGGGGGTTGATTCGGCACTCGCGGCAGCATGCTGGGCACTCTTCACAATAGCGCGCATCAGCAACTTGGCAATCTCTTCGCGGCATTGCGAGAGCACGGAACCGGCATGACCACCACCGCAAATTCAGATCGGCATCGCGCCCCCGCGACCCAAGCCGACTTCCCTCACTTCACTTTCAAGAACGGCGAGCTGCACTGCGAAGATGTTCCGGCATCACGCATTGCGGAGCAGTTCGGCACATCGGCCTACGTTTATTCGAAGCGCGCATTGCAGGGCAATCTTCGCGCACTCACTGAAGCGTTCTCACCAGTCAACCCATTGATTTGCTTCTCAGTGAAGTGCCTGAACAACATCCACGTGCTGCGGCTGCTCGCTGATCAGGGCTGCGGGATGGACATCGTCAGTGGCGGGGAGTTGTTCAGGGCATTGCGCGCGGGGGTCGATCCGGCGCGGATCGTCTATGCGGGTGTTGGCAAAACGGCCAAAGAAATCAATGAGGCACTCACCGCGGGCGTGGGGTGGATCAATGTGGAGTCTGCGCAGGAATTGGCGCTCTTGGCCCAACTCAGTGACGCGCGCGCCCAGCCCGTGAACTGTGCATTGCGAATCAATCCGGACATGAGTGATTCGCAAACCCATCAGAAAACTTTCACTGCCAGTGCAGACACCAAGTTCGGCATCGACATGGCCGAACTCACCGCGCTCGCAGTGCAATACAAGAATCACCCGTTCGTGAGACTGCGCGGATTGCACTTCCATCTTGGCTCACCGATCTACGCGCCCGAGCTCTATGGTCAAGCCATTGGCAAGTTGCTCGGGCTGGTAGAGGCCTTCGCGGAGCACGGCGTTCGCATTGACACGTTGGACATCGGAGGCGGTTTTTGCTCTGTCTATGGAGACGAGAAGCTGCCGTCAATCGAATCATTTGCGGCGGTTGCGCTCCCGCTCTTGCGGCCCTTCGCAGAGCGTGGCGGCCAGATCATCCTGGAGCCTGGCCGGTCCATTGCCGCGACTGCTGGCGTGTTGCTGTCAAAGGTGCTCTACACCAAGCGCAGCGGCTCCCGGCAGTTCGCTGTGCTCGACGCTGGAATGAGCCACCTGATCCGGCCCGCGTTGTATGACGCTTTTCATTTCATCTGGCCGACCAAGCCCCGCGGCGTGCGGCTCCCACAGAACTTCGCCAACGAGCCGAATGGCGACTCGCTCGTCAAGTACGACGTGGTGGGCCCGATCTGCGAGACGGGAGACTTATTCGCTCGCGACCGGTGGCTGCCGACCGTTGAACAAGGCGAACTCATCGCGTTCTTCTCATGTGGCGCGTATGGAATGACGATGGCGAGCCACTACAACGCGGTCGGCAATCCGGTCGAGGTGCTGGTAGACGAAAGTGAATGCCGATTGATTCGGCGCAGAGAGCAATACGCGGATTTGGTGCGGCAAGAAGAGCTTTCCTGACGACTCCAGAGCTCTCGATTTGGACTGTGCGTGCCCATGCCCGTACCGGGCGCACAAGAAAAAACGGCTTAGAAGCGTGAGCCTCTAATCCGTTGATCCATTTCTTGTTTTTCTGGTGCGGCTGGCAGGAATCGAACCCACGACCCCTTGGTTCGTAGCCCGCCGATAAACGAATGGGGTTCAATGAAATCAACGACTTAGCGGCGCCCTCACCCCGCTTTTCCGCATAGAAGAGCCCAGGAGCGCCTGGGAAAGTCGCGCAAAAGTCGCGCAGCGATGGATGCATGTCAGAGCCCTTCGGCGCCGGCCAGGAACCGCTCGGCCTCGGCCATCATGCCCTTCGAGATGGCGTCCCAGGATCTGCCGTGGAAGTCCTTTGGCAAGCGCGCCTCGACCGCCGCCAACGCGGGCCCGACCTGCTCGACCAGGCCCACCATCGCGTCCCAGACCACCGGCCCGCCGTTCTTCATGGCCAGCCGGTGCCAATGCCGGGTCTGAATGGTGTCGAAGCGGTAGTGGACGTTCTTGGAACGCATCGCCATGGCCAAGCCCGCCTGCCGGCGGTTGTACTGGTTCGGGCCTTTGCCGAAGTAGGGCCACATGGACAGGATGTCGTACAGCGGCGTCATCACATAGGTGTCGCCAGGCTGCAGAAAGATCGAGTAGTTCTTGGCGTGGCCATCGGTGGCCGCCATCAGCCAGAAGGCGAGTTGCATCAGCTGAAACGCCAGCGTGTCCTGCTGCGGATCGGCGCTGCCGGTGAGCAACTGCAGGCACTTCGCCATGCCGGGCCCGCCGTCATGTTCGTACTTCTGCTTCGAAGAGAACCCCAGCGCCTGGCAGAAGTCTTCCTGCGGCAGCCGCGCGATCCAGGCGCCGTCGCCCATCCACGCGCGGTCGAAGCGCTCGACCACCAGGACGGTCTGGTCGCCGAAGGTCGCCATCATCGTTGGCGCGACGGGCAGGCCGAGTTCCGAGACGATCTGGGCACAGACCCACTCGTTCTGGACTGAATCGGAGAGGTCGACACGGCGCGAACCGCCGACCAAGCCCAGCGGCAGCTTGAAGATGTGCGTCGTCGGCGTAGCGCCATGCGGCCGGCACCAGCGCCCGCCGGCCTGAGTGAAAGCTGTCTTCTCCTGAGCACCCGCGATCGAGATGCGGAACAGATCGTCGTCGGGCTGGCGTAGCGAGCCGGGGCCGACGTCGGCGGGGACAGCCCGCAGGATCTCAGCGATCTTCCCCTCGTCGAGGGGTTCGCAGTCAACGCGGCTCCATCCTGTCGGTGTTATCTGCTCCGGCAGCAACTGGACCGCACCGACGCAGTCCCGGCCAATGGCCTCCAACAGCGAGAACCCATCGGCCCTCTTCGTCTTGAAGCGGCGGCTCAGACGTTCACGGATCCTGTCGTTGTCCGGCAGCAGGTTGTCGAAGTAGTTGGCGACGGCATCGCCGCGGACCTCACGCGAGGCGGTGATGGGCAATGAGAGCGACAGCGATCGAACCTTCGGCGACCTGAGCCAGGAAGCGTCGTAAACGAAAGAGTGCGTGGCACGGTCGACGGTCCAGGTGCCCACCAGCTCGCCGTTCATCCAGGCATGGAGGGCAGTCGTCACCAAGTACCCTTCTTCGGGCGAATCACGATGCCGGTCACCGGGGCAGGCTTGGTTGCCCTAGTTGGGCCACGCCGGCCAGTCGGCGCGCCGACGACCTGGCCGGCGGCCTTCTTTGGCGCCCGTTTCGCCACTGACGTAGGCGCGGACTGCGGTGCATTCGGCCCGGCATCGGGCACGACCTGATTTTCTGTCCCTGCGCCTTCGGCGCTGTGCAGATGCAAGGTGCCGCCCAGCGCCGCGAGCACCTTGGTGAGCTGATCGAGACTGACAGCCCCCGGGTTCGCCTCGATCTCGGCGATGCGGGCCTGCCTGACGCCAACCAATGCGCCAAGCTGACCCTGCGTCAGTCCACGGCTCTTCCGCAACGCTCGAAGATGTTGCTTCAACTGGTCGGGGATGCGAAGCGGGAAGCTCATAGAAAGCCACTCCGGTGAGCCGCACACTTTACTGGCTTTAGCCAATTTATTCAACTTACTGGCTTGGCAAGGTTTTTTGCATCCGCTGGCAAACCCTCGCTGGGCTCAGTCACGGACGGTCCTTGCGTCCGCTGTCCGACCGGCAGTTCAAGACTACTCGGCCACATTCGACCGAAAACGGCGAGAGACTGGAGCGGCGGTAAGCGGTCATCTTGAAGCACATCACGCGTCTGGACGATGGCACCCCTGCAATCGACCACGCGATCCCTGCAAGCAGCTTGGCTGCATTCCTTGAAGCTGTACCTGGACGAGGACGAAGTCAGAGGCGCGGCGTTGGCTCGCCAGTCGCAAGGGGTTCGTCCCGACGCAAGGTTCTGTTGTGGAGTTGCCGGCGGAGCCGGACGATCACGCGTCCATCACCATCGCACAGGCGCTGCTCGGCCGTCTCAACGATCGGGCCAAGGCTGCGGGGGTGACACCCCAGCAGCTCATCGAGCGCCTTCTAGAAACGCATCAGGCTGGAGACGAAGCGTGAAGGCCCGCGAGCGGTCTGCTTCGGCAGCGGGCATCTTCCTTACGGAGGACGACGCTGAGCTGCGTCGTTGTCTCCGAAGCCGCTCACACCGCGCTGCCATGAGTCGCGTGCGCGCCATGGCCTCCCCCGTTGCCGAGATCAATCCGACGATCGCGCCTCCGCCACCGCTGACGACGCATGCCAAAAACCGGTTGAAGAACCGCGGCATTTCGCTGGACCAAGTGCTCGTACTTGCCGACTTCGGCGTGCCGCAGCGAGCCCACGGGGCCACGCGTTATTCGCTGGATAAACGGGCCCGGCAGCTACTCGTGGAGACGGTCTCGGTCGAGACGCTCCGGCGCCTGGGCTCACTCGACATCGTTGCCGTGTTTTCCGACGCGGGAGCGCTCATTACGGCGGCGCACCGGACCAAGCGCCTGCGTCGCGACATCAGCTGGCACTGACGTGTCGTCCGCAACAAAGCCCAATTCGATGCCGAATCAACCAGAGAACCGTATGGCCACAACGGTCCCCACCGACCTCAAGACCCATCTCGCCTGGCGCTTCGATGCCGTGATGTTCCGCACCTGGCGCTCGACATGCGCCACGAAGGTTCTGTGCAATCCGGCCTCGAAGGCCAGCGCCTCCTGGGACAGCTCCTTGGTCCTGCGAAGCGAAACGACGTTCGCTGCCAGCAGAGCTCGCGCACTGACCCTCTTCTTAGCCTGACTTGATGCCGCTGGACCCATTCGGTCCAGTCTCTCGGCGTGCCGCTTTTGAGTCGGCCGCGTTTAAGTCACAATTTTCTGAGCGGCATAGGTCGCACAACAGGGAGAAGCATGAAAACTTTCAGCTGGACGGCCGGCGTAGCCCTCCTGGCGATCCTCGCGCTGCAGGGGTGTTCTACCAACCCGTCTGTTTCGGGAGGGGGATCGATCGAGGACTTCGCCCGCAATCTCGATGGCAAGTTTCAAAACCTCGATGCACGCGGGACTAGTCAACGCATACCCCAGGGGTTGCTGCTCCTTCTGAAGCCGGCTATTGAGCATTGCAGCCATGGTGGAGGATTCGCGACCCTGAAAGGCGTGCAAGGCAGGGGCGAGGTGAGTCTCCCGGCTTACCTGCTGTGCCAACGTGGCCCAGCGCAAATCTGGGCGTTGGGCATTACCTACGTTGGCGAGATCGGCGAGTTTCAAAACGACGCGGCAGGGAAACCTGTCTTGCTGCGCGTCAAGTCGACCATGGGTATCAAGGTCTTGTCGGCTGACCAGGCCGAAGCTGTCTTGCAAGCCGAGAAGCTGCAGGAGGAGGAGAAAAGGCGAGCCGATGCTCCGCGCATGGAGCGCGAGGCAGCTCTCGAAAGAGAGCGTCAACAACGAGCCAAGGACAAAGACGCCGAGGCACAACGCGTCGCGGCCCATTGGCCATCCAAGGTGGCCACCTTCCAGGCCAACCTGAAAGTGGGCGACAGGTTCCAGTGGGGCCGCACGCCGATATGGGGCGGGCCATTCGTGGGCATGGTGGTGAAGGTCGAGGGCACGCTGGCTTTCGTGCAGTTCGACAACCTGACGTTCGCTGGCCAACAGACCAGGTACCTGCCAAAGGCCGAGCTGGAGCCATTCGACGGACCGACGCCAGCCCGGCGTGGGACGATAGACTGAGAACGAGAACCTCCCATGAAGCAATCCTCCTCTCTGAGCATCCTGCTCGCAATGCTGCTGCACGCGCCGGCTTTCGGCCAAGCTCAGCAGCCTGATCCCGCAGGCTCAGCACCGTCGGAGCCGACCGTCGCGCCGGCCAAGAAAACGACGCTCGAACCGGCCGACGTCACTACCAAAGTCAACGGTCAAATCGAGCTGGTCGCCGCCCGCGACTCACCCGTCTATGCCGAATTCCAAGGCAGCACCGCCTTGACGCAGCGGCTTCGAGAGGCGTTGCAGGCAAGAGGCTTCGAGCTGGCGCCGGACGCTGCGTCCTCGAAGGCCGCGCTCCAGTTCCGCGGCGACATCGCGCTGGCGGGCGGCCCGAAGTTTTATAAGGGTGTGAAGGCGCCAATCGGCGAGGCGACCGAGAAGGCATTGAAGCTGGCGCAGGAGAACGGCCAGGTGACGACGGCCGACGTGGTGCAGACCACGGCCGGTGTTGCACTGAATGTTGCGGCGCTCAACGCCAGTCTGAACAATTTCACCCGAGGACTGGCCATCAGCGGCATGGCGAACGCGCTGGGCGACGCAACGGGCCTGCGTGGCTGGTTCAACACAGCAGTCGCTGGCGATCCACGCGGGATCTGCCTGAGCAAATGCGAGGACTGGAACAAGGTCAACCAGACGGTCTACCTGTGGGTGAACATGGACTCGAAGGCGGTCGGGCAAAAGGAAGTCCGCGTCCTGTCGAAGGCGTTCAGTGAAACGGTCGCGCCCGACCAGGTGATTGCGTACGCGGTCGACAAAGCCATCGAGCTCATCCGAATCGACACGGCTGCCGGTACTGACGCCAAGTGAGGGGGCCGAACGACTGATGGGCGGTGCCGGTGCGCCTGTCTGTCAGCGCGCGCGTCCTGGACCGGGGGCGCTGTGGTGATGTCGCAAGCTTGCGAATCATCGCTACGCGCCGCGGCAATGGGCCCGTACCTCGCTGACCGATCACGGCAAATCGCCCGTCAGGGGTGCATCTGAGCCCGGTGGCCCATGGCAAACTCATTGGCTGACCCGCCCGGTCGTCACTTCCTTTGCACATCTGTCGCGTCCGCACGCTGCAGCCTGAGCCCTGCCCATGCCCATCTCAGTCGCCCAAATCTTCTCCGCCCTGGCCTTCGACAGCAGCACTCGCCTCTACCGCCTCGACGCTGCTGGCGACCTCGCCGATCTGCTGGTCGAATCCTGGGCCTGCAGGGAAACGCTCAACGAGCCGTGGGAGCTCGAACTCAACACCCTCGGCACGAACTGCGACCTCGACATTCACGCCATGCTCGGCCAGAAGGTCACGCTGCAAACCGTGCTGGCCGACGGCAGCCTGCACACCCGCACCGGCATCGTCACCGCCGCCGCGATTGAAGATGCCGACGGCGGCTTCGCCCGCTACATCCTCACCGTGCGCCCGTGGATTGCCCTCCTTGCCCACACCCGCCAAAGCCGCGTCTGGGTAGAAAAGCCGTTCACCGAACTCATCGAGAGCGTCTTCACCCGCTACGCCGCCAATGCCCAATGGCGTTGGGCTGACGACATCAGCGAGCACCTCGCGCGCAGCCCGTTCTCCAGCACCAACACCCCCAGCGCCCACCGCAGCTACACCGTCCAGTACCGGGAAACCGACCTCGATTTCCTGAGCCGGCTCCTCGCCGAAGAAGGCCTCGTCTGGCGCGTCGAGGAAGACCCGTCCGCCCCGGCCGGCCACACCGTCGTCTTGCTTGCCGACACTGTTCGCGCCAGCAGCTGCCCCGAAGACGCGACGAGCCAATCCGGCGTGGCGGCAGGTGATGGCGGCATCCGCTTCCACCGCTCATCCGCCGTCGAGACGAGTGATGCCGTCCAGGCCTGGGGCGGCGTGCGCCAGTTCCAGCCCGCCACCACCACCGTGCTCGCCTGGGACTACGCCGCCAAATGCGCCGTGGCCGCCAGCGTGCCCACCGCCCAAGCCTTCGCCGGCCCGAACGCCCCGCGCCTGGAGCAGTACACCCCCGCCCCGGCTTACAGCTACGCCACCCGCGCCCAAGCCGACCGCGCCGGCGTGCTCGCCCAGGAAGCCATCGAGGCGCGCCACAAAACCTGGCTCGGCCGCAGCACCGTGCGCACCCTGCGCGCAGGTCACCGTTTCCGCCTCGCCGACAGCCCGCTCGACGTCCTCGGTGCCACCCCTGAGCGCAGCACCTTCCTGACGACCGCCGTCACCTCCGCCGGCATCAACAACCTGCCCAAAGACCTGAGCGCGCACATCGCCGAGCGCGGTGGCACGACCGGCCCCGAACTGCTGCCCGCCTGGG
>JAYWGR010000085.1:0-65776 GCA_043778145.1 Rhizobacter sp.
CACTTGCCGCCGTCAGACTGGCGCGTGGGCGCACCGTTTTACTTTTGCGCCGCGCTGCAATTGGCGTCGATGGTGGTGGCTGCACGTCATTTCAGCAAAGAGCGACGGCTTAGGCGCGCGGCTGAGTTGCAATCGACTGCGGCTTGATTGAACTTCGGAATTTTCAGTTCCCATGCACGACAAAATCCTCATCCTCGATTTCGGCTCGCAAGTCACCCAGCTCATCGCCCGTCGCGTGCGCGAAGCCCATGTGTATTGCGAAATTCACCCCAACGACGTGAACGACGCTTTCATTCAAAGCTTCGCGCCCAAAGCCATCGTCCTCAGCGGCAGCCACGCCAGCACCTACGAAGACCACGAGCTGCGTGCACCCGCAGCGGTGTGGAACAGCGGCGTGCCGGTGCTGGGCATTTGCTACGGCATGCAGACCATGGCCGAGCAACTCGGCGGCAAAGTCGAGTGGAGCGACCACCGCGAGTTCGGCTATGCCGAAGTGCGCGCACGCGGCCACACGACGTTGTTGAACGGCATTCAAGACTTCGCCACAGAGGATGGCCACGGCATGCTGAAGGTGTGGATGAGTCACGGCGACAAAGTCACCGTGCTGCCGCCCGGCTTCAAGCTGATGGCGTCCACGCCCAGCTGCCCGATTGCTGGCATGGCCGACGAAGCGCGCGGCTACTACGCCGTGCAATTCCACCCCGAAGTCACGCACACCGTGCAGGGCGCCGCGCTGATCAACCGCTTCGTGCTCGACATCGCCAAAGCCAAGCCCGATTGGGTCATGGGCAACTACATCGAAGAAGCGGTGGCCCGCATTCGCGAGCAGGTTGGCGACGAAGAAGTGATCCTCGGCCTCTCGGGTGGCGTCGATTCGAGCGTGGCTGCCGCGTTGATCCACCGCGCGATCGGCGATCAGCTCACCTGCGTCTTCGTCGATCACGGCCTGCTGCGCCTGAACGAAGGCGCAATGGTCATGGAGATGTTTGCCGGCCGCCTGCACGCCAAAGTGATTGCCGTTGATGCGAGCGCGCAGTTTCTCGGCGCTTTGGCCGGCGTCACCGACCCCGAAGCCAAGCGCAAGATCATCGGCCGCGAGTTCGTCGAGGTGTTCCAGGCCGAAGCAAAGAAGCTCAAAGCCGCCAAGTGGCTGGCTCAAGGCACGATCTACCCGGACGTGATCGAAAGCGGCGGCGCCAAGAGCAAGAAAGCCACGTCGATCAAGAGCCACCACAACGTCGGCGGCCTGCCTGAAACCCTCGGCCTGAAGCTGCTCGAGCCGCTGCGCGAATTGTTCAAAGACGAAGTGCGCGAACTGGGCGTGGCACTCGGCCTGCCGCACGACATGGTCTACCGCCACCCGTTCCCAGGGCCCGGCCTGGGCGTGCGCATCCTCGGCGAAATCAAGCCGCAGTTCGCTGACCTGTTGCGCCGTGCCGATGCCATCTTCATCGAAGAGTTGCGCAGCACGATCGACCCCGTCAGCGGCCAAAGTTGGTATGCCCTCACCAGCCAAGCCTTCGCCGTCTTCTTGCCGGTCAAAAGCGTCGGCGTGATGGGTGACGGCCGCACTTACGAGTACGTCGTCGCGCTGCGCGCCGTGCAGACCAGTGATTTCATGACCGCCGACTGGGCCGAGCTGCCGTATGCGCTGCTGAAGAAGGTGTCGGGTCGCATCATCAATGAAGTGCGCGGCATCAACCGCGTGACCTACGACGTGAGCAGCAAGCCGCCGGCGACGATCGAGTGGGAATGACCGGAGTCGGTCTTGAGGCCTGCTTGGTCTATCGAGGACTATCGGAAGCCGTGCCGGGAAAGCGCTTTCAGGCCCTCGCAAGTCATTGATTGACAATCGATTTCCTGTTTTTGGCCGCCGACGGCAAATCCTCTGGGCTTCTGCACCGCAACCGTTCTTTCCAAGGACTCCGCCCTTGCGATCTCCGAGGCGGGGGAGGAGCGGACCAGAGTTGCACCTCCGCCCGTCGTTGACAGATGCAACCACATCATCAATGGCGTCGTCCTGGCGCGCGGACAGGGATTCGTGTGACCGGATGTCCGCTGTCCGTTCCTGAGCTGTCATGCGAGCAGCCGATTCGTAGACCGGCAGTTGGCCACAAGCCGTCTCGCTTGGTCGTCAGCTTTCCGACACTCTGAATCTCATTGCGGCTATCTCGGATCGCCGACGATCGAGAAGATCATCACGACCTGTGGGTGTACGGGCGCGGTCTCAGGTCGAGAGCGTTTTATGCCGATAACAACGCCATGACCCCCGTCCTCACGGCGAAGACCGCTCAGTCCGCCTCACCAAACCAAGGCCGCACTGTTTTGCCGGAGATCGCGCGCTTCGGCGATCTGGTGATCCTGATCGCCATGTTTGCCGCCGCGGCCGCCGCGCTGGACATCGGCAGCACCCGCGGCCAGTTCAGTCTGGCGCCCGGTGCCAGTGTCCTGCTGCTGGTCGCGGGCTGCGTTTCGTATTCCGTGGCCTTCGGTCGCATGCAGGCACTTGGCCTGACCAGCGACAGCACGCCGCAGGCCGACTTTTTGACGATGTTGATGCACCCGGTGTACGTGATCGTGCAGTCGGGTATGGAGCTCTTCCTGGCCGTTCGTTCGCGCCAATCGGCGATCGAGTCGCCTCAACTCGCGGCCATCGTGCGGAGCGTGGACCTCTCCGGTCTGATGATGACCTTGCGCACGCAGCAGACAGCGGCTTCGGTGGAAGAGAGCGCGACAGCGGCGGAGAGCCTGCCCAGCAGGCAACTGACCTGAACGCGGTGGTGCAGCGCTTCACTTTGGTGGCCGCGATCCACTGACATCCTTTCGATCTACATGTTGATGATCTTTGTGAAATCTCACCCATCACTCTCTGACGCTTTGACGCCTGCTGCGCATGCCGTGGCTTTCGCGCAGGGCGTGCAGGCGATGCGCCGCACGCTGGCCACCACGCCGACGGGTTGGGTGTTCGTCGCCTGGATCTGCTGGGAGCGGCTCCCGCACTCTGCACTGCTGAATTGGCTGATGCTGTTCTTGGCCAGTTGGACGTTGGGGCTGGCGGTGCTCTCCCGCGTCGCGCGAGAAGGTTCCGATCCGGGTCGCCATGCCATGCGGGTGCTCTGCGTGGCGGCCTTCGATGGGGCAGCCTGGGGTTTCATGTTTGTCTGCCTGACGGGCCATGACCCCTTGCTCGACGCCTGGCTCTGTGGGGTGATGACCGGCGTGGCGGCGATCAACGCGCCGGTCTACATCACTTTGCCGAGAATGTTCAGGGCACAAATTGGCTGCATGTGGCTCGTGGCCATTCTGGGGTGGACGCTCGGCGCGCATCAGCGCAGCGCCGTGCAGACCGTCATCGGGCTGACGCTGTTCATGGCGCTGTTGGTGTACTACATGACGGGCATCTCGAAGCGCGTGCTGGAGGGCATCCAATTCCAGCTGCAGAACACGGCGCTGGCCGAGCAACTGAGCAACGCCTTGGCGCTGGTGCAGCAGGACGCGGCCACCGATCCACTGACCGGCGTGCCCAACCGGCGTGCGCTCGATCAAGTGATGCAGCTGCAAGAGGCCATGGCCCGACGCGAAGGCAGGCCGTTTTCGGTGCTGCTGCTGGACGTAGACCATTTCAAGTCCATCAACGACACGCACGGCCACGCCGTCGGCGATGCTGCGTTGAAGGCGTTCTCGGCTCGGGTGCGCGGCTTGCTTCGCGAAGGTGACGTTTGCGCGCGCTATGGCGGCGAGGAGTTCGTGGTCGTGTTGCCCAACGCCACGCTACAGGCGGCGCGCAAAACGGCTGAGCGCCTCCGCCACGGCGTGGCCGAACAGGTCTTGGTGCTCGAACCGCGGGTTGCGGCGACGGTCTCCATCGGCGTAGCCCAGTTCCAGCCTGGCTTGAGCGTGCATGAGCTGTTGGCCATGGCCGATGCCGCGGTTTATGAAGCCAAACGTACCGGCCGCAACAGGGTCTCCTGCAGCCCAACAACGCAGAGCGATACCGCTGCAGTCACTTAATCACGCCCGCGGAGTCACGCGCGCTGCCCATTCCTTTGGCGGCATCGAATTTCGCGCCACTGGATGAAAGCCTGAGCCCAGGCCCCAACACAATCGCGTGCCGTGCCGTGCCGTGCCGTGCCGTGACCGAACGCCGCACCGAGCGCCCGCGGCCAATGGAATGCCGGCGACGTCGTAGGCGAAGCTCAGGACCAGGTTCTGCCGGATGTTGCGCATCGCGGCGTGCGACAGCGTTCGCGCCCGCACGATGCCCATCAGGTCGCCCTTGAGCAGGGTGATGCCGGCGCTTTCCATCGCAACGTCTGTTCCCGTGCTCATGGCGATGCCCACGGTGGCGGCGGCCAGGGCCGGAGAGTCGTTGACGCCGTCGCCGCCCATCGCCACGGCCCGGCCTTCCTTCATCAGCCGCTGCTCGACTGCGACTTTGTCCTCGGGCAAGACTTCGGCGACCGCGTGGTGGCCGTGGTCGTGGCCCTGCATGAGCGTGCCGTCGGGCATCACATGCTGACCATGGGTGGCGTTGGCGTTGGCATCGGTGGCGTTTTGCATGGCGCCGTCCTCTTCTTGCTTGCAGTTTCGACCTGCCGATGAGTGGAAAGTGAATCGTTGTGTCATACATGCGCCAAGCCGACGAGAACCCATGCGAGAAGTGCTGCCAAGCAGACCCAGCACAGCAGCCAGAGCAGTACTCGCCCCCACCGCAGGCGGTGGGCCGCCCGGGCTACCGAGCCTGTACTTCAGCGTCATGCACCGAGGTTTCGAGCGCAGCGTGAAGCCGGCGAACAGAACCCATTCGGCTTGGCGCAAAGCATCGCGCGCTGAGTTCCTCAGCCATTCATTTCAGCCGGCGTAACGATGGCGCAGCGGTGTTGATTGAAGCGGCGCGCCTCGCGGGATAACTTCCGCCTCAGCAAACCAGTGCTGGAGGCGCGATGCAAACCGAGACCCCGACCCGCGTGTGGAACACGCGCCGCGCCGACAAGGCCAAGCGATTGGCGCGAGCCGCCACCATCGCCAACGGGCGGGTGGTGCCCACTGGCGACATCGTTGCCTTTCTCGAAGCCTTGATTGCGCCTGGTGACCGGGTCGTGCTGGAAGGCAACAACCAGAAGCAGGCCGATTTCCTGTCGCGTTCGCTGGCCCAGGTGGCGCCGGAGCGGGTTCACGGCCTGCACATGATCATCCCGAGCGTCAGCCGTGCCGAGCAGCTTGACCTCTTCGAGAAGGGCATCGCCCGCAAGCTCGATTTCTCTTACGCCGGCACCCAAAGCCTGCGCATCTCGCAGCTGCTGGCTGACGGCGTGCTCGAGATCGGCGCCATTCACACCTACATCGAGCTCTACGCGCGCTTGTACGTTGACCTCACGCCCCAGATCGTTCTCGTTGCCGGCTTCAAAGCCGACCGGGCAGGCAACCTCTACACCGGCGCGAGCACCGAAGACACGCCCGCGCTGGTGGAGGCCGCTGCGTTCCGCGATGGGATCGTGGTCGCCCAGGTCAATGAGATCGTGGATGACGTGAGCGAGCTTCCCCGCGTCGATGTTCCCGGCTCCTGGATCGATTTCGTCGTGCAGGCCGACAAGCCCTTCTTCATCGAGCCGCTCTTCACCCGCGATCCTCGGCTCATCAAGCCGGTGCACATCTTGATGGCGATGATGGCCATTCGCGGCATCTACGAGCGCCACCAAGTGCAGTCGTTGAACCACGGAATCGGGTTCAACACCGCGGCGATCGAATTGATCTTGCCCACCTACGGCGAGCAACTCGGCTTGAAAGGCAAGATCTGCCGGCACTGGGCGCTGAACCCGCATCCCTCGCTGATCCCGGCGATCGAAAGCGGCTGGGTCGAGAGCGTGCATTCGTTCGGCGGCGAGTTGGGCATGGAGCGCTATGTGACGGCGCGACCCGATGTGTTCTTCACCGGCGCTGACGGCTCAATGCGCTCGAACCGCCTGCTCTGTCAGTTGGCCGGCCAATACGCGGTTGATCTGTTCATCGGTTCGACCCTGCAGGTCGACGGTGATGGCCACTCATCAACCGTGACGCGCGGGCGCCTCTCGGGCTTCGGTGGCGCGCCGAACATGGGGCACCAGCCCGGAGGCCGCCGCCACGCCACGCACGCTTGGTTGAGCATGCTGCAGACCTCAAGCCCGCTGGAGCGGGGCCGCAAGCTGGTGGTGCAGATGGTCGAGACCTTCCAAGCAGGCGGCAAGCCCACCTTCGTTGACGAGCTCGATGCGGTGGCCGTCGCCAAAGACTCCGGCATGGCGCTCGCGCCCGTGATGATCTATGGCGACGACGTGACCCACGTGCTCACCGAAGAAGGCATCGCCTACCTCTACAAGGCGCAGTCGCTCGATCAGCGCCGGGCCATGATCGCCGCGGTGGCGGGCGTCACGCCGGTTGGCTTGCGGCACGACCCTGCGCAAACACAGCGCTTGCGCAGCGAAGGGCTTGTCGCGTTGCCGGAGGATTTGGGTGTCGAGCGCAGCCAGGCCACGCGCTCCTTGTTGGCGGCCAAGAGCATGGCCGATCTGGTCGAGTGGTCTGGCGGGCTGTATGACCCGCCGGCACGCTTTCGGAGCTGGTGATGGCTGCAGCTGCGCAACAGCTCGCGCCCTCGGCAGCATCCGCTGCGAGCACATTGGCTTCAATGCTTGGCCAATGCGTCGTCGAGGCGTTGATTGACGAAGCCGAGTTGTCTCCCAAGCCCGGCTTGGTCGATGGCCGCGGCAACGGCGCGCATGCCGACTTGAGCCTCACGTTGATGTGCCAATCGGCACGCGTGCTCGGGCCAGCCTTCGTGGCCATGGCCGCTGCGGGCCAATCGACCCAGGCGCCCACCCTTGCGCTGCGCGAGACGCTCGGCCGCCTCGGCCGCCACGCTGAGGCGTTGATGATGACCAGCACCGGCGGCGTCAACACGCACCGCGGCGCGATTTGGGCCTTGGGGCTGCTGGCCGGCGCTGCGGCGATCGAGCGAGTCAACACCTGCGCCTCGCAGACCGCCAAGCTCGCCGCAGCGATTGCAAATCAGCCGGACCGCTTCGCCCCGGCTCGCACCGGCCACAAAGGCGAGCGCGCGTGCCTGCAGTTCAACGTGGCGGGTGCGCGCGGCCAGGCGCAGGCAGGCTTTCCGCACGTGATCGAGCTTGGCCTGCCGCAGCTGCAACAAAGCCGTGCAAGGGGCGACGGTGAAACCGCCGCGCGGCTCAATGCGCTGCTCGCCATCATCAGCCGGCTTGACGACACCTGCGTGCTGTCTCGCGGCGGGCCCGCCACCTTGCACCAACTTCAGCGCGCCGCCGCTGCCGTGCTCGCGGCCGGAGGCGCTGCAACCCTGCCCGGGCGGCGCGCCTTGCGCCAGCTCAACGCCGATGCCATCGCCTGCAACGCGTCACCGGGTGGCGCAGCCGATCTGCTGGCCGCGACCTTGTTCCTTGATCGGCTGGCCGGCTTGTACCGAGCGCGGCGCCAGCCTCAACTCTCTCGGAGGCCTCATGGAGACGTTTGAATATCACTACGGCGCAGGGGCGCCTGCAGCCGGGCGCGCGGTGGTCGGTGTCGTCGGTTCGGGCGACCTGGAGGTTTTGCTGGAGCCAGGGCCGGCGGGCGGCACCACCGTTCGCGTCACGACCTCGGTGAACGGGTATGGCCGCCTCTGGCAAGCCCAGCTCGACCGCGTCTTCCAAGGCGGGCTGATCGGCAGCCATGGCCCGGCGGCGATGCTGGAGATCAACGACTTTGGCGCCACGCCGGGCGTGGTGGGCATGCGCATCGCGCAGGCTTATGTGGCCGCTGGCGGGGCATCGGGTGCGGCCGCTGGCGGCGCATCGGGTGCGGCCGTTGGCGGCGCGGCGGATGCAGCCGCCGTGGTGGCATCGGGAGCGGGGTCATGAGCGCCGCCTGCCAGCTGCTGTCGCGCCGAAGTTTCATTGAGCTTGATGCGCGCAGCCGCGCCCGTGCCTTGCTCGATGAAGGCAGCCTGCGCGAACTCATCGATCCGTTCGAGCGGCTCACTTCGCCGTGGCTCGCCCGCCAAGGGGTGGTCACGCAATCGGACGATGGTGTCGTCGTCGCCAAGGGCCTCATGGCCGGCCAGCCGGCCGTGGTGCTGGCCATCGAAGGCGCGTTTCAAGGTGGCAGCTTGGGGGAGGTGGGCGGGGCCAAGATCGCCGGCGCACTGGAGCTCGCCGCGGTCGACAACCGCCGCGGCACGCCAACGCGCGCGGTGATCTTGTTCGAGACGGGCGGCGTGCGGCTGCAAGAGGCCAACCTCGGCTTGGCGGCCATTGCCGAGATCCATGGGGCCATCGTCGATCTGCGGCGGTATCAACCCGTCATCGGCGTCATCGCCGGCACGGTGGGGTGCTTTGGCGGCATGTCGATCGCAGCGGGGTTGTGCAGCTACCTCGTCGTCACGCGGGAAGCGCGGCTTGGCCTCAACGGGCCGCAGGTGATCGAGCAAGAAGCTGGCGTGCTGGAGTACGACTCGCGCGATCGGCCGTTCATCTGGAGCTTCACCGGCGGCGAGCAGCGCCACCGCACGGGGTTTGCAGATGCGTTCGTCGAAGATGACGCGGGCGCCGTGCGCAACACTGTGGCCGCATTGTTCGAGCAAGGCCGCCCAGCCGCCGAGCGAAGTGATGCATGGCGGTACTACACCCAACGCTTGTCTCATTACGACCCGGCCGTGCAGGCCACGCCTGAGATGGTGTGCAGCGTGTTTGAGCCAGGAGCGCAGGCATGAGCCGCGGTGGCATTTGGCTGGCCGCGTTGACGAATGCGGAGCCGCCCGTGGCCGGCTATCCCGCCTCGGTGCGCGTGGTCGATCGCTTGCTGGCGGGCGAGCCGTGCCGCTACATCGCTGTGCTGCCTGACCCGGCAAACGCGTATCCCCGTGCGCGCCAGGGCGAGGTGGGGTTGATCGAAGGCTGGGCCTTGGCGCAGGCCGTGCACGAGGTGATTGCCGCTGAGCGGAACACGCGCAAGCGCGCCATCGTTGCCGTGGTGGACGTCAGCAGCCAAGCCTATGGCCGCCGTGAAGAAGCCTTCGGCATCCACGAGGCATTGGCCGGTGCTGCGGGCGCGTATGCGGCGGCGCGGCTGGCGGGGCATCCCGTTGTGGGCTTGCTGGTTGGCAAGGCGATGTCGGGTGCCTTTCTCGCGCATGGCTACCAGGCCAATCGCTTGATTGCGTTGAACGATGCCGGCGTGATGGTGCACGCCATGGGCAAGGCCGCTGCCGCACGCGTCACGCTGCGCAGCGTGGATGAGCTTGAGCGCCTGGCCGCCAGCGTGCCGCCAATGGCCTATGACATCGCCAGCTTCGCCAGCCTTGGCCTGCTCTGGAAGCTGCTCGATGTGCACAACGCCGATGCGCCCGATCAACATGATTTGACCGCCGTGATGCGCGCACTTGAGGCCGCGTGGCGCGACATCCTCGACGACCCGAACCGCGATCTCCGCGGCCGGCTCGGCGGTGCCAATCGCCAGGCTTCATCGCGCGTGCGCGAGCGCTTGGCGGCACTGTGGTGAGCGGGTGAGGCATCAAGCGCACGACTTGCTGTGGCTCGCCGATGCGGCGCCACTGAGCGTTCGTGGTGGCGAGGGCGAGGGCGAGGGCGAGGGCGATGCCCTGCCGAACTGGGCCACCTCGGCGTGGCTGGCTGCGGCACCAGTCGTCGTGCGGCGCGATTGGGCGGCCGATGCAGGCCAAGTGCCGATCGGCCTGCGCGGCACGGCGCGCCATGAGCGCTGCGCCGCATGGGTGCCTGCTGCGCACGTGCGGCATGCACTCACGCCAGAAGCCGTGTTACGCCGCTGGTGGCTCGAAGGCTCCACGCGCCGGTGTGACCGCGCTTGCCTGCAAACCCTCGAAGCGCTCACATCGGCATGGCATCAGCTGCCACTCGCCTGGGGCGTGACCGGCAGCGTCGGCTTCAGCCTCGCAAGCGGCATCGACGTGCTGCGTGACGGCAGCGACCTCGATCTTTTGCTGCGCGCCCCATCGCCCGCCGATGCCCAGGTGTTGCGCCATCTCGCACCCACGCTGCAGGCCTCTCACCCCACGCGCATCGATGTTCAAGTGCAAACGCCGCTCGGTGCATTCGCCCTGCTCGAATGGCTGCGCACCGGCGGCCCGGTGTTGTTGAAGACCGACCACGGCCCAGTGCTGTGCGACGACGCTTGGCACCCATCAACCGGCCAGAGCCCAGCGTGAGCACACTCTTCACCTTTCCCGGCCAAGGCGCGCAACGGCCCGGCATGCTTCACGATCTGCCGAAGAGCGCGGCCGTTGAGTGCGCCTTGGCCGAAGCCAGCGAAGCCTTGCACCGCGACGTGCTCACGCTCGACAACGCCGCCGCTCTTCAATCAACCGTGGCCACACAGCTCTGCCTGCTGGTGGCCGGCGTGGCGATGGCTCAGCACGTGAGCGACCTCGCCAGCGCGCCCGATGCAGTGGCCGGCTTCTCGGTGGGTGCTTACGCGGCCGCGGTCACGGCATCGGTGATCTCGTACCGCGATGCGGTGCTGCTGGTGAATCAGCGCGCGCGCCTCATGGAGGCGGCCTATCCCACAGGCTTCGGCATGGTGGCCGTGCTCGGCTTGGAGCAGCACCTGCTGCAAAGCTTGATCGCGAAGGTGCACACGCCGCAAACGCCGGTCTACTTGGCCAACATCAATGCGCCCACCCAACTCGTTGCGGCCGGTGCCGAGCCCGCGCTGGCCAGACTGGCCGAACTCGCGCTCTCGCGCGGCGCAACAAGCATCAAGCCCATCGCCATCAGCGTGCCGTCGCACTGCGAGCTGCTGGCTGCGCCTGCAGCGCGGCTGGCCGAGACCATGGCTGCGGTGAAGGTTTCGCCGCCACGCAGGCGCATCTACAGCGCCTGCCTCGCCCGCGAGCTGCGCGATGCGCGCCGCATCGCCGATGACTTGGCGCAAAACATGGCGCGGCCGGTGCGCTGGCACGAGACCATGCTGTTGGCCAGCGAGCGCGGTGCGCGCTTGGTGATCGAAATGCCGCCGGGTCATGTGTTGACCCAGCTCGCCAATGCGGCCTTGCCGGAGCGCACGGCAAGCGCAAACCCACACGCACACGCACACGCATTCGACATTTCAATCGCAGCCGCTGAAACGCGCATCGACACCATCGTCGCGTTGATGGCGCGTGAAGCCGAGGCCGAGCGCTGATCTCGCCACCGCACTTTGTTCAGCCCATCAACGCCTTGACCGCAAAGAACAGCACCGAGGGCCCGAGCAAGCAACCCAGCCCGGTGTGGAAGGTCGCGACCAGCGCGCCATAAGGCACGAGCTTTCGGTCGGTGGCTGCAAGACCCGCCGACACGCCGCTCACGGTGCCAGCCAAGCCGCCAAACACCATCGCTGACCGCGGTGTCTTGAGCCCGAGGAACTTGGCGGCAATCGGCGTGCCCACCATCACCATGATGGCCTTGACCAAACCTGTGGCGATGCTCAGCGCCATCACATCCGAGCTCGCACCGATGGCCGCCCCCGTGACCGGGCCGACGATGTAGGTGACCGCGCCGGCGCCAATCGTCGTCATGCTGACGGCGTCTGAGTAGCCCATGCTCCACGCGACCGAGGCGCCCACGATGAAGGGCAGCAAAGTGCCCAGCAGCAGCGCGACAACGCCCACCATGCCGGCCTTGCGCGCCTCGGTGGCCTGCACTTCGAACGCCGTCGCGACGATGGCGAAATCGCGCAGCATCGCACCACCCATCAGGCCAATGCCGCCGAACAGCGACAGGTCGGCCAGGCCCTTGTGGCCACCGCTTTGAATGCCGCCCCAATAGGCCAGCGCCAGCCCGATGACGATGGCAATCGCCGAGCCGTGCACACGGCCCATCGTCAGGCGCTTGGAGATCTGCATCGACAGCAGCATCACCACGCCAACCACCGCAAATGCCGTGACGAGGCCGTTCTGAGCGGCCGCTTTTTGAAGTATTTCCAGCATGGTGTTCACTCCGTGTCGAGCAGCAAGGGGTTGTCGTGCCGCGCCGGTTCGGCGGCGGCGCGATGGGGGGTGGGATTCGGGGCGCGCTCTGTGCGATTGATCGCTGCGATCACGCAGGCACAAACGGCCACTGAGCCGAGCGCGGAGAGCAGCGCCACCGGCCCGCCGCGCAACGCGGCGACCACGTCTTGTTGTGCCGCCATCGCCACCACCACAGGGATGTACATCGCGCCCCAGTACTCCACGCCGAGCTCGGTCAGCTTGGGCAAGATGTTCTTGCTGGCCATGTAGAGCCTGGCAAAGATCAACAGCAGCATCGCGATGCCAACGCCGCCCACGTTGGTCTTGACGCCGAGCGCTTGGCCGAGCAAATCGCCGAGGAAGATGCCCAGCAAGTGGCAGGCCGCGAGCAACGCGGTTCCGTAGATGATCATCGTGAGTCTCCTGTCGTGGAGTGCTGAAGGTATGCGGCAGCCCGCGCTGGATCAATCAACCGCGCGCATGCACGCTTACGCAGGCTGCAACGATCGAGGGTTAACCCCGGCACATGGCCGGCTGCGCATAGAGCGCAGCGCTCAGCGTGTGGCTGCGGCCCGATGCGAGAGGCGGCACACCGAGGCGAGCGCCAGCAGGTTGGGGTCGCGTTCACGGGTGCGCATGAAGCTCAGGCCGATGGTCTGGCGCATCAGGTACTTCGGCTCGACGGGGATCAGCTGCACCTTGTCTTGGAAGACATCGCGCACCCGCCCCGGCAGCAGCGTGCAGCCCACGCCGCCGCTCACGAGGTTCATCAGCGAGAAGATGTCGCCCACGTTCATCACCACATTCGGCGAAAACTGCGCCACACGAAACGCCTCGACGAAGCCGGTGTACGTGACGAAGCCGTCACCCAGGCTGACGAAGCGCTCATCGGCGCAGGCGCTCAGATCAACGGCGTCCATCGCTGCGTATTTGGAGCCGACTGGTGCTGCGAAGAAGATGTCGTCCTCGAACAGCACGATCGATTCGACCTCGGGCTCGGCCTCGGGCACGGCCACCAGTGCGGCATCAATCTCACCTTGCTTGAGCTTTTGCAACAGGTCGGCGTTCGAGCCCAGCACCAGCTCGGCTTGCAGTTCGGGCTTGCGCAGCTTGAGGTCGATGATGACGCGCGGCACTGTGGCGATCGTCAGCGAATAGAGCGAGCCGATGCGAATCCGGTCTGATGAATAGCCACCCGCTTCGCGCGTGGCCCGAATGCCATCGCTCATCAGTTTGAGCACGTCGCGGGCGACTTCGGCCAGCACCTGCGCTGCGTCAGTTGGCACGAGGTTGCGGCCTTCGTGGCGAAACAGCTGGCAGCGCGCGCCGTCTTCGAGCGAGTGCAGCGCGCGGTGAACGCTCACCGTGCTGACCTCCAGCAGCTCGGCCGCACGCGTCAGGTTGCCGGCTTGCAGATAGGCCAGCAAGAACTCCAGCTTGCGGAAGGTGATTTCCTCGCTGATCCGGGCGGGCATGCTGCAGGCCTTTTGCTGAACCGAACGGCGGGCGCTGATTTGCGCTGCGCAGTCGGCCTGGCTGAAGGGAGGAAGGGCAGCGCGCACAGCCCGTGCCCCACGGGTTTCGATCCTATCGCCGTGCTTCGCGGGTGGCGCTGGGGTTTGCCTGTCAAATGCAGCGTGCGCCCGTGGGCGGGCTCCTGTGGGTTGATTCGCTCGGCTGATGCGCTTGGGTCAACTACGCAACCTTCGCGGCGGCCCTGGTCTTCTCGGCCGTTTTGTCATTGGCGGCTGTCTGGGCCTTGGCCTGTGCCTGGGCTTGTGTTTGTGCTTGTGCCTGAGCTTGTGCCTGCGCCAAGATGCCGTAGTTGGCCGCGAGCAGTTGTTTGTTGACCTCCACCTTCGCCTGCGTCGGCGGGCTCGGCGCTGGAGCCGGCTTGTTGGCCGCAGGTGGCGGCGCTGCCTTCGCGGCAGATGGCGGCGGGGCCGCTGTGGTCTTCGGCGCACCAGCTTGATTGGGGTTCTCGGTGCCGGTGTTGGGTGACTGCGCCTTGCCTGCGCCCTGGCCCGGGTTGGTGCCGTCGCCCAGGCCGGAGCGGTTCTCGCCCTTCGGTGCGGAGGCCACTGGTGTTGGCGCGGGTGCCTTCGGCGGCGCGGCGGTGATGGGCGCGGGCTTGATGCCTTTGTCGCCGTCCTTGCCCTCGCTCTTGGGCGCCGAGGCAGCCGGCGGCGGCACTGTTGCCTTGGGCGGCGGCGTGGTCACGGGCGCGGGCTTGCTCTCTTTCTCGTCGTCTTTGCGTTCAGGCTTGGGCGACGAGGCCACGGGCGGCGGCACGGTCGCCTTTGGTGGGCTTGTGGTGATGGGCGCGGGCTTGCTGCCCTTGTCGCTGTCTTTGCCTTCAGGTTTGGGTGTGGATGCGGGTGCGGGTGCGGGTGCGGATGCCACTGGCGATGGCGATGGCGATGGCGATGGCGATGGCTGCGTTCGCCCGTCTCCACCGCCGGCGACCGGCGCTGCAGACACCGCTGGCGGCTTGACGGACTGGATGGTCTCGCGGCCGGAGTTCGGTGGCGCCGAGGCCGCCGGCGTGCCGGCAGAGCGAACTTGAATGACCGCGTCGTTGAAGTCCATGTCGCCGCCGCCATCGAGGTCTTCGAAGCCGATCTGCATGCTCTTGCCACTGCCGGCGCTGCTGCTGCTGCTGCTGCTGCTGCCGCCGCTGCTGCGCGCATGGTCGACACCGTCGCTGTTGACCGTGCTGCCGCCCGTGCGGAAGAACTGGTTGGCGCCGTTGACGATGCCGAAGTCGATCTTGGTGCCCGCGTCGAACTCGCCCAGGTCGACCGTCGCTTTGTGGTTGTCGACGCCGAGCAGGTGGCGGGTGGCGAAGTTGTCGCTCGACCAAAAGATCTGGTTCTCATAACCCGAGTCGGAGGCTGAGATGTCCACCGTCACGCGGCCGCCGCTGGCCACGAAGCTGCCGCCAGAGGGTGGCGAGTCAGCGCCTGCGGCACTCGGCTTCGCGCTGCTGGCCATCGCCGCGGCCAGCCCCGGGCTGATGATGCTGCTCGGCGATCCCGCGTTGCTGCTGCCAGCCTTGGCGGTGGCGGAGGGCTTGGCCGCGCTCAGCGTGGGCAGCGGGGCGGGCTTCAGGCTGGCGGCGGGTGAGATGGTGTTCATGGCAGGGCCCTGCTGTTGGCGGTGACGGCGTTTGGGTTGATGACGTAAGTGACGGCGGCGGCTGCGGCTGCGCCGGGCAACCCATCACACGGCGCAGCGCAGTGGGGTGGGTCAATGCCATTTGGCTTCGGTCGGTTCATCGCGGTCTCCGGCGGTGCATGCACTGAACAGGGCGTCTGTGCGAATCCTCCGGCGAACGGCGTGTTGCTCACAGAGGGCCAGCGGCCCTTGCGCGGGCAAGGGTGCTGACACGGCGGAACTGCATTCCGCGCCTCGGTTGGCAACCCCGCTGTCTTGGCATTGAAGCTTTAGACCGGAAGCTTTGCGACCCCGCCTTTCGAACGGGTGTGCCCTGTAGCTGGGCGCAAGTTACTCCGCTTGCGCCTTGCGTGGGGCGGCCTTTTCGACAAGCGCCAGCACGCTGTGAATTCCGGCGCGCAACGGGCGCCAAGAGAAAGCCGATCACGCGAGAGTCAGTCAATTGCAGCTGCCGCTTGCACGCCACTGACGCGAAATCGCACGCAGCGCCGTACACGACCCATCGACAACTCCTGACAACAGCCAAGCGGCGGCGCGCCGAAACTGCTTGAGCACGTCTCGGGCTGCTTGACTTCGGCGCGCAACAACCTTCTCTGTGAATGCAGCGAGTGCTGTGTTCATCTTTCAACCGCAAGCCGCTGATGCGGCCCTTGGAGATCACCACTGTCCCTCGTGACCAAAAACCGCGCCGCTGCCAGTGACGCCGCACCAGCAGCCGTCGTGGCCAAGGGCCTGAGCCGCAACATGACCCGCGATGCGGATGCCAACCGCAAGCGCGCGCGCACGCTCGCCAAGCAGCAGCAAGCCAGCGAACGCGTGGCCAGCGCGGCGAGCGAGCTGTCATCGGGCATCAATGAAGCCGCGTCCGCTGCCGAAGAACTCAAGCGCGCCGCGACCCAGATCGCAACAGGCGCTGAAGAGGCGGCAGGTGCCGCACAAGAATCTCTCGCAGCGCTCACGCAGGTCTCAGGCGCCATCGCCCGCCAGCTCGCCGCGGTGACGCAGGCCAAGACCACCGCCGAAGGCATGCAAAGCCTCGCGGCCCACGTCAACACCGAAGTTCAAACAACGGTCAGCAACGTGACCACCGCCGCGCAGCGCCAAGCCGAGAGCGTGAAGATGGTGGCCGAGCTCGAGCGCCAAGCGGCGAGCATCGGTGACATCGTCAAGGCCGTGGCCCGCATTGCCGACCAAACCAACCTGCTCGCGCTCAACGCCGCCATCGAAGCCGCTCGCGCCGGCAAGCATGGCAAAGGCTTCGCTGTCGTGGCCGATGAAGTGCGCACCTTGGCCGAGACGAGCGAGAAGAGCGCCAAGCAAATTCAAGAGTTGATCGGCCAGATTCAGGCCGAGGTCAAGACCATCGCGCAGGGCATCAACGGCGCGGCCGAGGCGGTGCAGAGCGAGGTCGAGAAGAGCGCAATCATCTTGCAGCAGCTCGATCAAATCGGCGTGGATGCAGCTGGCATTGCCAGCGGCGCGAGCGACATTTCAGCCGCAGCGGCCCAGAGCAACGTGGCCGCGCAGCAAGCACTCAAAGGCGCCGAGCAGATTGCGGCGGCCTCCACCGAGCAGTCATCGGCTTGCGAAGAAGCCAACAAGACCGTCACCGAGCAAACCACGGCCTTGCAGCAATGCGAGCAAACGTCGTCCGGCCTCTCGGAGATTGCCGACGAATTGAAGAACAGCACCGACATCGCCAAGAGCGCCGAAGAGGTGGCCTCTTCGGCCGAAGAGCTTTCGTCCGCAGTCCAGGAGATCAACCGCTCGGCCAGCCAGATCATGGTGGCGCTCGACCAGATTCGAAAGGGCGCGCAGAGCCAGGCTGCAGCCACGGCCCAATCGGCCGCAGCGATCACGCAAATCGAGAAGGGCGCCCAAGTGGCCGAAGGCCGCGCCACGCAAGGCAGCGAGCGCGCCAAGGCGATTCGCAGCCTGATGGTCGACAACAAGAAAAACATCGACAACCTGATCAACGGCATCAACGCGAGCGTTGATTCCACGCAAGACAGCATCAAGCAGGTCAAAGACCTGGAGCTGGTCTCGCGCAAGATCGACAAGATCGTTGACGCGATCACGCAGGTCTCGATCCAGACCAACATGCTGGCCGTCAACGGAAGCATTGAGGCGGCGCGCGCCGGTGACTTCGGCAAGGGCTTCGTCGTCGTGGCCACAGACATCCGCAATCTCGCGCACGACTCGGCCGAGAACGCCGACCGCATCAAAGACTTGGTCAAAGCCATCCAGGATCAGATCGGTCTCGTGGGCCGCGATCTGCACGCCATTGCCGCCTCCGCGGTGTCAGAGGTCGAGAAGACGAAGGCGATCACCGCGAACCTCGTGCGCATCGAGGGCGATGTGGCGCAGATCGAGCAGGGCAACAGAGAAGCCGTGGCTTCGGCACAAGAGATCGTGGCGGCGATGAGCCAGGTGAAGGTGGCGGTCGAGCAGGTGTCGTCTGCGGCGGCGCAGGCCGAGAAGTCGGCCGAGCAGGCGTCGGCTGCTGCCAAGCAGCAAAGCCAGGGGGCGGAAGAACTCTCGGCTGCGATCGAGGAAATCGCCTCGCTCGCCGACGAACTGCAAAGCGCCTGAGCCACACCACCCCAATCCGTTTCAAGAAGGAGGGGTGCGATGAGCATGCCCGGCCGCCCGAAATGCGAATACACCGCAATGCGAAGCATGGAGGTTCCCTTGTGAGCACATCCCCGAATGCCGGCGCAGAAGCTGCCGACGAGCAAGAAGACCGAAACGACAACCAGTTCGTCACCTTCAGCGTGGCCGGCGAGATGTTTGCCGTGCCGATGGCGCCGGTGCAAGAAATCATCCGCGTGCCCGCGGTGGCGCAGCTGCCGCTGGCGCCGCCTTCGCTGCTGGGGCTGGCCAATCTGCGCGGCCGGGTGCTGCCCATCATCAACCTGCGCCGCCTGTTCGGCTGCGGCGAGCGTGAGCACGACGACGCCACCCGCGCCCTCGTCATTCACATCGGCCAGCCGCTCGGCTTTGTGGTGGACAAAGTGGCCAGCGTGATCAGCGTGGAGCCTGCTGAGATCGAGGCGGCTTCGGGCATTCACAGCGTGGTCGATGCGGGCTTCCTGACCGGTGTGATCAAGCGTGCGCGTGCTGACGGCAGCACCGAGATGCTGTTGATCGTGGACTTTGCGCAGTTGATTCAAGGCCAGTTCATCGCCGTTGGCAGCGCAGGCATGGGCGGAGCAGGCATGGGCGCCGGCATGGGCGCGCTGTCGAGCAGCGGCATGGCCGCCAACGCCGCAGCGGCCGATGAAGACAGCGCCAGCAACGATGAGCTTCGCCTCGTGTCGTTCTCGGTGGCCGGGCAGGAATACGCGCTCGACATCGCCGAGGTGCAAGAGATCGTGCAACTCCCCGAGCATGTCAGCGCCTTGCCGAATGCGCCGATGCATGTGCTGGGCTTGATGTCGCTGCGCCAGCGGCTCTTGCCATTGGTCAGCTTGCGCGCGCTGTTCGGCCTGCCGCTTGTGCCTTACAGCGAGCAGCAGCGCATCGTGGTCACGGCCTTGGCCGGTGGGCGCCATGTGGGTTTGGTGACCGACTCGGTCAAAGAAGTGCTCAGCGTGCCGCGCGAGCAGGCCGAGCCCATGCCCGGCATCTTGGCGGCCGATGCGCAGCTGCAGGAGTTCGCGTCGATCTGCCGGCTCGAAGGCGGCAAGCGGCTCGTCTCGATCATCGCCACAGACAAGTTGCTCCATGTGCCCGACCTGAACCAAGCCATGGCCGCGGCCGAACAAGCCGCTGCAAAACCCGAGAGCCAAAGCATGAACAACACCGACACCGATGAATACGGCAGCAGTGATGACGACGACACGCAAGTCGTGATCTTCCGTTTGGGTGCCGAGGAATTCGGCGTGCCCATCATGAGCGTGCAAGAGATCGTGCGCGTGCCCGAGGCGCTGACCCGCGTGCCCAAAACGCCGCCCTTCGTTGAAGGCGTGATCAACCTGCGCGGCACCGTGCTGCCGGTGATCGATCAGCGCAGCCGCTTGGGCCTGCCCACGCTCGCGCGCAGCGAAGGCCAGCGCATCATGGTCTACATGCTGGGCGGGCAGCGCACGGGTTTCATCGTCGATTCGGTGGCCGAGGTGCTGCGCATTCCGCGCGCGCACATCGCCCCGGCACCGGCGCTCTCAGAAGAGCAAAGCCGCCTCATCAGCCGCGTGGCCAATCTGCAAGGCGACAAGCGGCTGGTGATGCTGATCGACCCGCGCCACCTGCTGCAAGGCAGCGAGCTGCAGGCCGTGCACGGCATGGGCGGCAACGCGGCTGACAGCGCCGCGGCTGAACCCATGCCACTCGCCAAGGCCGCCTGAGTGAGTCACCCCACGAGGAACGCATCATGAAGAAGGTGCTCGTTGTCGATGACTCCGCGCTCATGCGCAAGCTCTTGATGGGCGTGCTGCGTGACGGCGGCTACGAGGTCAACAGCGCGCGCAACGGCGCCGAGGCCGTTGAGCTGGTGGTGCAGTGGCAACCCGATGTGGTGACGCTCGACATCAACATGCCCGAGATGGATGGCCTGACTGCGCTCTCGCAGATCATGACGGCGCGGCCAACGCCGGTGGTCATGGTCTCCTCGCTCACCGAGAAGGGCGCGTTGGCCACCTTCGAGGCATTGGCGCTCGGCGCGGTTGACTTCATCCCCAAGCCTGGCGGCACGATCTCGCTGCGGGTGGATGACATTGCGCCGCTGCTGCTGGAGAAGGTGCGCTCGGCCGCGCGTGCCCGCATCGGCGGCAGCAGCGCCAGGCGCGCGGCAACGCCGATCGTCAAGCCGCTTGCTCGGCCAGTGGCCGCGGCCGCGCCTGTGGGTCGCCCAAGTGCCGCCGCCTCTGCATCTGCCGCCGCCTCTGCCTCTGCATTTGCTTCTGCCACGCCCGCACCGCGCGCCACAGCGCCAGCCGGTGGCGAGGTGCCCGGCCTCGTGCTGATCGGCGTGTCAACTGGCGGCCCACGCACGCTCGAAGACATCCTGCCCAAGCTGCCGGCCGACTTCCCGTGGCCGGTGCTCGTTGCGCAGCACATGCCCGCCAACTTCACCGACACCTTCGCCCGCCGCATGGACAGCCTCTGTGCGCTCACGGTGGTGGAGGTCAACACCGCGCTCGCCCTGCAGCCCGGCCACGTCTACATCGGCCGCGGTGGCACCGACTTGGTGGTCAGCGACCGCAGCGGCCGCCTCTACGCCGTGCCCAAGCCCGAGACGCCCGGCGTGCTCTGGCACCCATCGGTTGAAGTGATGGTTGACACCGCCATGCAGCATCTCGCGCCGCAGCGCCTTGTGGGCGTGATGCTCACCGGCATGGGCAACGACGGCGCCGCCGCGATGGCGCGGCTCAAGCAAACGGGTGGCCGCACGATTGCCGAGTCGGCCGATACGGCGGTCGTCTTTGGCATGCCCGCCGAGCTGATCGAACGCCAGGGCGCCAGCCTGGTGCTGCCCTGCACCGGCATTGCCGCGCAGCTTCGCGCTTGGCTCCCGCCACGCGCCTCTGGTGGGGCCGCTGCGCGCGCCGCTTCACTGAACTGAATTGAACTGAGCTCACCCATGGCCCTCAAGAAAGCCAATGAAGGCGGCAGTGCGCTGCGCCGCGTCGAGCCGCGCGAATACCCGCGCGATCTCGATGGCCTGTGCGCGCAGCTGACCGATCCCGATGCCGGCGTGCGCCGCTGGGCCGCCCGCGATCTGGCGCAGCACCCGCAAGCAGCAGCCCGCCTGGCCGCGCGGCTGCTCGGCGAAGGCGACGCGAGCGTGCGCTCGGTGATCTTCAGCAGCCTCGCGCAGATCGGCGGGGCGGGCGTGGTTGATGCCGTGTTGCCGCTCCTGCGCAGCGAAGACGCAATGCTGCGCAACGGTGCCATCGAGCTGCTGGCCGGCCTGCCTGACGCGGTGGCCCCGCGCATCGAAGCGCTGCTGGCCGATGCGGACAGCGATGTGCGCATCTTCAGCGTCAACCTCCTCGGCCACCTGCCGCACCCGCGCGTGCCGCATTGGCTGGCGCAAGTGCTGCAGCGCGAGGCCGAGGCCAACGTGGTTGGCGCCGCACTAGAGGTGCTTGCCGAAGTGGGCGGCCCGGAGCTGGCGGAGCCGCTGCGCCAAACGATGCGCCGCTTTGCCAACGAGCCCTACATTGCCTTCGCGGCAGAGCTGGTGCTGCAGCGCATCGAGCCCGCATGAAAACTGCCCTCGACGCACCGGTCATCACCGACGCGGACTTCCAAAAGTTCGCCGAGTTCTTCTACCGCAAGACCGGCATTCACTTTGACGAAGGCAAGCGCTACTTCGTCGACAAGCGCTTGCTGGAGCGCATTGCGGCCACCAACTCCGAGAGCTTTCGCGCGTGGTTCACCGCGCTGCGCTTTGAGACGCGCGGCACCGAGTTGCAGCAGCTCGTCAACGCGATGACGGTCAACGAGACCTACTTCTTCCGCGAGGCCTACCAGTTCGATTGCATGGTCAACCACATGCTCGACGAGATCGCCGCGCGCAAGCGCCGGGGTGGCCGCATTCGCATCTGGTCGATCCCGTCGTCCACGGGCGAAGAGCCTTACTCGATTGCGATCTACCTGCTGGAGCGCTGGGCCAAGATTGACGACTACGAGGTCGAGATTTTGTCGAGCGACATCGACACCAATGTGCTCGACGCCGCGCAACGCGGCGTCTACTCGCCGCGCTCCGTGGCGCAGCTGCCGCGTGCCTACCTCGACCGCTACTTCACTCCCGCGGGCGACGGTGATTGGCGCATCAGCCGCGATCTGGTGAATGCCGTCGAGTTCAACCTGGTCAACCTGACCAACGCGGCCGACACGCGCCGCTTTCGCGACATCGACCTCATCTTCTGCCGCAATCTGCTGATCTATTTCGATGACCTGAGCCGCCGCATTGCGGCCGAGGCCATGTACGACGCGCTCAGCCCCGGCGGCTTCATCTGCCTCGGGCATTCGGAATCGATGAGCCGCATCTCCTCGCTCTACACGCCGCGCCGCTTCCCCGATGCGATGGTTCACCAAAAGCCGCTCGCGGGCTGAGAGCCTGAGAGTCTTTCGCCCATGCCCACCTTGCTGCGTTGCTCGTACACGCTCAAAAAACTTTTCGGCCCTGACGCATGAAGAACATCCTCGTCATCGATGACGCCGCCACCGTGCGCATGTACCACCGCAAGCTCCTGGGCGATGCCGGCTGGCAAACGGCCGAGGCTTGCAACGGCGTCGAGGCACTTGAAGCCGTGCAAGCTGCCGACCGCCCGTTCGATCTCTTCGTGGTCGACATCAACATGCCGCGCATGGATGGCTACGCCTTCGTGCGCGAGCTGCGCCGCTTGCCCGCCGAGATGCAGGCGCCGGTGGTGATGGTCTCAACTGAGGCGAAGGCGCAAGACGCGACTGCCGGCTTCGAGGCGGGCGTCAACTGCTACCTCGTCAAGCCATCGCGGCCGCACGATTTGGTGGTGAGTGCCGCGCTGCTGCTCGGCGATCGCGCCGCAGCCGACAAAGCCTGCACTCAACTCGCCGGAGCACACGCATGAACACCACCGAGTTGCTCGACCAATTTGTGGTGGAGGCGCGCGAGTGCCTCGAATCCATTGGCGGCAAGCTGCTTGAAGTGGAGCGCGAGCCCACCAACGCCGCACTGCTGAACGATTTGTTCCGCTCGGTCCACACGCTCAAGGGCAACTGCGGGCTGTTCGAGTTCAAAGCGCTTGAGACCGTGGTGCATGCCGGCGAAGACCTGCTCGACCGCGTTCGCAACCGCACGCTCGACTACAGCCAAGCACTTGCCGATGCGCTGCTCGACGCGATGGACTACGCCGGCCAGCTGATCGACCAGATCGAGCGCAGCGGGCAGATTGACGATGCGGCAGGGCCGGAGTCGCGCGCGCATGCGGCGTCGCTTCGGGCCTTGCTCGGCGAGCCAACGGGCGGCGCGCCGCCGCCACCGAACAACGACTCGGGCGCCGCACCGGCTTCCGCCACGCAGCCCGATTGGGTGTCCGCGCTCGGCTCGCTCGACTTGCCGGAAGGCGCCATCACCGCGCTGCGCTACACGCCCGAGCCCGAATGCTTCTTCAAAGGCGAAGACCCCTGGCGGCTCGCCAACACCGCCCCCGGCTTGCTGCATGTGGCGGTCGCCGCAGAGGCGCCGTGGCCCGTGGGTGACGCGCTCGACGCCTGGGATTGCTACCGCTGCAACCTCGTCATCACCGCACTCAGCAGCGCCACGACAGCCGAGCTGGCCGAGCACTTTCGCTGTGTGCCGGAGCAGGTCGAGATCGTGGCCGCCCGCCCGGTGCAGGCGCCGGTGGTTGTGCCTGTAGAAGCGCCCGTAGCTGCGCCCGTGGTTGCGCCTGTGGCTGTGCATGCATTCCTGGCGCAACGCGCCGAGGCCATGTGGGCCGATCAAACGGCGCTGCTCTGCCGCCCGGGCTTGGCAAAGGGCGTTGTGCAGGCTTGCGCGCGCAGCCTTCGCGGGTTGCTGTGCGCGCGGCCCCATGCCGATGCCGAGGCTGCGTTGCGCTCGATGCCAGTCACTGCCGATGCGCATGCGCTGCACACCTGGGCCGTGCGGTACAGCGCTGCAGCTGCTCCCGCGCCGGCGCAGGGCCAGGTCACTGTGTTGGCCAGCGCCACGCGCAGCGCGGCACCGGCCGAAGAGCCAGCAGCCGAGCGCAAGGTGCTCAAGGTCAGCCAGGAAAAGATCGACCGCATGATGGATTTGGTGGGCGAGATGGTTGTTGCCAAGAACAGCCTGCCCTACCTGGCGCAACGCGCCGAGAGCCAATATGGCCAACGTGAACTGGCGCGCGAGATCAAGGCGCAATACGCCGTCATCAACCGCATTGCCGAGGACATGCAGGACGCCGTTATGCAAGTGCGCATGCTGCCGGTGGGCACGGTGTTCCAGCGCTTTGGCCGCCTCGTGCGTGACATCTCCAAGAAGCTCGGCAAGGAAGTGAACCTGGTGCTCGAAGGCGAGGACACCGAGGCCGATAAAAACGTCATCGAGCCGCTGGCCGACCCGTTGATCCACATCTTGCGCAACAGCCTGGACCACGGCATCGAGACGCCCGAGGTGCGCCGCGCCGCTGGCAAGCCCGCGGCCGGCACCATCCGCATCAAAGCGCGCCAAGAGAGCGACCGCGTGCTGATCGAGATCAGCGATGACGGCGCCGGCATCAACGCCCACCGCGTGCGGCAAAAGGCCATCGAGCGTGGGCTGATCCCGGCCGATCGCGCAGCCACGCTCAGCGACGACGATGCGGTGCAGCTCGTCTTCCTGCCCGGCTTCTCGACGGCCGAGAGCATCTCCGATCTCTCCGGCCGCGGTGTGGGGATGGACGTGGTGCGAACCGCGGTGGAGCGCATCAACGGTGCGGTGGCCTTGAACAGCCGTGCAGGGCAGGGCACCACGATCACGCTTTCGCTGCCGCTCTCGATGGCGGTCACCAACGTGATGGTGATCGAAGCTGCAGGGCGCCGCCTGGGCGTGCCGATGGATTTGATCGTCGAGACCGTGCGTGTGCATGGCGACGACATCCACCACTTCAAGCAAGCGCAGACCACCGTGCTGCGCGGGCGAATCGTGCCGCTGCGTGCGCTCCATGACCTGCTCGCGCTCGATGCTGCCGCGCAGCGCAATGAAGACGGTGAATACGCAATGCTCGTGGTGCGCATGGCCTCGGGCAACGTGGGTCTGCTGGTCGATCACTTCCACGGCGCGAGCGACATCATCCTCAAGCCGCTCGAAGGCGTGCTCGCAGGGCTGACCGGCTTTGCCGGAACTGCGCTGATGGGCGACGGCAGTGTGCTGATGGTCTTGAACCCGAAGGAGCTGCTCTGATGGCGATTCGTTACCTCAAAAAGCATGCTGCGCTCGAAGGCGTGGTGACCGTTGAAGACGCCGAAGGCCTGCTGCAGTGGCTGCGCGCGCAGGCCACGCCTGCCGTGCATTTGGGCCGCTGCGAGCACCTGCATGCCGCGGCCTTGCAAGTGCTGCTCGCGCTGCGGCCGCGCGTGGTGGCCGTGCCGGCCGATCGGTGGCTGGCTGCGGCGTTGGCCGGGAGCGCATCGTGAACGCCATGCGCTGGCTGCGAGACCGCGTGCAGGCCATGCGCCGCCGCCGAGCGCTGCCCGAGCCGGCGGAGTGCCCGGCCATTGCGGGCTTGCGCGCGCTGGATGATGAAGTGGGCTGCCAACTCGGCCGCGCGCTCACGCTCTCCGAGACGGCCTCGCTCGGCATGGTCGAGCGGGTGGGTGGGTTGCGCACGCTGTCGGCCCGGTTGATCCAGTACCTGCACTCGGCGCAGCAGCAGAGCGAGGCCATGCAAGGTGGCATTGAGCTCAACAGCCGCATCATCGGCGAGCTCGCGAGCTTCGTGCAGACGCTGCCGAAGCAGATCGCCCAAGAGCGCGAGCAGATGAAGCTGCTGCTCGCGGCCGTCAAAGGCTTGTCCGCTATGACCGACACCATCCGCGGCATTGCGCGGCAGACCGAGATCTTGGCGATCAATGCGGCCATTGAAGCTGCGCGGGCCGGCGAGTCGGGCCGCGGCTTTGCGGTGCTGGCCGGCGAGGTGCGCCGCTTGGCCACGCAGTCCAACGCCTCGGCGGCGCAGATCAACGGCGAGATCACGCAACTGGTGAAGACGGTGGAGGTCACCTACAGCGGCGAGTTCGAAGCCCGCACTCGCCACAACGAGGCCGAGGCCGAACGCCTGGGCAGCATGACGCGCCAGCTCGACGAAAGCTATGTCGACATGCGCCAGTTCTACGGCATGCTGATGACCGCCGTGACGCAGCACAACACCGAGCTCGATCAAGGCATTGCGCTGCTGCTCGACACCGCGCAATACCAAGACGTGTTCAAGCAAATCGTTGACCGCGTGCAGCCCGCACTTGGCCAGCGCCACGATGTGGCCGCTGCGCTCATCGCCCGGCTGCGTGCCGGCAGCCCGCGCGGCACCGACACCAGTGACCTCGATGCCCGCGCACTCGCGCTGACCGAGGAATACCGCGCGCTCGAAGCCGCGCACCGTGACCCCGACGCAGCCGCCGAGGCCGCACCTGGCGCGCCCGCGGCGCGCATCGAATTGTTTTGAAAGACCCCGTGCCATGGCCCGAATCCTCCTCATCGACGACGACGAACTCCTGCGCGACACCGTGCTCCAAATGCTCGAGCTCGACGGTCACCAAGTCACCGAGGCGGCCCATGGCGATGCCGGGCTGCAGCGCTTCGGTGACGGGCGCGGCTTTGATCTCGTGATCACCGACATCCTGATGCCGGGCCTCGACGGCACGCGCGTCATCGTCGAGCTGCGCCGCAGGCGGCCCGAGGTGCCGGTGCTGGCGATCTCGGGCGGGCGCCGTGTGCTCACGCCCGAGTTCAACTTGCAAAGCGCGGCACTTGCGGGTGCGAGCGCGCAGTTGAGCAAGCCGTTCACACGGGCGAAGCTGCAAGCGGCAGTCAATGCCGTCTTGGTGGAAGGAGCCGTGCGATGAGTGAGCAAACTACTTCAGATGTGGGTGCGCTGTTGATGAGTTTGCAGCCCGGCATCCTCACCGATTGGCACGCCCGGCTGATGGCGCTGGGCGGCAACTACGGGCGCGGCTTGACCCCGGCGACAGAGCTGCATGCCGAGATGCGCGAGTTGCTGAAGAGCTTGCTGGAGGTACTCGGCGAAGGCGCTGAGGCGCGCGAACTCGCGGCTCAACATCCACTGGCCCAGGCGCTGCGCACAGCCAGCGCGATGCGCGCCGCACGCGGCTTCACGGCCGATGAATCCTTGCGCTACTTGCAGACCTGCAAGCAAGCGCTGGTGGCCGCACTGCAAGGCGTGGAGGCCGGGCCTGAAGCAGGCGCCGACGCGATGGCGCGGATTGACGCTTTGCTCGACCGCTGCATCGGCGTGCTGTTCGGCGCGTTCGTTGCGGCGCGTGAAGAGGTCATTCGGCGCCAGGGTGAATCGCTGCGCGAAGTCTCCACGCCGGTCATCGCGCTCTGGGATTCGATGTTGCTGCTGCCGCTGGTGGGCATCGTTGACTCGGTGCGCGCGCAGCAAATCTCCGAGGGGCTGCTCGAAGCCATCAGCCGCAGTGAAGCGGAGGTCACGTTGATCGACGTGACCGGCGTGCCGGTGATGGACACGAGCGTCGCGCGGCACATTTTGAAGACCGTGGCCGCCGCCGAGATGCTCGGCACCCGCGTGATCCTCACCGGCATCGGCCCGAGCACGGCGCAGACCATGGTCAAGCTTGGCATTGACATGTCCGGCGTGCCGACGCGGGCGTCGCTCAAGAGCGGCCTCGCGCTGGCGCTGACGCTCACGCAGCGCGCCATCGTGCAGGTGAGCGGCAACGGCAACGGCAACGGCAACGGCAACGGCAAGGCGGAGGCCTAGATGAATAGCCGTGTGCCGATTCTGCGGCTCAATGCGCGCACCTTGGTGGTGGCCTTGTCGGCCGACATCACCGATGAAGACGTGCTGGCTTTCCAGGCCGATCTGGGCGAGCGCGTGGCTGCGATGCAGGCGCGCGGCGTGGTCATCGACGTCTCTGCGCTCGACATCGTCGACTCCTTCATGGCCCGCGTGCTCAACGACTGCGCGCGCATGCTGCGCTTGCTCGGCGCCGAGGTCGTCATCTGCGGCGTGCAGCCCGCCGTGGCACTGACCTTGGTGGAGATGGGCCGCAACCTTGTCGATGTGGCCACCGCCTTCACGCTCGAACGTGCCTTGGCTCGCCTGGAGGCACTGATGCGCGCCGCTGATCAACTGCCGCCACTGCGCCGGGGCCGCGATGCATGAGCTGCGCATCAGCGAAGACGTGCTGCGCGCCCGCGTGGCCGCGCGCGACCTCGTCCGCAGCGCAGGGCTTGGCGTGATGGACCAGACCCGCTTTGCCACCGCCGTCTCCGAACTCGCTCGCAACGCGGTGCGCTATGCCCAAAACGGCCGGTGCGAATTGACCGATCTGAGCGATGCCCGGCAGCATCGCCTGCAGGCACAGGTGAGCGACAGCGGGCCTGGCATCGTGGATGTGTCGCTGGCACTGCAAGACGGCTATTCCACTGGCGGCAGCCTCGGCGCGGGCCTGCCCGGCACACGCCGCTTGGTCGAGGTGTTCGACATTCGCTCCTCACCCGCCGGCACGGTGGTGACGGTGCAGATCGTGCGCGTGAAGCGGCCATGATGATGCGCTGCCATGAACCTGAACACCGCAGTGCGCTGCGCGAAGGCGTTGCGCTGCGCAAGCCGGCGATGGTGATGGAGGTCGCCACCGAGCTCGATGTGGCTGCCGTTGTCACGCTCACACTGCGCTTTTGCGCCGACATGGGTGCCACGCTCGTTGTTGCTGCGCATGTGGCCACCGCGGCATCGGAACTTGCCAACAACCTGTGGATGCACAGCAACCGCGGTGGGCACATCGGCCTTCGCGCGCTGCAGTCGCCACGCGGCACGGGTGTGGAGCTGCTCGCGCATGACGAAGGCCCCGGCATCGCCGACTTGGCCCTCGCGCTGACCGAGGGCTACAGCACCGGCGGCGGCCTGGGTTGCGGCTTGCCCGGGGTGCGCCGCTTGATGGATGAATTCGAGCTCGATTCAGTGCCCGGCTGCGGCACCCGCGTGCTCGCGCGCAAGTGGTGGCCGCATGGCTGATTTCACCGTGATTGGCCCGGCTCACGTCGCCACCCTTTGCTTGCCGCTGCATGCCGAAGAGCCCTGCGGCGACGCTGCCATGGCCTTCGCGCTCGACGGCGCGCCGGTCGATGCGCTGCTGCTGCTGGCCGATGGCCTCGGCCACGGGCCACATGCCGCGCAGGCCGCGCAGGCAGCGGTGGCCACAGTGGCTGCGCACCCGACCATGCCGCTGCCAGAACTCATGCTCACGCTCGACGAGGCGTTGCGCCACACCCGCGGTGCCGCCATCGGCTTGATGCGCGTTGAGGCCACGCCGCAGGGCGGCCGCCTCGCGTTTGCCGGCGTGGGCAACACGCGGGCTTTGCGCTGGCGTGGGGCTGCGCTGCAGCGGCTGGCATCTCAATACGGCGTGGTCGGCGGCGGCGTGGCCCGGCCGGTGGCCGTTCAAACGCTCGATCTGCTGCCCGGCGACTGGGTACTGATGTTCAGCGACGGCCTCGATGAACGGCTGGAGCTGCCCGCGCCGCTGCCCGAATGGCAGCGCGATCCCGGCTTGCTCTGCGCCCATTTGGCGCGGCGCTGGCGGCAAGGTGCCGATGACATTGGCGTGCTCGCATGCCACTGGCCGGCGCAGGCCGATCTTGCCGATCGTGCTGAGTGTGGAGGCTGCTGATGGACCGCATCGCGCCATTGCAGTCGGCTTACCGCGCCTTGTTCGAGCGCTTCGCGCTGGCCACTGACGAACTGGCGCGCGAGCAAGCGCTGCTCGACGCTGGCGAGCTCGGAAAACAAGCTCTGCCAGACGGCCCGGCGCTCGATCAGATGGTGGCTTTGCACCAGAGCACCCAAGCGCAACTGGCCGATGCATGGCGGGCGACGCCAGCCGATCAGCCCACGCACGCCGCGCGAGAAAGCCTGGCCCGAGGCGAGAGCACGCCGCTGCTGCTGGCCCTGATGCTGCCGCACGAATTGGCGCAACTCGGCCACCACGAACGCCGCTGGCAGCGCGAACACGAAACGCTGGCAGCGATGTTCGAACAGACCGAGCAACTCATCGTCGTGCTCGATGGCGAGGGCTTGATTGACGAGGTCAACCCCGCCTTCACGCGCGCGACGGGCTGGTCGCCACTCGAAGCAGCGATGTCATCGACCAAGGTCTGGACGCTCGAGCCGAAGTCGGCCGTGGGCAGCCCGCGCTGCTGCGCGCAGCCCAGGCGCGACGGCAGCGAATTCATGGCGGAATGGTCGGCCTCGCCCATTCGCAGCCGGCATGGCGGGCTGATCGGCCACGTTTGCATCGGCCGGGATGTGACGCGCGCGCAGCAGGTCGAAGAAGGCCTGCGCGAGAACGACAAGCTGCGTGCCGTGGCAGCGCTGGCCGGCGGCATTGCGCATGATTTCAACAACCTGCTCGGCTCGATCATCGGCCTGGCCGAGCTGTGTGCCCTGGATGCGCAAGCGGACACGCGGCTTGCGCGCAACCTGAACCGCATCGAACAGGCCGGCGAAAAAGCCGCAGCGCTCGTGCGCCAGCTGCTTGATTTTTCGCGGCGAACGCCGGCTGCAAAGGAGCACATGCAAGCGAGCGCATGGCTTGCCCGCGCGCGGCCCTTGTTGCATGCCGCAGCGCTCGGCCGGGCCTCGGTGTCATTCAGCCTCCAGCAAGACGGCTGGCTGCACATCGACCTGGTTCAGATGGACCAGGTGATGCTGAACCTGGTGCGCAACGCGGCAGATGCAGTGAGCCAAGGTGATGGCGAGGTGACCGTGATCGTCGATCGTGCTGACCCCGAAGAGGCGGGCGGGCCGGCTGGCGCAAGGCATTTGTGCATCCGCGTGAGCGACAACGGCAGCGGCATCTCGCCCGATGTGCTGCGCAAATTGTTTGAACCCTTCTTCACCACCAAGCCACTCGGGCAGGGCACGGGGCTCGGGCTGGCGGCGGTGCACGGCATCGTCAACAGCCACGGCGGTGTCGTCCATGCTGCCAGCGAACTGGGGCACGGCAGCACCTTCAGTATCTTTTTGCCGCTGGCCGATCCTGGATCAGCCAGTCTTTCAACCCAAGGGAAACAACATGAAAACGATACTGGTGGTCGATGACTCATCAACGATGGTGATGAGCTTGAAAACATCGCTCGAGATCGCCGGCTTCAAGGTGGAAACTGCAGCCGATGGTCAGTTCGCGCTCGACAAGCTCAAGGGCGGCTTGAAGCCCGACCTGATGATCACCGACATCAACATGCCGCGCATGGACGGCCTGCAACTGATCGCCAACACGCGCAAGCTGCTGCGCTTCACGCCCATCTTGGCGCTGACCACCGAAAGCCAGCAGGGCAAACGTGATGAAGCCAAGAAGTTGGGTGCCACCGGCTGGTTGGTCAAGCCGGTGGGCGGCGCCGACTTGGTCAAGGTCATCAAGCAGGTGCTGCCGGGTGCTTGAAGTGCATCGCACGCGGGCCGGGGCGAGCCCAGCACGGTGCTCGGGCCGTCAATCTTTCTTCGGCGCTTGCGACTTCGGGCAGGCGTCGGCCTTGCCCCAGTAGCCATCGCAGATTCGGCGCTTGCACTCGAAGGTGTCGACCGCGTCTTTGAGGCCGCGTTGCTCACAGCGCTGCACGAGTTGCGTGATGTTCAGCTGCGTCTGCGCGCTCGCAGAACCATCGCCAGCGGTGCGCGAGTCGCGTGACATCGTGGCCAGCATGGCGCTGAGCAGCGCGACATCGGGGTCGCTGCTCGGCGCGGCATTGCCTGTTCGGCCTGCAGGCGCGGGCGTGCGCGCAGCGCTCTTGCGATCAGCGCTCGGCTGCGCGGCAACCCGGGTCTCGTGCGGTGGTGTCGACGCCTTGGCCTTCGCTGTGGCATTCGCTTTGGCATTCGCTTTGGCATTCGCTTTGACATCTGCCTTCGCAGCCGCGGTGGCAGCCGGGCTCACCGTGGCCTTGGCCCAGCGGGCGGCCTGGGATGCCGGCGCGGCGGTCGCACTTGCCGCTGCCATCACTGGCGCCTCGGCTGCTGACGTGGCAACGATCGTTGCCGCCAGCGACGGCGCTGCCGCAATGTCGACCGCCGAAGCTGCCGAGGTGAGCGGCAAAGCTGGCGACAAAGCAGGCGCAGGTGGCGCGCTGGCCGCCAAGGGCGAAGTCGGCTTGGCAGCGTGCGCGTAGTGATCGACCGGGTCGGCGGTCTGTGAGCGCTGGCTCCACCATGACCAGCTTGCGCCGCCGGCTGCGAGCAACAGCACGCTGGCCAAACCCCAAACGAAGCCGCGGCGCGGGGCGCTGCTGCCGGCGGGTCTCGATGGGGCGTCGAGCGCGTCGAGCATGCGGATCGACGTGTTTCGCGCACCGTTCGGGCCAGTGGCCGGGTGCGTCGTGTCGATCAAGCTGGGTTTGCCGGAAGCTGGCTTTGCCATCGGGGGGAGCCGGTTGGTGATATCGATTGAATTCGGGTGCGAAGAAACGAGCGCATCTCGTGCAATGTTGACGCGATGTCTCGTCTTCCAGCCACGGCGCCTGCCTCCGCAAGAGCTTCGAGATTTTAGGCTCCGTGCTCCGCGGCAATCGGGCAAGCAGAATCCCGGGCCGCAGCGATGCGGCCCTCTTGCACGCCTCGCCAATCTTCGCGCTGCCGGTCGTCTCGCTCAGCCCGATCAAAGCAACACTCAACCAGACAACCTGCCGATGGTTCTCGCAGTCATTCTCTATTTCGCCGTGGTCACTGCAGCACTCGCGCTGCTCTTGCTGCCGCAGGTTCGCGCGCATGCACTCGGCTGGACGCAGCGCTTGCTGTCAAGTGGCGCGGCGGTGCGGCGCCGTGCCGCCGACCACGGCCAGCGCAGTGCCGGGCAGGTGACCAAAGCGGTGGGCGAGGTGTCTTCGGCCGGCGCATCGTTCGTGTCAACGCATCGCCGCTGGTTGATCGGCGCGGCGGTGGTTCTGCCCGCGGCGCCGCTCGTGCCGCTTGCGCTGCGCGGGTTTTTGCGGCTCGATGGGTTTGATCACCGCGTCAGCCACGAGATGAATGAGAAGGTCGCCGGCTTGCTTCAAGGCGAGCAGCTGGTGCCGCCTCCGCCGGTGCCGCCCGGCCTCTTCATGACGCTTGAGGTCGAGCAGGCCCGGCCTTTGACGCGAGGCGCCAGCCGCCAATGGGAGCTTCTCGAAGCTGACTTCCGCCAGCGCCTGCTCGTGGTCTTCAAGCTCATGCGCGAGCAGCGCGGCTACGAGATGGTGTTGCTCGAAGGCTACCGCAGCCCCGAGCGGCAATCGCAACTGGCTTCGCTCGGGCCGCAAGTCACACGCGCCGGCGCGTTTGAGAGCTTCCATCAATTCGGCCTCGCAGCCGATTGCGCGTTCATGCGCGATGGCCGCATCGTCATCTCCGAGCAAGACCCGTGGGCTGCGGGCGGCTATGCCGCTTACGGCGAAGTGGCGCGTTCGGTGGGCCTCACCTGGGGTGGCGGCTGGACGAGCATCAAGGACTTTGGCCACGTCGAGCTGCGCCGCGACGGTGTGCTACAACGCCGCTCCGGCGCGTAGGGCGCTCGTCTCGCTGCGGGTCCGGCACTTCTTTCCTTTCTTTCGAACGCGGGCTGCAGGAAATTTGCGATGGGCAAGGCATTCATTCTCATTGGCGACAAGACTGACCACGGCGGCGTGGTCGTCGAAGGCGCCTCGTCCACCGACGCTGGCGGCAAACAAATTGCGCGCGTTGGCGACAAAGTCACCTGCCCGCGAGATGGGCACGGCGGCACGACCGTGATCGTCTCCGGCGACCCCACTTGCATCATCGATGGCAAGCCCGCGGCGCGCCATGGCGACAAGACGGCTTGCGGCGCGACGCTGATCGCATCGCAATCGCTCACCACCGATTGACCCGCGCCGTTTGCACGCTGTGATCGTTCGCTGCCCGCATCGGCCAGCTCGCAGCATGGCTGTGGCCTGCGCATGAGCCGCTTCTTCAAGGGCGCGGCCCTGTTCGCGCTGATTGCGTGCGGCGTATGGATCGCCGTGCTGTGGCGTTGGCAAGCCACCACCCGCGACATCAGCACCCGAGACATCGTCATGTACCTCGGCCTGTTGCCGCTGACGCTGTTCATCTTCGCGCTGATGCTGCGCTGGGCGTGGGCCGGCGTGTCGGAGAAGGCGGTGCAGGCCAACGCAGCCGACGCGGCAAAAGCGAGCGCCGACGCGCCCTCGTCTGCGGCTGCCAATGCCGAAGATGCCGCCCGCCATGCCACCGTGCAATTGCTCGCGGCGCACATCGTTTGTGCCGCAGGCGCCTCGGCAAGTGACCTGCAATCTGCGGCCAAAGACGGCGAGCCCCGCCCGGCGCTTGACGCGATCTTGCGCGACGAAGAAGGCCTGCCGATCATCACGGCGCGCATCGCGGATCTCGACTTGGCGGCCGTCGAGGCACAGCTGCCATCGCTGCTCGCGGCCACGCAGGCCAAGCGCGCCGAGTGGGCCGAGCTCGTCCCCGGCGAGCACATCATTCGTGCGCTGGCGGCATTGGCGAGCCCGGTCTCGGCGGCAGTTGAATCGCTGCTGGCGTGGCCGGCCCAATTTGCGACCGATCCAGGCTCATCGAGCGCCACAGGTGCCTCAATTGCCGCGACCGATGCCGATGCTGAGCGCGCTCGCGAACGTCGGGTGCGCGTAATGCTCGGCTGGCCCGTTGATTGGAGCGGCTTCGAACAAGAGCTCGGCCGAGCGTTCGTGGCCGACTGGCTCGCCGAGTGCGGTGGCGATGTGATTACTGCGGCCCGCTTCGCCATCACCGCGCACGCGGGCACAGGGGAAGATTTGCTGATCCATGCCGATCGGCTCTTGCAAACGCTGGCGCGTGAAGGCCGAGACGACCCGCTGATCGTTGCGGCGGCGCACAGTGCGATTGGCGCCAACGCGGTTGAGGCCATGGAGCGTGCCGGCACGCTCTTCGGGCCGAAGCGACCCAAGGCCCGCGTGCCCGGCGAGGCCGCAGCCGCGCTCTTGGTGGCCGGAGCCGATTGGCCCGCTTCGCCCGATGCCGACGGCCCCTTGCCGCATTTGCACCGCCCTGCGCTGCTGCGGCGCGACAAGTCGGTCGATGCGGGCGGGAGGATCAATGGCACGCTCGTCGGCGAGGCCATCATGCATGCGCTTGCGACGGCTCGAATCACAGCCGAAGGGCTGGCCGGATTGGTTTGTGATGCAGATCAACACACGCCGCGCACCGCGGAGTTTTATGGCGCGTCGGTCGAGCACCTGCCCGAGCTCGACAGCACCGAAGACATCCGCTTGATGGCCACCGTGACCGGCGCGGTCGGAGTCGTCAGCCCGCTGTTGGTGTTGGCCTGCGCCGCCGAACGTGCAACTGCCGCTCAGAAGCCACAGCTCGCATTGACTTTGGGCGACGAGTTCCTTCGCCTGGCAATGGTGGTGCTGCCCGCACCGCCGCCGATGCCCGAGAACGCTGCCACGAAAGCGGGGGCCGCGTGACCGAGCGTCGTCAGGCTGCGACGGCGCAGCCATCAAAATGCGGGCCGCGCTGCGTGGCGTGCAGCAACGAACGAACTGAATGAACCGAATCTGGACTTTCCTGACTGATGTGCGCGTGCTGAGCGTCATCGGTTTCGCCGCGCTTGCCGCGTTCTTGTTCCTTGGCGCCAGCGAGCTGCAGATCGCGCTTTTCTACGCGGGCCTCATGCTGGCGGGCTTCCTCGTCATCTGGCTTTTGGTGTGGGGAGTGCGCAAGCTGCTGGCCATTCGCGCGAGCCAGCGCATCGAAAAAACGCTCGATGATCTCGGCGAGCAAGCGCGCCGTGCCGCGCCAGCCAAAGACCGCGCGAATGTCGATGCGGTGAGTGCGCGCATGCGCGAGGCCGTCAAAACCATTCGCTCTTCGCGCCTCGGCCAAAAGACCGGCAGCGCTGCGCTCTACGAGCTGCCTTGGTACATGGTGATTGGCAACCCTGCCGCGGGCAAGAGCACCGCGGTGGTCAAGTCAGGCTTGAAGTTCCCGTTTGCCGACAAGGCCGGCAGCATCATTCAAGGCATCGGCGGCACGCGCAATTGCGACTGGTTCTTCACGACCGAAGGCATCTTGCTCGACACCGCCGGCCGCTACGCAGTACACGAGGAAGAGCGCGCGGAATGGCTCGGCTTTCTTGGCCAGCTGAAGAAGCAGCGCCCTCGTGCGCCGATCAACGGCATCTTGATCGCGGCCAGCCTCGCCGAGCTGGCGCAAGCCAAGCCGGACGCGGCGATTCAACTCGCCAAGAACCTCCGCGAGCGTGTGCAAGACCTGACCGAGACGCTCGAGGTTTTCGCCCCCGTGTACCTCGTGTTCACCAAGGCCGACCTGATCGCCGGCTTCACCGAGTTTTTCGAAGACCGCGACCGCACCGAGCGCGAAAAGGTCTGGGGCGCCACGCTGCGCTACGACCCCGCCGCCAAGGTCGACGCGGTCGGCGAATTCGATCGCCACTTCGATGAGCTCTTCGATGGGCTCAAAGAGATGTCGGTTGCGCGCATGTCGCTCAACCGCGGCGGATCGCTGCCGCCCGGCGTGCTCACGTTCCCGCTCGAATTTGCGGCGTTGAAGTCGCCACTGCGCGCCTTCGTTGCAACCTTGTTCCAAGACAACCCCTACCAATTCCCGCCCGTGTTCCGCGGCTTCTACTTCACGAGCGCGCTGCAAGAAGGCACGGCCAGCAGCCGTGCGAGCGAGCATGTGGCGCGGCAATTTGCGCTGAACGACCGCCCCGAGCACACGGTGGCCATGGTCTCGGCAGAGAACGGTTTCTTCCTGAAGGAGTTGTTCTCCAAGGTCATCTTCGCTGACCGCAACCTCGTCAAGCAGTACATGAGCAGCGCAAAGCTGCGCGCCCGGACCTGGGCCTTCGGCACGGCTGTTGCAGCACTCGCGCTCGCGCTCGGCGGCTGGACCTGGGCCTACCTCGGCAACCGCCAACTGGTCGCCAACGTGCAGGCCGACCTCGACAGCGTGATCCGCATTCAGCGTGATCGCACCGATCTCGCCTCGCGCCTCAAAGCCCTTGAGGTGCTGCAAGACCGCATCGAGCAGCTTGACGGTTACCGCACCAGCCGGCCGGTGGCGATCTCGCTCGGCCTCTATCAAGGCGAAGTGATCGAGAGCAAGCTGCGCCAGGAATACTTTTCCGGCGTGCGGCAGATCATGTTGCAGCCGGTTGCGCAGGCGATCGAAGGCTTTCTGGGCGAAGTGAACCAGAGCGCGTCAGAGCTGCAGCCCATGACGCGCGCGCCCGACTCTGCCGCCACGCCCCTCGCAGCTGGCCCTGCCGCCTCTGGCGCCGCTCCCGCGCCACGCCAGCAGGCGGCGGGGCTCTTCATCGAGGCATCGCCGACCAACGTCGAGGATGCCTACAACGCCCTCAAAACCTACCTGATGCTCGGTGACCGCAGCCACCTCGAGCCGGGGCATTTGACCGACCAATTGACCCGCTATTGGCGTGGCTGGCTTGAGGCCAACCGCGGTGCGATGCCGCGCGACCAAATGATTCGCAGTGCCGAACGCATGATCGCGTTCACGATGAGCAACTTGCAAGACCCGGCCTACCCGCTGATCACTGACAACCTGAGCCTCGTTGATCAGACGCGCGAGAACCTTCGCCGCGTGGTTCGCGGCATGGCGGCGCGTGACCGCGTCTATGCCGAGGTGAAGGCGCGCGCGTCAACGCGCTTCCCGCAAATGACGGTGGCGCGCATCGTTGGCGACGTCGATCGCGACGTGATCGCCGGCAGCTACGCGATTGCCGGCACCTTCACACGCGAAGCTTGGCTGAGCTATGTGGACGGTGCATTCAAAGATGCCGCGACCCGCGAGTTGCAAAGCGCCGATTGGGTGTTGAAGACGGCGGCTCGCGACGACCTCACGCTCGAGGGCAGCCCGGAGCAGATCCGCAAAGCGCTGACCGACATGTACAAGGCCGAGTATGTGAAGGAATGGCAGCGCTTCATGCAAGGCATCTCGGTGGCGGAGTTCGGCAACTTCGAGACGGCTGTGGCGCGCATGAACCGCCTGGGCGACCCAGCGCAGTCGCCGATCAAAAAGGTCATGCAGACGCTCTTCGACCAAACTTCCTGGGACAACCCTTCGCTGCTCAATGAGCGGCTCGGCAAAGCGCAGCGCGGCTTTGTTGACTGGTTCAAGCAGACGGTCCTGCGGCAATCGCGTGCGGGTGTCGATTTGAATGTGGATGTCACGGGCGGCCAAGTCGAAGTACCGATGGGCCCGATCGGCCGCGAGTTCGCCGTGCTGACGCGCCTGATGATGGCGCGCGACAGCAGCCCCACGCAGATGGCGAGTTACCTCGACCAACTCTCCAAGCTGCGCACCAAGTTCAACCAAATCAAGAACCAGGGCGACCCCGGCCCGGGCGCGCGCCAGTTGATGGCGGCCACCTTGTCATCGTCGGGTTCGGAGCTGGCCGATGCGCTGAAGTTCGTCGACGAGCAAATGATGGTCAACATGACGGAGAGCTCGCGCGCCACGCTGCGGCCACTGCTCGTGCGGCCGCTGATTCAGGCGTTCGCGGTGGTTGTGGGCCCGGCCGAGACGGAGGTCAATCGCGTGTGGGCGGCGCAAGTCCAAGAGCCCTTCAGGCAGATGCTCGCGGGCAAGTACCCGTTCGAGGTGGTCTCCAAGATCGAAGCCGGGCCGGCCGAGATCGCCAAAGTGTTCGGGCCTGAAGGCGCGGTCGCCAAGTTCACGACCGATGCGCTCGGGCCGCTCGTCGTGCGGCGTGGCGACACGATCGTGCCGCGCACCTGGGGTGAAATCGGCGTGAGCTTGCGGCCTGAATTCATCAACGGCTTTGCGGCCTGGGTGGCGCCGTTGGAAGGCGGAGCTGCACCGTCGTCATCGGGCGGCGGCAATGCCGCAGGCGGCGGCGCGGTGGCGGCATCGCAAACGGTCTTCCAAATCCTGCCGCAAGGCGCGCCGGGCTTGCTCGAGTACACGATCGAAATCGATGGCCAGCGGCTCCGCTACCGCAACACAGCCGCCACGTGGGAGCAGTTCGTGTGGCCCAACGCCGGCGCGGCGCCGGGTGCGCACATCAGCGGCGTCACGAATGACCAGCGTGTGGTCGATATCGTTGACGAGCCTGGCCGCAATGCGCTCTCGAAGATGTTCGAGCTCGCCAAACGCAAACAACTCGGCGACAACCTCACCGAGCTCACCTGGTCGGCCAACGGCAGCTCGGTCACCGTGCATTTGCGTGTGATCAGCAACCCCGGCGCGCCGCCGCCCGCTGGCTCTGCAGGCCGCGGCAACGCGCCTGCGCCCGTTGGCGTGAGTGGCTTGCGCGGTGTGCAGTTGCCGCCCCTGGTGGTCGGTGTGGATGTGGCCGCGGCGGCAGCGCCAGTGGCTGCTGCGTCAGCGTCTTCCGGAGTTCGGAAATGAGCCGCCCAGTGACCGTGCCCTTGGCCTACTTTGGCAAATTGCCCTCGCGTGGCGACTTCGTTCGCAGTGCGAGCCAGCCGAGTTTGATTCAGGCGCTTGATCGGTGGCTGAGCCAAGGCATTGAGCTCATGTCGCTCGACCCGCGCTGGAAAGAAATTTACGACCGCGGCCAGCGCGCGCACTTCGCTTTCCTTTCGGCGAGCAGCCAGCGCGCCATCGCCGGCCACTTGACCGCGAGTGCCGACAGCTCTGGCCGGCGCTTTCCGTTCGTCGTGGCGGGCACGTTCGATGTCAACGGTTCGCTCGAATTCTTGGCGCGCGCACCGATGGCCTTGACCCGCCTCTGGAGCCGCTTCGAGCAAGCCGCGCAATCCGCGTGCGCGGCCGAAGACGCGGCCACCTCGCTCGCCGAACTCGCCAAGATCGACATCGAAATCGACCTCACGCCGGCCGCCTACGAAGCCAGCCTGCGCGACTTCGCCGAGCTCCAAACGGTCGGCTCGCTCGAAGCCATGCTGCGCAGCTCGGGCCACGCGATCGATCTGCGCCAGGCTTTGCTCGCCCTCGGTTTGTTGCTGCAGCCTGTTCTGTCGAACGCCGGGCCCTCGCTCAAAAAAGGCCTGCGCCTGCCATTGCCGGCTGATCCGCTCTATCGCCCGCTGGTGGCGAGTTACTGGCTCGAACTCATCGTGCCGTTCTTGCGCCGCCTCGATCTGGAGATGGCGCTCTTTCTGCCGCGCCGCGCCGGCACGCCGGCGCAAACGCTTGCCATCGGCTTCAGCGGCGGCTCGGCAGCACATCTGCATGCGATCTTCGACGCTGATGCGGCCGATGCCGCCTTCGTCGACACCATGCCCGCCGACTGGGTCGAAGAGCATGTGGACGACGACTACGCGGTGAAGAAGTTTTCGAGCTATTTGCAACAGCCGGATTTGTCGTTGCGTCAGGCGATGTCGACGTTTCGCGAAGCGTTTCTCGGGGAGTGAAGAAGATGCCGTGGAAACCTTGGACGATGTCTGTCCCCGTGGTGCTGATGCTCGCCGCCGCAGGGGCTTCGGCGCAGGCAGTTGATGCGCCGGCGCCCGGCAAAGTGGTGGTCTCGGGCACCGTGCCCGATGAATCGACGCGCCAGGCGGTGCTCACGCGCGCGCGCGAGGTCTTTGGCGCTGATCGGGTGGTCGATCAGCTCGGCGTGGGCCCGCTGCTTGCGCCACCGAATTGGTCCGCTTACCTGCAAAAAATCATCTCGCCCGAACTCAAGCAGGTCAGCCGCGGGCAGATCAGCGTGAGCGGCAACGTGGTTGACCTCAAAGGCGAGATCGGCAATGAGGCGCAGCGCCAGCAGCTCGTCAGCGAGATGTCAACGCGCCTGAATGCCACCTACACCGTGAACAACGGCCTGCGTGTGGCGGCGGCTGGGCAGGATCAGGTCGACCTCACGCTTGCCAGCCGAACCATCGAGTTCGAAGCCGGCAATTCCAGCCTCACGCCGAGCGGCCGGCAAACGCTCGATCTGCTCGTGCCAGTGCTGCAGCGTTTGTCGGGCCGCAGCTTCGAGGTCATTGGCCACACCGATGCCGTCGGCTCGCGGCCGCAAAACGTCGCGCTCTCGGCGGCGCGGGCTGATGCGGTCAAGGCGTACTTGGTCTCCAAGTCGATCAGCGGCGAGAGCATCACCACTTCAGGCGCTGGCCCGGATCGGCCCGTGACGGGCAATGACACCGCAGAAGGCCGCGCACGCAATCGGCGCATTGAATTGCGCGTGGTTCAGCGCTGAGCGAAAAACGCATGCGCCACGCGCAGCAGCTGCGTGGGCGCTTTTGTCGCCGCGCGGTTACCGGTCGGTTGGCGGCGCAACGCCCAACAGCTCTTCCATGTTCGACAACGCGCCTTGGTCTTTGACAACGGCGCGCAGCCATTGGTGCAGCGGCATGTCGCCCCACTGCGCGGCGCGCTCGGCGAGGTAGGCCACAGGGCTGTGCGGCTCGGTGCGGCGAAAGAATTCGGCCACCGCGCGCAACTGGCGCAGCGCATCCGCCCGCGTGCGGAGCGGGCCGCCAGCGCCGCCGGCACTCGCCGATGGCGCCACGGCGGCTGCGGAGTCATCGGCTGAGAGCGCGGCGATGTTGGCAGCGCCGGGATTCACATCACGCGCCATCAGGCCAATCGCATGCACGGCCTTTTCGAGTGCGCCTTTGGCGCCGGTGAAGCCGGGGCCATCTGCGCCCAAGTGCGTGTCGATCACGACTTGCAGCTGCGCCAGCTCGCGGTGCGCGCGCTGCGCATCGGCAAAGTTGGTTGCGAAGAATTCTTGCGGCGTTGCGCGGCGGGCGGCAGCGATGTCGTCTGGCGTGACGGCGTTTGCGGCGGCTGCGCCGTCATCGCTGCGTTCGCTGGTGCGTGCAGCCACTTGCGCGGCTTCCATGTCGCGCAGCGAGTAGCTTGCGCCGGCGTGGCGCAGCACCGGCAGTTGTGAGGCGAGTGATTCAACCGCGCTCAGCAGCCAGCGCAGGTTGCCACTGCGTTGCTCGGCATCGCCATCCTCTTCGAGCTCAGGGTGCAGGCCCGCCCAGTAGCGCTCGCAAAGCAGGCGGCACAGCTCAAGGCCATCGGCCAGGCCGGCATAGCCGCCGATGCGCGCATTGGCCTCGGTGAACCACGCTGCTGCGCGGAGGTCTTTGGTGCGTGCGAATACCTTTTCGCACTGGCTCACCACGCCGGGCCAATCGGCCGTCTTCAGTGCAGTGACCCATTCGCCTTGATCGAGGGTTGGGTCATCAGCGCGGCGCGATTCTTGGATCGCGTCGAATTCGTCAGAGAACGAGAGGTCGTCGCCGCAGGGCGAGGCGTCGGAGATGGGGGCGAGCAAAGTGTCGAAATTCATGGGGCAGGGCGGCGACCGTGAGCGAGGCCGTGATTGTCTTATGCGCGCGATCGGCCGATCTGGCCATGATGGGTCGAATAGGGGCGTTGATTTGAAAGCACTCTCGCGAACTGCTGCAATGTCAAGCCACGAGCGTCCGCCGTTCTGAGGATGCATTGCGGCCACGCCAGCGCTTCAATGGGTGCCCCTTTGCATCTGCGGAGCTTCCATGACACACACCGTCTTGCACCATCTGGCGTTGGTATCCGACAGCCAGCAATTGAAGTTCAACGAGCTCGGCCGCGTTGGCGCGGCGCTGCAGAAGCAAGCCACGCGCGATCTCGGCCCGCAGTGGGGCGTGAGCGCCACCGTCAGCGCCTTCGCCAGCCTTGACGATGTGCCCACCGACTACTGGCCCATCTTGGTTCGCGATGACATCGAAGTCAGTGGCGCCGCTGGCGTGCACGAAGACAACCAAGGCCAGCCATTCGCCCTGGTGCAGTACTCGCCCGGCTGGTCGCTCACCGCGAGCCATGAAATGTGCGAGATGCTGGTCGACCCGCGGGGCGTTCGTGTGATTGCGGGGCAGTCGCCCAAGCCGGGCCAGCACCGCGTGAATTTCTTGGTCGAGGTGTGCGATCCGTCAGAGAGCGAGGCGTTCGCCTACAGCGTCAACGGTGTGCTGGTGTCCGACTTCTACACGCCACACTATTTCGACCCGCTGCCCGTGGCCGGCACGCAATACAGCTTCACGGGCGCCATCACGGCGCCTCGCCAAGTGCTGCGCGGTGGCTACTTGAGCTGGCACGACCTCAAGACCGACCACTGGTTCCAAGAGACCTTCTTCGACAACAAGCCGGTCTTCCGCGATCTCGGCAAGTTGACCCAGTCCGCCAAGAGCATTCGCCGCCAGATCTATGACGTGACGCCTGAAGCCTTCAAAGTTCGCAAGCCAGATCGCACACGCTCGCTCTTGAGCAGTGGCGGCTTGGGTGAAGTCAACGAGGGCGGGGCAGAGCGCGCCAAGATGCTGCAGGCGCAGATTGCGGGCCTGGTGCGCCAGCACCAGCAAAGCAGCGAAGCAGCAACACCGCGAGGCAGCCCACATGGCAACCGATGACTCAGACGCAGCAGCAAGACGCGCACGCGCCGATGACTTGCGAAAGCGCATCGGCGGCCTCACCGGCCAAGCGCCTTCGCCTGTTCCTTCGCCTTCGCCTTCGGCCGGCAACGAAAGCCCCGCCGAGTTCATCCATCGCCGCATGCGCGAGCTCAGCACTCGGCCGAAGAAGGGCCCGAAGCCGGAGCGTTGAGCCTTTGGCGTTGATCGATGCGAAGCGATGTGGTTCGGCGCAGAGCGCCGATCCGCTCGCTTTGAACGTTAGGCAGCGGCTCACGCCAACGACGTGGCTTGCCGGGCGCTCACACCGCGCTCGAGAACTCGGCCCTGTTCAGCGCATAGAGCCGCTTGTAGCGCTCATAGCGCGGCGCGAGCCGCTCGCGCAGTGCGGCGTTTGGTGCGATCAAGGTCTCGGTCACCATCGGGATGCAGACGGCCTCGATGGCCTCGCCGGTGTGGGCCAAGCGCGCCAATCGGGCCGCGCCGAATGCGCCGCCGCGGTCGCCACCTGCTGGGCGGGCCAGCGCGAAGCCGCAGGCTGCGGCGACGAGTTCCGTCCAGTGGCGGCTGTTGGCGCCGCCGCCCACAACGGTGGCTTGCTCGATCTGCGTGCCGGCGGCTTGCAGGGCTGCGTTGCCATCCGCGAGTGAGAACGCCACGCCCTCTAGCACCGCGTAGGCAAGCGCGGCGGTGTCGGTTCGGGTGCTGAGGCCAAATAACATGCCCAGGGCCGATGCATCGTTGTGCGGTGTGCGCTCGCCGTTCAGGTAGGGCAAGAAGATCGGAGCGGCGGTGGTGTCTGCATCTGCGGCGAGCGCTGCAAAGCCAGCGTCGTTCGCGTGGCCGCACAGGCGCGCGGCCCAGGTCAGGCTGGTCGTTGCAGAGAGCGTCACGGTCATCTGATACCAACGCGCGGGCACGGCGTGGCACAAGGCGTGCACGGCTTGCGCAGGGTTGGGCGCGAAGCGCTCGGTCGCAGCCAAGATCACGCCAGAGCTGCCGAGTGAGACCAACGCGCGGCCATTGCTCACTGCACCCACGCCGATGGCCGCGGCCGCGTTGTCGGCAGCGCCTGCCGCCACCACCACCGGCTGCGCAATGCCCCAGCGCTGGCGCAATTCATCGCGCAACGCGCCAACTGCGGCGCAACCCTCGGCCAGCTGCGGCATCTGCGCGCGCGTGAGGCCAGTGGCGGTGAGCATGCGGTCTGACCAATCGCGCGCGGCCACATCGAGCCAGCCTGTGCCGGCAGCGTCTGACAGATCGGTCACGCGCTCGCCGGTCAGGTGCTGCACCAAAAAATCCTTCGGCAGCATGACGGTTGCAACCTGCGCAAACAGCGCCGGCTCGTGCTGGCGCAGCCACGCGAGCTTGGGCGCCGTGAAGCCGGGCATCATCAAATTGCCGGTGATCTCGCGCGACTCAGGCACCGCGGCTTCAAGCGCGGCGCACTCGGCAAAGGAGCGCGTGTCGTTCCAGAGGATGGCGGGGCGCAGCACCTCGCGCTTGTCGTTCAGCAGCACCGCGCCGTGCATTTGCCCCGAGATGCCGATGCCGCGCACCGCCGCCAACGCGGCCGGCGCCGTGGCTCGCAGTGCATCGAGCGCGCGGTGCAAAGCCAGCACCCAGGTTTCAGGCGCCTGCTCTGACCACTGCGGCCGAGGCCGCGAGATCTCGAGCTTGACGCCCGCACTGGCGAGCGTGGCCTGCTGCTCCGAGTCGACGAGGATGGCCTTGAGTTCAGACGTGCCGAGGTCGATGCCGAGGTACATGGTGGCGCTTTCAAAAGAGCGGTTGAGCCGCACTCATTCGAGGTTGGTGTGCCGCGCGCGCATCGCGCTTGGGCTTTGCTGGAGCCGCTCGCGCATGCGCAGCACCATCAACTCGAACAACAAGTAGAGCGCGCCTTCGTAGAGCGAGCCCATTGGCAGCACGGAGGCCGATGACGCAGCGCGCGGCGCCGTGTCATCGGCCATGGTCTGTGCGGGCACGTGGATCACCGCATCGGCCGCTTGCGCCGCGGCGCCCTGCGCCTGTGCGGTGACAACGAGCACTTTCGCGCCGGCACCGCGCGCCACGCCGATCAAGGCCTGCACGGTCGCGAACGAGCCTGGGCCGGCAGAGGCGATGAGCAAGTCGCCTGCGCCAAGCGGCGGGCAGGCCATGTCGCCGACGACAGAGGCATGGAGCCCGAGGTGATAGAGCCGCATCGCAAAGCCTTTGATCTGCAAGCCCTCGCGGCCGACGCCGTAGAGCGCGATGTGCTTTGATTCGGTGATCAGCGCGAGCGCGGCATCGACGGTTATGACATCGATGCGTGCTAGCACGCCGGCGAGCTCGGTGAGCGCTGCTTGATGGGGCAAGGGCGAGGGGATGAGCTTGTTCACCGCCGGCCCTCACCCCAGCCCTCTCCTGCACGCGGGAGAGGGGGCAATACACGGACTCTCTCTCCCGCACGCAGGAGTGGGGGCAAACCAGAGGCTCCCTCGCCCGATTGCGGGAGAGGGCTGGGGTGAGGGCCTCCGTGAGTGCAATCCTCAACCCGCACGAAAGCCCCCATCCACATCAACACAGGTCCCGTGCACCATCGCCGCCTCGTCGCTCAACAGAAAGCCGATCACCGCCGCAATCTCGCGCGGCTGCGCGAAGCGGCCCAGCGGAATGCGGCTCTGCATCGATGCGGCCTTCGCGGCGTCACCCCAGGCCACCTCTGCCATCGGCGTCAGCGTGACCACCGGGTTGACGCTGTTGACCCGAATGCCGTGGGGCCCGAGCTCCTTGGCCATCACCCGCGTCATCGCGTCGAGCGCGGCCTTCGAGGCGCAATATGCCGTGTGATCGGGTGTGCCCACGCGAGCCGCGATGCTTGACACATGAACGATCGCGCCGCCCACGCCACGCGCGAGCCAATCGCGCACCAAGCCTTGCGACACGATCATCGGTGCGCGCGTGTTGACCGCCATCGTTTCATCGAAGTCTTCAACGCTCGTGTCGATGAAGGCCGCCACTCTCACGATGCCGGCGCAGTTGACCAGCTTGTCGCAAGGCACGGCGCGGGCCACTGCCGCGCGCGTGGCAGCGGCATCGGCCAAGTCGACGGCGATGGTCTCGGCCACCGCGCTGCCGAGTTCACTCCGCAGTAGCGCGAGATCGCCCGCGCTGCGGCTGAGCGCAACCAGCGTGGCGCCGCGTGCGGCCAGCCAATGCGCGGTCTCACGGCCGATGCCTTTGCCGGCGCCGGTGATCAGGATGCGTTGACCGGCGAAGCTCGGGGCGGTCATCAAAGCGCGTGGCCTTTCGCGTCGAACAAGTAGGCATGCTCAGGCCAGGCGGTGAGCAGCATTGCATCGCCGCGCGCGGCAAAGAGGCGCCCAGGCGCTTGCACGGTCAACGCCGTGCCATCGGCAGTGCGCGCATAGGCTTGCGAATTGCCGCCGAGGTTCTCCACGTAGTCGACCGACGCATTCACCGCGATTGGTGCATCGCCGCCGATGGCGATGTGCTCGGGCCGCAAGCCCAGCGTGACCGTCTCGCCAGGCTTCAGCATGGCGCCATTGCGCAGCGGCAGTTCGATCGGGCCGGTGCGCAACGAGGCGCCTGCAAGCTGCACGCGGCTGCCGCGCTGCTCGGCCACCGTCATCGGCAGGAAGTTCATTTTTGGTGAGCCGATGAAGCCGGCCACGAAGGTGTTGACCGGCCGGTCATACAGCTCCGATGGCGTGCCCACCTGCTCGACCAGCCCGGCCCGCAGCACGACGATGCGGTCGGCCAGCGTCATCGCCTCGACCTGATCGTGCGTCACGTAGACCATGGTCACGCCGAGCGCTTGGTGCAGCCGCGCAATCTCAACGCGCATCTCGCCGCGCAGCTCGGCATCGAGGTTGGAGAGCGGCTCGTCGAAGAGAAAGAGCTTCGGCTTGCGCACGATCGCGCGGCCAATGGCCACGCGCTGCCGCTGGCCGCCCGAGAGCTCCTTCGGCCGGCGCGCCATCAGCTTCTCCAGTTTCAGAATGCCCGCCGCTTCATTGACCCTGCGCTCGATTTCATCGGGCGTGGTGCCGATCATCTTCAGCCCGAACGACATGTTCTGCTTCACATTCATGTGCGGGTAGAGCGCGTACGACTGAAACACCATCGACACGCCGCGTGCGGCCGGTGGCACCTCGGTCACATCGGTGCCTGCGATGTGGATGCTGCCTGCCGAGACTTCATCGAGCCCCGCCACCAAGCGCAGCAAGGTCGATTTGCCGCAGCCCGATGGGCCGACGAAGACGACGAACTCGCCTTCGCGCGCGACAAGGCTCACGCCGCCGATCACGGTTGTTTCGCCGAACTTCTTCACCACCTGGTCGATCTTCAAAAAGTCCATCGCGTGGCTTTCAGTCTTCAAGGTTTTCAAGGGCTGCAAGACGGCGTTCATTTGCTCGCCCCCATCGTCAAGCCGCGCACCATGTGGCGCGAGACGAAGAGCGCAAAGATCGTCACTGGCAGCACGATCACCGTGCCGGTGGCCATGATCTTGCCCCACGGTAATTCGTAGCCCGACATGTAGCTCGTGGCGATCACCGGCGCGGTTTGCACATCGCTGCGCGTGAGCACCAGCGCATAGAGCAGCTCGTTCCACGAGAAGATGAAGCTGAAGATTGCCGAGACCGCGATGCCCGGTGCGCCGAGTGGCAAATAGATGCGCCAGAAAATATCCCACTGGTTGGCGTTGTCGAGGCGGGCGGCTTGCTCGATGTCGGTCGGGATCGAGCGGAACTGATCGGTGCAGATCCACACCACGATCGGCAGGCAGAACGACAAGTAGATGAGGATGAGCACGAGATGCGTGTCGAGCAGGCCCGCGCTTTGTGCGAGCAGATAGACCGGCAGCGCCAGCACGATCGGGCTGATCATGCGGTTGGAGATGAACCAGAACCACAGATCTTTCTTGCCTCGGAAATGAAAACGCGCCAGCGAGTAAGCGGCCGGCGTACCGAGAATCACCGCGAGCAGCGTGGTGCAACCGGCCACGATGAGCGAGTTGAGAATCGCGCCCGAGACCTTGTCGTCTTGCCAGATCTCGGCGTAGTGCGCGAGCGTGGGTGTGAAGCTCCACACCGGCGGCGAGGCGAGCAGATCGGTCTGGTCTTTCAGGCTGCTCGAGACCATCCAATAAAACGGGAACAGCGTGAAGGCGAGCAGCGCGGCCAGGCCGATGAGGTGCGCGCCCTTGCCCCAGGCACGCGCGCTGTGTTTCATGGTGGCCATCAATCGATCTCCCGGTAGAACACGGTGATGAACATGCGGCTGAGCAAAATCGTCAGCACCAGCAGCAAGATGGCCTGGGCCGAAGCGGTGCCCATGTCGAAGATGCGAAAGCCCACGCGCTGGATGTAGATCGAGACCAGCTCGGTGGCTGCGCCCGGCCCGCCGCGCGTCATCGTGAAGACCATGTCGAAGAGCTTCAAGATGTCGGCCGAACGCAGGATCAGCACCGCCGTCAAACCCGGCAGCAGATAAGGCAGTTGCACATGCCGCAGCAGCGAGAGGTGCGACGAGGTTTCGAGCCGCGCTGCCTCTTCCACCTCGTTCGGCACCATCGAGAGGCCGGCGAGAAAGATCAGCGCGCAAAACGGCGTCCATTGCCAGACATCCATGATCGCGATGGCGGCGAATGCGCCGGTCTGGCTGCCCAGCCAATCGAGCCCCGAGAAGCCCAGCCATGACGCGAACTGGTTCGCCACGCCGAAATCGCGGTTGAAGATCAGCCGGCCGATCAAGCCGACCACGGCGTAGGTGGTGGCCAGCGGCACGACGAGTGACACGCGCACGGCAGACCGCATGAAGCCCCAGCCCGGCCGGTGCAGCATCAAGGCAATCAGCATGCCGAGCGCCAGCTCGATGGGCATCACCGTGAGGTAGAAGCCCGCGGTGCGGCCGAGCGTTTGCCAGAAGGTGCTGTCGGTCAGCACGGCTTGGTAGTTGTCGAGCCCGACGAAGGGGAAGCCGTCGCGAGCACGCGTGAGGTTGTAGCGGCGCAGTGAGGTGTAGACGGCGAAGAGCGTCGGGTAGATGCCGATCGCAAACAGCGTGAGCACCGCCGGCGCGAGAAACCACAGCGGCGTGAAGCGACCGTGCGCAAGCCGAGAAGGGCGCGGCGCGGGTGGAAAGGCGATGCTCATCTCAGGGGTTCTCCGATATCAAGCGAACGCCGCGGACGGGCTCTGCCCGGCCGCTGGCGTTGCCCCCTTGAGGGGGAGCGCCGAAGGCGCTTCGGGGGTGGTCCACATCACTACTGGAGCTTTTTCTTCTTGCCGTCGTAATAGCCTTCCTTCTTCAGCGTGTCTTCCATGCGGCTGGTGATGTCCTTCGTGCCCTGATCGATCGTCACTTCGCCGAGCATCATCTTGCTGCCGAACTCGGCCACCGTCTCGGTGATCGACGCCCATGCCGGGAAGCGCGGCCGGTACTCGGGCACGCCTTGTTGCCACGATTCGACCATCGGGTTCACGTACTTGAACTTGGCTTGAATGGCGGGGTCTTTGTAGACCGCCATGCGGCCCGATACGCCGCCAGCCTCGACATACGGGCGCGCAATGGCCTCGGAGGTCGCCCACTGCGAGAAGATCCACGAGGCCTTCTGCTGCGCCGGCGTGGCTTGCGAAGCCACCGCAAGCGAGAAGCCGCCGAGTGCCGGCAAGCGGCCCGCAGGCCCTTTGGGCTCGGGTGCCACGGCCAGGCAGTTGCCGATCTTCGAAGTCTTCGGATCGGTCAGCGTGCCGTAGAAGGCCGACCACTCGGTGATCATCGCCACCTGCCCTTGTGCCAGCGCGTTGACGGCTTCCGCATGGTCAAAGCTCACCACGCCGGGCGGCATGTACTTCATCAAGTCTTGCCGGAACTTGAGGCCCGCCAAACTCTCCTTCGAGCCGAGGTTCGATTTGAAGTCTTTCGTCAGCAGCGAGCCGCCGAAGGGCCACAGAAAGCGCATGAAGCTGTCGGCCGATTGCGTCTCGCCGCGCAGTGATTGCAGCGCGAAGGCGTACTGCTTCTTCTCAGGCTTGGTGAGCTTGGGCGCGTAGACGTTCATGACTTCGTCCCAGGTGGCGGGCGGCTTGTCGAAGCCAGCGTCTTTGAGCATGCACTGGTTGTAGAACATCAGGCCCGAGTAGTTGTCGAACGGCAGGCCGTAGACCTTGCCGTCCCATGAGCCGAAGGCGTTGAGCAGCAGCGGGAAGAAGCCCGGCAAGTTGAGGTTCGGGTCAGTGATGGCGGCATCTTTGGTGAAGGTGTCGACCGGCACGATCCAGCCGCTCTCGGCGAATTCGCCGATCCACACCAAGTCAACGAGGGCCATCGTCAAATCACCTTTCGAGGTGAAGTTGAGCACCTGCTTTTCGCGCGCGTTCTCGTACGGCACGATCTCGTAGTTGACCTTGATGCCGGTCTGCTTCTCGAACTCGGGCAAGAGTTTGATGATGGCCCGGTAGCCCGGTCGGTCGAGGAACAGCACCTTGATCTTGGTGCCCTTCAGGGGTGCTGCGGCCTTGTCGATCGCCCATGCGGTCTGCGCTTGCGCCGGCAAGCTCGCGGCGGCGAGCGCAATCGCTGACAGGCTCATGGCGGTGATGACGCTGAGTGAGAGTTTCTTCATCGGGTTGTCTCCTTCTTGGGTCTTTGGGGCGGGGGAATCCTGAGGGGCGTAGGCGGCAGTCAGGTGATTGCGCGCAGCGCGTGCATTGCCGGCTTGAGCGCTGGGTAGAGCGCAACGTACTGGTCATAGAAAGCGCAGTACGCGGCATGTGCGGCGGCATCGGGCAAGGAGCGTTGCACTGGCTTCACCCAGCCGCGCCGCACGTCATCGGCGTTGATGAGGCCGGCGCCGAGCGCAGCCAGCATCGCCGCGCCGAGCGATGCTTCCACGTCATCGGCCAGCGTGTAGACGGGCCGGCCGGTCACGTCAGCAATGATCTGCATCCAAAGATCGGAGTGACTCGCGCCGCCGACGACGACGAGCCGCTCATCAAGCCGCCCCGCGCCGCGCAAGCCTGCTTCAATGTTGTGCCGCAGCGCGTAAGTCACGCCTTCGAGCACCGCGCGGTAGAGCGCTGGCCTGCCGTGGTGCAGGCCCAGGCCGAGGAAGCAGCCGCTGGCTTGCGCATCCCACACGGGGCTGCGCTCGCCCATCAAGTAGGGCAAGAAGAGCAGGCCGCCGCTGCCGGGCGGCAAGGGTGCGGCCTCGCGTTCGAGCAAGGCATGGGGGTCGCTGCCGGTCAGCTTGGCTGCGGTGATCTCGGCTTGGCAGAAGGTCTCGCGAAACCAAGTCACCGATGCGCCGGCGGCAATCGCGCCGCCGAAGACATAAAGGTCGCGAGCACCCTCAAACACATGCGGCATGCTGATGAGGCCATGCCGCGCATCAACCTCTTGGCGGATCGTGCCCCAGCACATGCTGGTGCCGATCATCGCCACATGATTGCCGGCTTGCGCAGCACCTGCGGCCAGCGTGGCCACCGCGGCATCGACCCCGCCCGCAACCACCGGCAGCCCCACCGGCAGCCCCAGCTTCTCGGCCCATTCGGGCAGCAAGCCGCCCACGATCTCGCTCGATTCAACCAAGCGCGCCGGCATCATCGATCGAGGAATGCCGAGCATGGCGAGTGCTTCGTCAGACCAATCGCGCTGTGCCACGTCATACACACCGCCAATGTTGCCGGCCGAGCTGTGATCAATCGCCACCTCGCCCGTGAACCGTGCGTTCACAAAGCTGTTGGGCGGCAGGAACTGCGCGGTGCGCTGCCACACCTCGGGCTGCTTCTCGCGCAGCCAGAGCATCTTGGTGTAGCCGTAGTAGCTGTCGACGCCGTTGCCGGTGATGTCGTAGAGGCGCTCCAGATCCACGTTTGCACGCACCCACTCGACCTCGTCTTGCGCGCGCCGATCCATCCAGATCAGGCACGGGTGCAGTGCTTCGCCGGCCGCATCGACCGGGATGCCGCTGCCGCCGTAGAGGCTGCTGACGCAGATGGCGCGCACCTCGTCGGCGACCGCTCCCTGCATCACCCCGCGCACGCAGGCCACCACCGCATCGAGCCAAACCTGTGGCCACTGCTGCGCCCAGAGCGGCCGCGGTGTTTCGACCTGATAGGCCTGAGCGTGTTGCCGCACGATGCGGCCATCAGCCGCCACGAGCACGGCCTTGGTGCTCTGTGTGCCAATGTCAACACCGATGACGAAGCGGGCCGCGTTGCTCATGGTGGTCAAGCCGCGGCTCAGCGCCCGCTGTGCTCCGGCTTCAGCAACACCTTGATCGAATCGACCGAGTTCGCAAGTGCGAAGGCCTGCTCCCATTCGCCGAGCGTGAAGGCGTGCGTGACGATGCCGCGCGAGGTGAGCAGCCCGCGTTCCATCAGGTCGATCACGATGGGGTAGCAATACGGCCCGAGGTGAGCGCCGCGCACATCGAGCTCCTTGCGGTCGCCGATGATCGACCAATCGACTGTGGCATCTGCCCCGAACACGCTGAACTCGACGAAGCGGCCGAGCTTGCGGATCAGCTCCAGGCCTTGGCCAACGCCGGCCGGTACACCGGTGGTCTCGATGTAGACATCGCAGCCGTAGCCGCCAGTGAGGCCGTCGATGATGGCGCGGGCGTCGTCGTTGGCCGGGTTGATGACCACATCTGCGCCGAAGGCTTGAGCCAGCGCCAGGCGCTGCGGCACGAGGTCGATCACGACGAGCTTCTTCGGCGTCTTGAGCTTCGCGATTTGCACCATGCCGAGCCCGAGCGGGCCAGCGCCGGCGATCACCACCACATCGTCTAACTGCACATCGGCACGGTTGACGGTGTGCACCGCGCAGGCCATCGGCTCGATCATCGCGGCGTCACCCAGCGACAGGCTCTCTGGGATTTTGTGGACGCGTGAGGTGGCCGGCAGCCGCATGTATTCGGCCATGCCGCCATCGGCCACCACACGCTGGAAGCCGAAGATGTTGTGCACCTCGCACATGTGGTAACTGCCCGATTTGCAGTAGCGGCACTTGTCGCACGGCACGATTTGCTCGGCGATGACACGGTCGCCCAGCCCCACGCCAAAGTGTTCGGCAGCGCCCGGCCCGGCCTCGACCACATGGCCGAAGAACTCGTGGCCGGCGATCACCGGCGCCTTCACCCAGGCCGGCTTGCCATTGCCGCCCCAGAACATGGCGGCGCCCGAGTGGCATTTGCAGTCGCTCGCGCAAATGCCGCAGGCGGCAATGCGGATCACGAGTTCATGCGGGCCGGCTGCGGGCACCGCCACGCGTTCGAGCCGATAGTCCTTCGGGCCGTGGCAGACGACGGCTTGCATCTCGTTCGGTGTGGTGCTCATGGTGTCAGCTCCGGTTCAAGCGGTGGCGGATTCACACAGCGCGTTGAGCTGGTGATAGCGGCGGAACTGCGATGGCGGCATCGCCTTGTGCGCAAGAAAGTGGCGGTTGAAGTTCGAGAGGTTGTTGAAGCCGCACTCGAAGCCGATGTCGGCAATGGGCTTGTCGCTGGCAATCAGCAACTCACACGCGCGGTTCAGCCGCATGCGGTTCAGGTAGCGGATGAAAGGCATGCCGGTGTGGCGGCGAAAGAAGCGCGAGAAGGCGCTGGCTTCCATGCCGGCATAGCGCGCCAAGTCTGATTCGCTGAGCTTGTCGCCCAAGTGTTGCGCCAGGTGGGCCAGCACTTGGTTGATCGTTGACGACTGGTAGCCCTCGGTATCAGGCCGGAATGCGGGGCTGGCGAGCAGTGTGCGATCGGGCGCTTCGGCAAGCAGCTCAAGGAGCGCCAAGAACTGGTGGAGGCGTTGCATGCCGCGCGCTTCAAGCAGGCTGTGCAGCATCACGCTGCCTCGCTCTGCCGTGGCTTGCGAAAACAGAATGCCGCGTTGCGATTGGGAGAGCAAACCTTCGAGGTGCGAGAGCTCGGGAAAGGCCTCGATGCCACGGCGAATGCACTTGCCCGAGAACTGCAGCACCACGCATCGCTTGTCAATGTGCTGCTCGGGCGGCACATCGCTGATCCAGTTGTGCGGCAGGTTTGGGCCCACCATGCAGAGCTGCCCCGGCTCGAAGGTGCCGGTGTGATCACCCACAAAGTAGCGGCCGCTCGTGTGGGTGATCAGGTTGATCTCGTACTCGGGGTGGAAGTGCCAGCGCACCGTCTCGTACGGGTAGCCGTGCGTCCATACCTTGAACGACTCTTGGGCCTGGATGTCGACCAGTTCGAGGAAGGGTGACATGGTCTCGTGTCTCCGTCTTGGTCTTGCGTCAACGGCCATCTGTTGGCCTTGCTTTGAAGCGGAGGCTAAAGGCGGCTCTCGCGCTGGGCTACGTCAAAGCCTGCGTTTGGCTGATACTTTTTTGACTTCGAGGGTAAACACTGTCGATGCATCAGTGCCGCGCTTTGGAGTTCAGCTCGTTCCATTGCCTTGGGGAATTTCGAGCTGCGAAAGCGAGACGCAGGGTGGTGCGCAAGCCCAAGATGACGGCATCGCACCCACTGGGCTGCGGCACCGAAAGCTCCGCATGAATATCACTGCTGGCTTCACCGTCGATACCGATTGGCTGGTCACCGCATTCGTTGTGTCGAGCGGCTTGCGCGCGCTGTTCTTCTTCCCACAAGTGTGGGCCGTGATGCGCAGCCGCGACGGCGCACGCGACATCGTCTTATCGACCTGGTCGGTCTGGGGCATCAACAACCTGCTCGGCGCGCTGTATGCCGCCGTCGTGGTGCATCACCTCGCGCTCGCCGTGTCGTTCGGCGTGTCGGCCTTGGCCTGCGGGCTGACGCTTGTCTTCACGCTGCGAGCGCGCTATCGGCTGCGCAAGCGCTGCAAAGGAGCGGAGCTTGCGGCGTGCCGTTGGGTCTCGGCACCCGGCCGTTGAACGCGGACCTGACTTCTTAATTTGCCTGAACTAGACTGAATTTGAAAGCGCGCGGGTGCGCTCGGAGGTGCGGCATGGACGACTTCAGCGCTGGGCGTTCCCGAGGCGCCAACCACGGTTTGCCAACGACCGCCGAGACGGGCAACAGCCGCTTCATGGAAGGCTTCAATGCCGGTGCGCCGCGGTCGCCGCCGGTCATCAATCCTTACCCACTGCCCGACTTCGGCCAGCGCAACCAAGGCGATCAACAACCCAGCTCGAATGAGCCGTTCTCGTTGCGCGGTTCGGTCAAGACTTTTGCAGGACTCGGCTTCGTGGCTTGCTTGGCTTTTGCGTTTTTCACCCATCGCATCGGCTTCGTGCAAGCGGGCTTGCTGGGTTTGGCCGGCGGCGCGCTTGCAGGCGCGGGGATGTACGTGGCGGTGATGATCCTGACCGGCGTGTTTTGGTTGCTTGGCTGGGCGATCCGCATCGGGCTGGTTCTGGCGGCGGTGTGGTTCGTCTTCTACCTGTTCGCGCGGTGAATGCCAGCTCGCGTTCGATTCCGATTGGGCTGGCTTGAGGCGTTGAAAAAGGGCGCGGCCAACGGCTTGCGCGTGTGCGCGTTAGAGTCCGCGCACCTGCTGCGGGCCGACCATGAACGACATCATTTCCATCGCCAAAGTCTCGAAGACTTACCCGTCTGGCTTTCAAGCGCTGAGCGATGTGTCGCTCAACATTCGACAGGGCGAAATCTTCGCGTTGCTGGGGCCCAATGGCGCGGGCAAGACCACTTTGATCGGCTTGATCTGCGGCATCGTCAGGCTGGAGGTGGGCCGTGTCACGGTGTCCGGGCTCGATGTGCTGGCCGACTACCGTGCGGCGCGCGCCATGATCGGCCTCGTGCCCCAAGAGTTGACGACCGATTCGTTCGAGACGGTCTGGGACACGGTCTCGTTCAGCCGCGGCCTCTTCGGCAAGGCGCCGAACCCGGCCCACATCGAGCAGACCTTGAAAGCCCTGTCGCTCTGGGACAAACGCGACAGCAAAATCATGACCCTCTCCGGCGGCATGAAGCGCCGCGTGATGATCGCCAAGGCTCTGTCGCACGAGCCGCGCGTGCTTTTTCTTGATGAGCCGACGGCCGGCGTCGATGTGGCGCTGCGCAAAGACATGTGGGCGATGGTGCGCGCCTTGCGCGAGTCGGGCGTCACCATCGTGCTCACCACGCACTACATCGAAGAGGCCGAAGGCATGGCCGACCGCGTGGGCGTCATTAACCACGGCAAGATCATCCTGGTCGAAGACAAGACCGTGCTGATGCGGCAATTCGGCAAGAAGCAGTTGACGCTGCAGCTGCAGCAGGCGCTGGCGCGCATCCCTGACGCGGTGGCGGTGCCGGGCCTGAGCTTGGCTGCCGATGGCTTGGCCTTGACCTACGTGTATGACCCGCAAGGCGCTGAAGGTGCGGTGGCCGGCATGCTCGAATCACTGCATGCGGCCGGCATCAGAGTCAAAGATGTGCAGTCGCGGCAGAGCTCGCTCGAAGACATCTTCGTGAGTCTCGTTGACGACAAGGCCGAGCACCGTGCCGAGCCAGCTGCCGAGGGCATGGCGCGATGAACACGCATGCGATTCGCGCGATCTACCGCTTCGAGATGGCGCGCACGTTGCGCACGATCACGCAGAGCATCATTTCGCCCGTGCTCTCCACGGCGCTCTACTTTGTCGTCTTCGGCTCGGCGATCGGCTCGCGCATCGAGCACATTGGCAATGTGAGCTATGGCGCATTCATCGTGCCGGGGCTCATCATGCTGTCGGTGCTCACGCAGAGCATCTCGAATGCGTCGTTCGGCATCTACTTTCCAAAGTTCACCGGAACCATCTACGAGCTCCTTTCGGCGCCGATCTCCAACGTCGAGATCGTGCTGAGTTATGTGGGCGCGGCGGCCACGAAGTCGGTGATCGTGGGCCTCATCATCTTGGCGACGGCCAGCGCCTTCGTGCCGCTGCAACTCGCGCACCCGGTCTGGATGCTGCTGTTCTTGGTGCTCACTGCAGTGACCTTCAGCCTCTTCGGCTTCATCATCGGCATCTGGGCCGATGGCTTCGAGAAGCTGCAGCTGATTCCGATGCTGATCGTGATGCCGCTCACCTTCCTCGGCGGCCCGTTCTATTCGATCAGCATGCTGCCGCCGATTTGGCAAAAGCTCTCGATGTTGAACCCCTCGGTCTACCTGATCAGCGGCTTTCGCTGGAGCTTCTTTGGCAAGTCAGAGATGTCGGTCGGCATCAGCTTTGGGATGACGTTGGCGTTCTTCTTCATTGCACTGATGGCCGCCACCTGGATCATGCGAACGGGGTGGCGGCTGAAGGCTTGAAGGCCGCGTGTGGGTTGTGTGGGCTGTGTGGGTTATTGCACCGTCAAGCTCACGTCATCGATTGCGAACGATGTCGCGAGCGATGAATCTTCGGTGCCGGTGAACTTGATCGTCACTGTCTGGCCGATGTAGGGCGTCATGTTCAAGGTCTTGAGCGCGTAGCCCGTGCCAGCATTCAGATTCGAGTAGGTCGCAAGGGTTGCGAGCACCGTGCCGCTGCTGCTCAACACCTGCACCGTGAGCTTGTCGTAGGCCGTGCTGGTGGTGGTCTCTTTGGTGTCAATGTGCAGGTAGAACGCCAGGCTTGCGCTGCTCTTGCCGGCGGTGACACTCACCCCTTGTGACAGCGTATCGGTGTGCACCGAGCCGTAACCACTGAGCCACGCGAAGCCCGTGCCGGCGTGCGCGGTTTCTCCGGTGCAACTGGTGTTCGTGCAGATCACACCTGAGCTCGCCGCCCACGAGGTGCTGCCGCTTTCAAAGCCGGTGTTGAGCAGCAGTTGCGATGAGCCGCCGCTGGCCGCGACCGTGACCGATTTACTTGCCGAGGCCGTCTTGCCGGTGCCGCTTTCGGTCACCGTTTCTGTCACGGTGTAGGTGCCGCTTGCCGCATAGGTGTGGCTCGGGTTGGTGGCGGTTGAGCTGCCGTTGTCGCCGAAGGTCCAGGCGTGGGCGCTGATGGTGCCGCCGCTGTCGGTGGAGCTGTCGGTGCAGGTGGCGACGAGGCCTGATGTGCTGCAGCTGAAGTTGGCGGCAAGCGTGGAGCTGCCGCCGCCGAATGCGCTCGAGAAGTTTTGCACCTGCAGGCTGCCGTAGCCGGTGACGTAATCCCAGCCGGTCTTGGTCGAATAGCCGCCGTTGCTGCCGGAGGTGATGTCATGGAACCACGATGGGTTGCTCGCTGCGCCGGCATAAAGCGTGGTCGCGGGGAAGCCGAGCGCATTGCCGTGTGCAGCCTGAATGCGCGTGTAGAAGCCGGTGAAGAGCGGCGCGGCGAGGCTCGTGCCGCCGATCGTCACGTTCGCGCCGTTGACGAGAATTTGCGCACCGCTGGTCGGCGATGCATCGAACGACACATCGGGCACGCCGCGTTTGCCGGCTGTGGTGAGCACGCCTGCGTTGGTCTGCCAGCTCGGCGCGGCTTCGGTGCTGCTCACGCCGCCGCCTGTGCCGCCGGAGGCGCTTTGCCGGCAGTTGGTCGGGCTGCTGCAGCTCCATGCCGTTTCGCCAAGCCAAGTGCCGCCGCTGGTGGAGAGTGTGGTGCCGCCAATGGCCATCACGTAGGGCGACACGGCCGGGTAGCTTTGCTGGCTGGTGCTGCCGCCGCATTCATAGGAGCCGGAGTCGCCCGATGAGACCGAAAAAGTCTGGCCCTGCGCCACCGCCGTTTGGAAGATCTGGTCGTTCGAGGCTTCGATGCCAGAGCTCTTGGCAGCCGTTTCGCATTCGCCGAGCGAGACGTTGATCACCTTCGCGAGGTTGTCACTCACGGCCTTGTTGTAGGTGGTGGTGAGGTCGGCATCAGAGAGCGTTGTTGCGGTGTAGAGCAGCATCGATTTGACGGTGCCACCGGCCGCGGCGAGCGAGCTCTGGCTGTCCATGTTCCATTCGTCGACGCCGGAGGTATCGGTGCTCGCGCTGCCGACCGTGACCACGCTCACCGGCGGCACGGGGTAGCCGGCGCTCGATGCGAACGACTTCAAATCTTTCACGGTCTGCGTCATGCTGCCCTGCGTGATGATGCCAATCGTGGAGGTGCTGGCCGATGCCAAGCCGCTCGCGCCATAGATGCTCGGAAAGAGCGGCGGGCTGATGGAGACGACGGCTTGCGGCGTGATGGCGTCCGGTGATGCGGTAGCCCCATCAGCGCGGCGCGACATCGTGTGCGCCATGTGCACCGTCTGCAGGCCAGTCACGGCAAGCACCGTGTCGGCGAGTGTGCTGGGCACCCTCGCGTCGGTCACGTTGGCGAAGGCACGGCGGCCGTTCACATCGAAGTGATGCAGCTCGGCCTGAAAGGCTGCGTTGATCTGCCCCGGCGTGCCATCGGCGGTGACGAGCATGCGGTTGTCCGCCATCGCCACGTTTTGAAAACCGTGCGAGCGCAAGTAGTTGACGACGCGCACCGCCTGCTCACGCGTGGGCGCATGGCGATCGAGGAACTGCTGCGAGGTCAACACCTCTTTGCTCTGCCCGGAGGCGAGCCGCTCGGTGAGTGCATCGAGCGTGTCTTGATGTCGCAGCTTGAGCGCCACCGCGATGTGCACGCTCTCGGTCTCGGGCATGGCACCGGCGTCGGTTGCGATGTCGAAGGCGAGTGTGTGTGCCTGGGTGCGCGTGGCAACCCAATTCCGAACAGTGGTGGGCGCGGCAGATGCGCCGGGCTGATCGGCGGCAGAAGCCGTGAAGGCCGCTGCGCAAAGCGTGATGGAGATGGCGGCCAGGCGCCGCAGCTGAGTCCAAGGTCTCGTCATGGAAGTGCCCCAAAGATTGGTTCAGTTCGCACGGGTAGCGTGCGTCGACGAAAGCGGCCTCCCGGCTGCGTGGCGATCGTGTCGGGCACGCTCCGATCTTCCGCTTGCACCGGCCTTCGCGCGGCGCCGGCGCACTATGGCCGGTTTGTGGTCGAGAACACGAATCGTTGCAAAACTTCGCAACTCAATATGAAGCGCAACATTCGGAAGCACAACTGTGTCTTTGGAGCGGACAACTCGCTGCACGTGGCGCTGCGTTTGCGCCATGTCTCATCGCCACCGCCCGATTGAGCATCGCCAGCGCCCGTGCGCCTGCCAAGCCGATTGCGCGCATCGGGCGAGGCAACACAAGCGGCTCAAAGCCGGGTCGCATTGGGCTCGCCGTGAGCTGCTTCGAGCATTGCCCAAACGGTGCCGCATGCGCGCATCGGCAGCCAGTGGCCGCCTTAAGTTGCGATGGCGCTTGCCGAAGAACGCCGAGTCAATACCAATTCAATCGACGGGTTCGGCTCGCACCGCTCTGGCCCGCACACGGTTCTCACCATGCCCCAAGTTGCGCTCTCATTGATGCGACATCTTCGCGCCGCGCGACCAGCGGAGTTGCGTGCCTTCGCTGTGGCGATTGCGCTGGGCGTGGCTGGCGCGGCTGCCACGTTGCTTGCGCCGTGGTCAGCGCTCGGTGGCGCGCTCATCGCAGTCATGCTCGTGGTGGCAGGGCTCATCAATGGCCTGGCGTTCATCGGCCGGCGCCAAGAGAGCGCCGACGAGCTCGCCGGCTTCGTCTCGAGTCACCAGGCCTTCGGTGCTTTGCTCGCACCGGTCTGGACACGCCAAATCGACAGCTCACGCACGCAGATGGAGACCGCGGTTGCGGAGCTCGCCACGCGCTTTGGCGGCATCGTTGAGAAGCTCGGCCAAGCGCTCGATGTGTCAGAGGCCAGCACCGGTGCGTCGGGCGGTGGCAGTGGTTTGGTGGCGGTCTTTCAGAAGAGCGAGAACCAGCTGTCGCGCGTTGTCGCGTCGATCGAGACGGCGGTGAGCAGCAAGGCTTCGCTCGTCGGCCAGGTTCATGCGCTCAGCGGCTTCGTGGCGGAGTTGCAGCACATGGCGACTCAGGTGGCATCGATTGCCGCACAGACCAATCTGCTCGCGATCAACGCAGCCATCGAGGCGGCCCATGCCGGCGACGCCGGCCGCGGCTTCGCGGTGCTCGCGCAAGAGGTGCGCAAACTCTCGGCGTTGTCGGGCGAGACCGGCCGGCACATCGCAGCCAAGGTGCAGGTCGTGAATGACGCGATCGACGCCACACGAAAGGCCGCCGATATCTCGAACGATGAAGACCGCAGCGCTGCCCACACCTCGCGCAGCGTGATCGACGATGTGCTGGGTGAGTTCCGCGGCATCACCGAAGCATTGGTTCAGTCGACCAACCTGCTCAAGACCGAAAGCCTCGGCATACGCAGTGAGATCTCCGAGGCGCTGGTGCAACTTCAGTTCCAGGACCGCGTGGGCCAGATCTTGTCGCACGTGCAGCACAACATCGGCCTAATGCCCGAGGCGCTGGCCCGCCACCAAGCGGCCTTTGCCGCCACGGGCGTGTTGACACCGGTATCGCCCGCCGAGCTCTTGACTCAGCTTGAGAGCAGCTACGCGATGGCCGACGAGCGCGAATCGCATGCGCGCCAAGCCTCGCTCGGCCACAGCGCTGCGGCCCAGCCGGCCGAGAGCGAGATCACATTTTTCTAACAGGAGCCTGCATGGCCAAGACCATTCTGATCGTCGATGACTCGGCTTCACTTCGCCAAGTGGTAGGCATTGCACTGCGCGGTGCGGGCTACGACGTCATCGAGGCCTGCGATGGCCGTGATGCGCTCGCCAAGCTCAATGGCCAGAAGGTGCACTTGATGATCAGCGACGTGAACATGCCCAACATGGACGGCATCACTTTCGTGAAGAACGTCAAGCAGATCCCGGCCTACAAGTTCACGCCCGTGGTGATGCTCACCACCGAATCGGCTGAAGGCAAGAAGGCCGAGGGGCAGGCTGCTGGTGCCAAGGCCTGGGTGGTCAAGCCGTTCCGGCCCGAGCAAATGATTGGCGTGGTGCAAAAGCTGGTGCTGCCGTGAACGCGCACGGTCATGCGCTCGAAGGCGAGTTGACGATCTACCGCGCCGAAGAATTGAAGCCCCAATTGCTCGCCGCACTTGAATCAGGTTTGGCCGGCGATGCCGAGCCGGCATTCGATCTCTCGGCCGTGACCGAGATCGACACCTCCGGCGTGCAGCTGCTGCTGCTCGCACGGCGCGAGGCCGCAGCACGCGGCAAGCCGCTGCAGCTCTTGGCCGCCAGCCCCGCAGTGCGCGATGCGTTCGCGCTGCTCGAACTCGACACCCACCTGCAGCCATGAACCTCGACCAAGCACTGCAAACCTTCATCGTCGAAAGCCGCGAGCTGCTCGATGCGATGGAAGCCTCGCTCCTCGGCCTCGATGACGCAGCCGATGACGAGGCCGTCAATGCAATCTTCCGCGCGGCGCACACCATCAAAGGCTCGGCAGGACTCTTCGGGCTCGACCACGTGGTCGCGTTCACCCACGTGGCCGAAAGCGTGCTCGATGAAGTGCGCGCTGGCCGCGTGCCGATTGCGCCGCCCTTGATCGCGTTGCTGCTCTCGTGCTGCGACCACATGCGGGCGCTGACCGAAGAGCTCGCCGCGGGCCGCACCGATCCTGATCTGGCGCTCGAAGCTCAGGCCGAGCCACTGCTCGCGGCGCTGCGAACGCACCTCGCTGCAACTGGGCAGGGTACTGCTGCGCTGAGGCCGGCTTCGTCAACGGGGCGTGCTGCAGCTGCCACAACCAACGAGGCGGCGGGCTGTTGGCACATCTCATTGCGGTTTGGGGCCGGCGTGCTGCGCAATGGCATGGACCCGATGTCGTTCATCCGCTACCTCTCAACGATCGGCCGCATTCGCCAACTCGTCACCGTGCCCGATGCCTTGCCGCCCGCGGCCGAGATGGACCCGGAGTGCTGCTACCTCGGCTTCGAGATTGCGTTCGAGACGAGCGCTGACAAAGCCACGATCGAAGGCGTGTTCGAGTTCGTGCTCGACGACTGCAGCTTGCGCATCCTGCCGCCGGCGAGCCGCATCAGTGAGTACCTGGCGCTGATCCAGCAATTGCCTGAAGAGCCGGCGCGGCTCGGCGAGATCTTGGCGCGCTGTGGCAGCGTCACGGAACACGAGATCGCGCGTGCACTCAACGAGCAAACGCAGTCCGCGGCTCGTTCCGCCACAGCGCAGCAAATCGGCACGATCTTGGTCGAGCAAGCGGGCGTGCAGCCTGCGGTGCTGCAGGCCGCACTCGATAAGCAGCACAAGAGCCGCGAGGCCAAGGCCCGCGAGAGCCAGTCAGTGCGGGTCGATTCCGACAAACTCGACCGGCTCATCGACCTCGTTGGCGAGCTCATCATTGCGCAGGCCGGAGCGAGCTTGGCCGCCAAGCGCACGGCCGATCTCGAACTTCACGAAGCGCACTCCACGCTCGCCTTGCTGGTGCAGGAGGTGCGCGACAGTGCTTTGCAGCTCCGCATGGTGAAGATCGGTGCGAGCTTCCAGCGCTTCCAGCGCGTGGTGCACGACGTATCGCGCGAGCTCGGCAAAGACATCGCACTCGTCATCAAAGGTGAAGAGACCGAGCTCGACAAGACCGTGGTCGAGAAGATCGCCGACCCGCTGACCCATCTCGTGCGCAACGCGATGGATCACGGCATCGGCATGCCGGATGTGCGCATTGCGCATGGTCAATCGCCGCGGGGCACGATCACGCTCAATGCCTATCACGACGCCGGCCAAGTGGTGATCGAGGTGGCTGACGACGGCAACGGCATGGACGCCAACCGCTTGCTTGCCAAAGGCATCGAGCGCGGCCTGGTCGCACGCGACCAGCAGATGACCGAAGCCGAGATCTTCAACCTCATCTTCGAGCCAGGCTTCTCGACGGCCGAGCAAATCACCAACCTCTCCGGTCGCGGCGTGGGCATGGATGTGGTCAAGCGCAACATCGTGGCGCTGCGCGGCACGGTCAGCGTGAGCAGCCGCAAGATGGTCGGCACGACGGTGACGATTCGCTTGCCGCTGACGCTGGCAATCATCGATGGCTTTCAAATCGGCATTGGCGCATCGGTCTTTGTGGTGCCGCTTGAGATGGTTGAAGAGTGCATCGAATACCCGAGCGGCGAAGCCGGCTGCGGTGACCACGACTACACCGACCTGCGCGGCCAAGTGCTGCCGCTGATCCGGCTGCGCGAGCTCTTTGACATTGGCGGAGCCACTGCCGCGAGGCAAAACATCGTCGTGCTGCGGCACGCGGGGCAGAAGTTCGGTCTCGTGGTCGATGCGCTGCTGGGCGAAGCGCAGACGGTGATCAAGCCGCTCTCAAAGATGTTTGCCCAAGTGCGCGGCATCAGCGGTTCGAGCATCCGCGGCAGCGGCGACGTGGTGCTGATCCTCGACGTGCCGGCCGTGATTCAACAAGCCGCACAAAACGCACAAAACACGCGGAACGCCAATCAATACACCGCACCCGCGGCAGGCAGCAGGAGCGGCTCGAAGACCGCATCCAACGCGTAGCCGAAGCATCACCTCAAGGAAGCATCAACATGTTTGCAAACATGAAAGTCTCGACCCGCCTGGCGCTCGGGTTCGGCGCCATGATCGTGTTGCTGATCGCACTCTCGGCAGTCAGCATCACGCGCCTGTCGGACATCAACGATGCGACCTCACTGATCGTCAAAGACCGCGTGCCGAAGCTGCGGCTGGCGAGCGAGTTGCAAGCCACGACGATCGATATCGGCCGCCAGCTGCGCACCATGCTGCTGACCCACGACGCCGGCGCGATGGCCACCGCCAAGGAGCGCGTGGAAAGCAATCGCAAACGCAGCACCGACCAGCTTGCCACGCTCGAGAAGTTGATCTCCACCGACAAGGGCCGCCAACTCTTCAACGAGGTCGTGGACAAGCGCGCCGCGTTGTCGCAACGCTATGAGCCGCTCTATGCCTTGATGGCAGCTGACCAGCCCAAAGCCACCGCCTATCTGCTGAACGAATTCGCGCCCGCCAATGCGGCTTACGAGCGATCGCTCGGCGCCCTGGTCGTCTTCCAGGGCGAGCTGATGGACGAAGGCGCCAAGCAGGCAGAGGCCGTCTATCAGCAAACGCGCACGCTCATCATCACGCTGGCCGGCGCGGCGATCGCGATGGCGCTGGTGGTCGGCACCTTGATCACGATGGGGTTGCTGCGCCTGCTCGGCGGCGAGCCGGCTTATGCGGCGGATGTGTTGGGCCGAGTGGCTGGTGGCGACTTGTCGATCGACGTGAAGCTGCGGCGCGGCGACGAGCGCAGCATGCTGTATGCGGTGAAGAACATGCTCGCCAAACTCTCTGCTGTCGTCAGCGAAGTCAACGCCAACGCCGAGTCGTTGGCTGGCGCCTCGGAAGAGGTGAGTGCCACGGCGCAGTCGCTCTCGCAAGCGGCCAGCGAACAAGCCGCCGGCGTCGAAGAAACGAGCGCCTCGCTGGAGCAGATGACCGCCTCGATCGCGCAGAACACCGACAACGCCAAAGTCACCGACGGCATGGCCACGCAGGCGGCGAGCCAAGCAATGGAAGGCGGCGAGGCTGTGCGCGCCACGGTGGCCGCCATGAAGCAGATCGCCAGCAAGATCAACATCATCGACGACATCGCCTACCAGACCAACCTCCTGGCCCTCAACGC
>JAYWGR010000086.1:0-24520 GCA_043778145.1 Rhizobacter sp.
ATCAACTCAACGGCAAACCAGTTCGATTGAGCGCTTCAACGCTCCATCTTCTTTGGACAGATTCAAGTTGCGCCGCAGATCGCGTTGTGCAGAGCTTCCTTAGCTGTCTCGTGCGCGACTCCGCAGAAGACCAATCCGCCGAGTTGCCCTGCACGAACTCCAACAGAGAAAGTTCCATGCCAAATAGTTTGACGCGCATTGCGCCGCGCCACCAACAGCAACCGCAGCGCGCTGAGCTTGACCTGCCGGTAGTCCCGACGCATCCCGTTGGCACACCGCGCCTGCCGCACCGACCGCCACGTGATGGAGGCGACCTGCCGGATGTCCCATCGCATCCCCTTGGCAGGCCGCGCCCGCCGCACCGACCGCCAGACGATGGGGGCGACCTGCCGCCCGTCCCAACGCATCCCTTTGGCAGACCACGCCAGCCGCACCAGCCGCCAGATGATGGAGGCGACCTGCCGCCTGTCCCAACGCATCCCTTTGGCAGACCGCGCCCGCAGCACCGACCGCAAGCTGCTTTGGGCGATCTACCGCTTGCCCCGACGCATCCCATCGCCGAGCTATCGAATTGGCCACTCGATTCGAGCAAAGATTGAAGGAGTTGGCCGCGGCCACTCCGCTCGATCGACCTGCCGAAAGCTGATTCCGAACACCTCGTGCGCGAAAAAGCACTGGCTGACTGGTTTCTATGGCGCAGTGGCCAGCGGCTATGCCGATTCAGGCATCAGCAACAGTGACAAGTTCAACTTGCTTGCGTCGAAAAATCGAGCTGGCAACCCGAGTTTGTTTAATGCCTTCAAACAAGGTGAGACTGAAGCGGTGGCGGGTCATGCAGGCGCTTTGCTGGCAGCTTCAGCGTTGACTGACCCGCAGAAAGTTGAGCTGTTGACTTCCCACTGCGCCGGTCTGGCTGCGGCCGTTGCGAACGGCGCGACAGATAGCGTCGAGGCATTTCATCAGTCAGTCAACACATCGAACCTGAGTGCCGCCAACAAGCGGATGCTGCTGAACTCGCAGTGATTGGGGTTGCAAGCCGAGTGCAGATTGGAAGCGGCGCCGGGTTTCTCAGGCGATCGGCGATGCGTCGAGCGCCATCGCATAGCCGTTCTTGCCGCTGCGTTTGACTTCGTACATGGCTGTGTCGGCAGCAGTCAGCACTTGCTTGCGCGTGACGCCGTGGCGCGGGAAGCACGCCATGCCGATGCTGGCGCCCACTCCCACGGTGCTGCCGTCGTCCAGCACGATGGGCGCCTGCACGCTTGCCAGCAGCGCGGCCGCAATATTGCAGGCCGCGAGGTCGCTGCTGCCGGTGAACGGCATCGCGATCACGAACTCATCTCCTCCCGCACGGAACACCAAATCCGAGCCGCGCCGCACGGCGGCTTGCAGCCTGAGTGCGCATTGCACCAGCACTTGATCGCCGGCTTTGTGGCCGAGTGTGTCGTTCACCCGCTTGAAGCCATCGAGGTCGATGTAGAGCAGGGTGACTGTGGAGTGGCCGGCCTGTGCATCGGCAAAGAAGCGGTCGATCGCAGAGTCGCCCGTGAAGCGGTTCTTGAGCCCGGTGAGCGCGTCGTGTTCGGCCAGATGGCGCACATCGTGTTCGACCCGTATGCGTTCGGTGATGTCATACATCACGCCTTCGATCAAGCTGACTTCTTCGACATCGGTGCCGTTGGAAGTGCCTTGCACTGAGATCAGGCAATGCGCCCAGCGCGGCGCGATGCCGGCCTGCACGAGTTCGAGATCTGCCGACACGGTTTCGCCGCGGATCATGGCTTCGGCGATCAATGCCTGCACGCGCTCAGGCCGGGCGAACACGCGGCGCACGAAATCGTTGCCCTGCATGTGCTTCATCTGGTCGGCTGGCAGGCCGATGATCTTCAGCATCGTCGGGTTGCCGTTGATCAGTTTGCCTTGCGGGTCGAGCACGAAGATGCCGGCGCTGCTGGAATCAAAGATCTGTCGGTACTGCGCTTCCATCTTCTCGACGGCCGCGCGCATGTCGCGCTCGCGTTGGAGTGCGAGCTCAGTGCCAAGGAGCAGGGCATTGGCGCTGGCGATCATCGTGCCGAGCTCGTCGTTCGCATGCGCGGGCGGCGTTGCAAGGCGCTCTGAAGTGCCGGGGAGCAAGCCGCGAAGCTCGCGACCCAATCGCACGATGGGCTGCGTGACCAGGCGCGAAGCCACCACATAGAGGAGCAGTGCGATCAGCGCCGTTTGGCCGACGAGCAGGGCGGTGGGCGTTAGTGCCTCGCTTCGTGCAACGGCCTCGAGCCGCCGCGAATCGGCCGTGATGACGAGTTCACCCACGCGTTCATTGGCGTCAAATGGCGATACCAAGGCGCGGGTGACCTGCACTTTGTCGGCGGTGTTGTCTTCCGCTTCCGGTGCTCCGGCGGTGCGATGCGATGCCAAAAGCGCGCCGGAAGAAGATCGCAACTCAACGCGCGCGACAAGCGGGTTGCGAGACAAACCATCAGCCACTTCTTGCAGCAGCACACGGTCTGCTGTGTAGGCGCCAATGGCCGCGGTTTTCTCGACCGCATCCACCATTGCGGCAATCGTGCTGTTGCCGTTCTCCAAGCCGCGCTCGTGCCCCATTTGATAAGCCAGCAAGCCAGCGCCGATCGCGAAGAGCGCTGCTCCGGCGATCACGACGATCATGAAGCGCACCTGCAGACTGTCACGCCTGCGGGTGGAGAGGGCGGCTGGGTCGGGCGCGGGGGCCGTGTGTGCTTGGCTTACCCCGAGGTTCGGGGTCATTTCACCTCCTTCAACACAAGCACAGTGCGCAAGGACTTGTCAGTGGGCTCCTCGCTCAGATAGCCGATGGCGTTCGGGTAGCGTTTGAGGATGTCGGCCATCGCGGCCTCGCTCGCCAAGGCTTGGGGCGGCATCGTCTGCCCGGCAAACATCAGGCGCGACCAATAGCTGTTGACCTGCGCCTGGCTCATGCCGGTGAGTGCGTGATAGAAGCCGGCGCGCGTGGCGTTGTCGCGCGGCAAATCGAAGGTGAGCGCTGCGCCGCCGTCGCCAAAGGCGCGTGTGCGGCCCATGAAGAGCGCGAGTGCTTCTTTCTGCGTCAGCGCGCTTTGCGGGTTGTTGGCATTGACGACGACATAGAAATCAGCGCGTGCTGTTCCGCAAAGCAACGCTGTGGCCAGGATGCCTGCGACTCGCCACACGAGCCGCTTCGGTGCAATCAGAAGTGGTTTCATGGGCGGCTCAGAAGACAAAGTCCATCGTTGCCGAGACGACATTCGGGCTCGCGGCGTCTTTGGACTGGTTGCCCCAATTGGCGCCGCCATTCGCATCGATGCGGAAGTGATCGAGTTGCAGCTTGAGTGCGATTTGCGGGTGCAAGTCCCAGCGCGCGCCGACTGAGAGCGAGCGTTGGTAGACGCGTGCATTGCCCACGTAGGCCGCCACCGTGCCGAGCGCCTGGGCCTGCGCCGCTAAGGCTGGCCCAACCAGAGGCGCGAGTTGCGCTTGCCACTGCGGCACCGTTGGCACGGGTGCGTTGCTACGCGCCGAGCCTGTCATGCCAAAGATTGAGACTGCGCCAAAGCGCCGCGCCACGCCCACATAAGCGAACTGGGTTCGCGCATAGGCCAGGTCGGAGTTCAAGCGCATGAATTCGGCGTTGATGATCCAAGGGCCTGCTTCATACGCAACGCCAGCAGCGAGGTAATTGATGTAGCCGTTTCCATAGCCAGAAAGCGACCTCAGCTGCGTTGCCTCGGCCGCCACTTGCGGCACCGGAAGCTTCTCGAGAGACGCGAGGCCAGCATCGAGCTGGTCGACAAGCGGCAAATTTTGCAGACCGCCTTGTGAGCGGGCGAGGGTGGCGCGCAGCATCAAGCCGCCCTCTTCGCGCGACAGCACACCGCCATACAGCGACTTCATCTTGTAGGTGGCGTCGTTCGGTGTGCCGACCGAAAGTCGTGTGCTGCCTGCGCCGGCAAAGAGCTTGGCACTCCAACGCACATCGCCCAAATCCCAGTGGTGAGTGATGTCGGCACCATTGGTCGAGAAGATGGGCAACAGCGAATACGCCTCGCTATTGGGCCGAACCCACGGGTAAGCAAAGCCGACGTTGCGGTGATCAGAGATCAAAAAGAAGTCCGGCGCGGTGCGGCCCACGCGGATCGTGGTGTTGTCAGTGGCGCGGTAAGACGCGAATGCCCATTCGAGGCTGTCGAGCGGCACGCTGCTCGAAGGGCGCCGCCGCAACAGCACTTGCCCAACAAACTCCAGCTGCGGGTTGACGGTGTAGTTGAGCTGCAAGCCCAGACTCGTGTCGGTGTCAGCGCGCGTGCCGCCATCGTTGTAGGGTTGGCTGGTACCGCGCCGGAAGCCCCAGCCCGGTGCATTGCTCAGGCGCGTGAGCCCGACTGTGCCGAAGCCATTGAAGCGCAGTGGGCTGATGGTCTCGACCGGATCTTCCTCAGCGCGCGCGGCCAAGCTCATCGCGGCCAAGGCAAGGCTCACAGCGAGGGTTGTGATTCGGCGAACTGCGTACATGCCCAGTCTTATCGACCACGGCCCGCAAAGCTGAAGGCATCTTGGGGCCGCCGCAGGCGACGCAGCGCGTTGTTACAGAAGTGCGGCAGCCGCGTGTGGCCACGCATCCGCGTGCGTGTGCGCCTGCGCCCGCGACAAAGCTCAGCGAATCGCCACGCCCCAAGGCAGTTTGCCGGTTGCGATGTCGGTCGTCTTCACGAACTTCTCGGCATCGATCACCGAGACGCCGCCTGCCCGACCGCAAGCCACGTAGAGCTTCTTGCCGTCGGGCGTGATCGCCATGTTCCACGGCCGCTCGCCAACGGGGATGGTGGCCACGACGGCATAACTGCCGGTGTCAACGACCGAGACGGTCGCATCGCCGCCGTTGGAGATGAACACATGCTTGCCGTCAGGGTGCACGGCGATGCCGTTGCTGCGTGCGCCAACCTTGATCTTGGCCAAGATGCTGTGCTTGACCGCATCGATCACAAAGACTTCGCTTGAGGTTTCAGCCGCCACGAAGGCCTTGGTGCTGTCGGGTGTGAAGCCAATGCCGCGGGGCCGCGCGCCGACCTTGATTTGCGCAATGGCTGCGCGCTGGGCGAAATCGATCACATCGACCGCGCCACCTTCTTCGGCGCTGACGAAGACGAACCTGCCGTCGGGCGAGAACACCGCGTGCTCCGGGTTCTTGCCGCGCACCTTGACTGAGAAGGCCTTGAGCTTTGTTGCGGCATCGATGAAGGCGATCTCGTTGTCTTCTTCGATGGCCGCAGCAATCCAGTGGCCATCAGCCGAGATCGACACGCCCTCGGGCGAATCACCGACCGCGATCGCGCCCGTGACGCTGCGTGCCGCCACGTCGATCATCAAGATCGCGTTGTTGGGTTGATCGCTGACGAACGCGGTCTTGCCGTCGCTGCTCATCGCGGTGCCGCGCGGCTTCTTGCCGGCGGGAACGGTGGCGGTGATTTGGTCGGTGGCGGTGTCGATGATGCTCAGCGTGCCTGAGCCTTCATTGGGCACATACGCGAAGGGCGCGGCCGGGCTTGTGAGTGGCAGCGTCAATGCAAGCGCGGCGGCGATCAGATGAGGTTTCAGTGGCATGACGTTCCTCGGAGCAGGTCAGGGCAGCATGCGTGAGGACACGCCGTCGCGGTCAATCAGCGCGTGCTTGGCCGCGATGGCAATGTGGCCGGCAATCAATGCGCAAAAGAGCCAGGCAGTCACCACATGCACGCCGTTGAAAACCTTGTAGAGCTCTTGCGACTCTGGGCCCCAAGGCGCCAGCGCAATGCCGAAGAACTTGACGCCGTACTTGCTGAAGTTCGAGGCCACATAGCCCGACACTGGCAAGACGATCATGCAGGCATAGAGCGCGCGGTGGCCGAGCAGGGCGGCGGTTTTTTGAGTGGAGGTCATCGCCCGTGGCCAAGGTGGCGGCTGGTGGCCAAGGCGCCACGCCAGCCGCAACAAGATCAGAGCGCCCAGCACGATGCCGCATGACTTGTGCAGGTTGATGGCGGCTGCGCGTGCGGGCGTGCCGCTGGGCGCAATGTCATCGAGCAGCAGGCCGAAGGCGATCTGCCCCAGCAGCGCCACGCCGATCAACCAATGCAAAAGAATCGCAACGCGGGTGTATCGCGGGCTCTCGGTCGAGGGTTTCATCGTGCCTTTCAAAACTGCCTTCAAAAACTGACCGCGGCTGATGCGCCGAGCAACCAAGTGCGCCCCGGCGCGGGCTCAAAAAACCGGCTGTTGCCTTCGTTGACGATGACGGAGCCGGCATATGTTTTGTCGAACAGGTTGTCGAGTCGGCCAAAGCCGGTGAGTTCCCATGAACCGATGCGCGCCAGGTAGCCGATGTTGGCGCTCGCGGTGGCATAGCCTTGTGCGGCGTCGCTGTTCGCATCGTTCACGAATACGCGGCTCAAGATGCGCCCCTCCACGCCACCGCGCCAGCCGGCCAGCGGCGCATAGCCGAGTGCGGCGTAGAACGATTGGCGTGCGATGCCCGGCATCGGCGTGCCAGCGGCAATGGTTTGATTCGGCGCTGCGCATGGTGTGCCGGTGCAGGTGGCAAAGCCGTCGCGGTAGCGCGCATCGAGCCAGGTGTAGGCGAGTTGCGCACGCAGGTCGGGCAGCACCTCGCGAGCCCATGAAAGCTCGAGGCCACTGCGCCGCGTGGCGCCAGCGTTTTGGTAAGTCGTGCGCCCACCGCTGTTGGTCTGCGTGACGATCTCGCTCTTCGTGCGTGTCTGGAAGACGGCAACATTCAACTCGCCGATCTGATCGAGCCGGGTCTTCACACCAAGCTCAGCGCTGTTGCTGCGCGAGGGCTGCAGGCCGAAGTTGAGGCCGGGCGCGCCGTCGCTTCGGTAGGCCAACTCATTGAGCGTGGGTGTCTCGAAGCCGCGGCCGGCGGTGGCGTAGAGATGCACCTTTGCATCAACCGCGTAGAGCACGCCGAACACTGGCAAGGTGGCGCCGTATTTGGCGCTGCCGCTGTTGTCGCCATTGGAGCCGACGACGTAGTGGTCGCTCGAATCAAACCGAATGCGGCTGCGCCGCGCGCCGGCATTGAGTGACCATTGCGGCGTGATTTGCAACGAGGCTTGCGCGTACTGATCGAACGCCGTGACGGTGTTGTTCTCATCCCGGCGCAGCGCGCCTTGCACGCCCAAGGTTTGATTGGGCGGCGCGCCGATGAAGCTTTGGTAGCCGAAGCGGTGTTCATCGAGCGAGTCGTATGCCGCGCCTGCAACGAGTGAGAGCGGCATCTCGGCCACCTCGCTTTTGAAGGTCCAGCGCAAGTCGGTGCCGCTGTAATCGCGGCCGAGGGCAATCACGCCGCCAGGGTGCAGCGGGTTGCCTTGCGCACCGACGGGGATCGACTGGAACTGCTCGGTGTTGCGGTGGCCGCCATAGAGCAGCACACGCAGCGCATTGGCGCTGTCGATGCGCCGCTCATAAATCAGCCCGGCCTGCGTTTGGTCAACCGTCTTGCGGGTGTTGAACGCGAGGGCCGAAGGGTCCACGCCGCGCGGGTTGGCCTCGTATTGCGCGCGAGAAAGCCCGAGCGGGTCTTGTGCCCTCGGCAAAGCCACGCTGTTGACGATCAGCGTGAGCTTGCTGTCGCCATCGGGCTTCCAGCTGAACTTGGCGTTGCCGATGTTTCGAGTCACTGCGCTGTGGTCACGGTAGCCATCGCTCGTGAAGCGGCTTGCGCTGACGACGTAGCCGAAGGGGCCGCCCGCGCCGGCTGCCTTGGCGCCGATGCGCAAGCCGCCATCACTGCCGCCAGCCAAGCTGAACGACACGGTAGGCGGCCCGGCGCCGTCTTCAGTGAACACTTGAATCACGCCGCCCGAGGAGTTGCCGTAGAGCGCCGAGAACGGGCCGCGCAGCACCTCGATGCGATCGGCCGAACCGAGGTCGACATTGGAGATCTGGCCCTGACCATCGGGCAGCGTGGCCGGGATGCCGTCGACATAAAGCCGCACACCGCGAATGCCGAAGGTCGAGCGGGCGCCGAAGCCGCGCACCGAGATTTGCACGTCTTGCGCATAGTTCTGCCGATCGCGCGCGAGCAGGCCGGGCACACGCGCCAGGCCTTCGGAAATGTTGACGCTCAATCGCGCATCGCGAATCGAGTCGCTGCCAACGCTGTCGATCGAAGCGGGCACATCGAAGGCCGGCGTGTCGATGCGGGTGGCGGTGATGACGACGGGTGCGAGCCGGGTTTGCGCTGGCGCGGACGACGTCTCGTCGAAGTTTGTCTGAGCCCGCCCAACCGCTGGCCACGCCAGCAGCTCAGGCAAGCAAAACAAGAGTGCCTTGGAAACCCTTTTTATGGGTAGGGCAAAAGGTTGCTTTTTGCCAAAATGCGTATCCATTATTGATTTCAAATCCGCTTGGGTATGCACAAACAAATGCAGAAATACTCGTCTTGTCCGAAAGTGCTGCTGTAAGCAGCTGAAGTGGCTGATATACGCATAATATTAAGACGTAAGAGTCTCATCCGATAATTGATCCGAATGTAATATCGGATACTTAAATTGCAGCATGTGTGGCTTGCGGTAGACTGCCGGTCTTATTGTTTTCTTTAATTATTGAGATTCCAACGATGGTATCTTAGAGGTAGGCTTTTTGGTTGTTTAAGGCTGCGCCTACGCTGTGGCCGAAAGCTATGCCTCGATTTTCAATGGCGTGGGCGGTTAGTCTCGCAAAGAAATAAGTTAATGCCACCGTGCCAATAAAAACTGCTGCACCAGAAAGAAATGCTGGAACGCCAGCTTTTAAGCTGAACCGATACAAGTTAAGCGCAGGCGGTAAAAACAACCAATGCAGAATATACATTGAATATGAGGCTTCTCCGATTTTGGCTACGGCGCCTGATTTGTTTCGTACAAACATTCGAAGCAAGGGAAGGAGGTGGCTGAATGCAATGGCTGCAAAATAAGGGGCCAGCACCATTGCCGGCCCGGAGCCGCGCCGAAGCAAAGTGAATGAGATTACACAACCTAGAAAAAATGCCGGTGCCGATAATAAGATCTTTGGGTTGGGATGCGTTCGATCACGAAAAAACGTTGCCATCCCGATCAGAAATACGGGTAGTTGAGTGGTAATGCTAAAATAAAGGAATCCGTTATTCTTGAACGGCTTTCCGGAAAAAAAACTTGCGGCAAGCGCAATTAGAACCGAACAGACTAGCGCTACTATTGATAGTATAAATAATGAATGTTCGCCGAAACGAGTTTTCAAGTTTTTACAAAATAAGAATAACGACGGAAAAATCAGATAGAAGCACATTTCGGTAGCGATAGACCAACCTCCTGGCACGATGGATGATACGGCTGCAGGAGTAAAGCCATGAACAAAAAAAATGTTTGCGGCTACATTCTTTAGCGTGTAGGGGTCAATATTGAACTCTGGCCATACTTCGAATTGATTGACAACGTGCCTCGTGAAATATATCAAGATGGCGATGTAGTACATCGGTGCGATCCGAAAAAATCGTCGCAGAAAGAACGAAGTGTTTGGATGGAGGTCTGTTTGTGGTTTGCTCGCCGAAAGACATAATGTGTACGCCGACGCCACAAAAAACAGCTGTACCCCCATTTGCCCAAATTCGGCCAACAAGCGAAGGTTGTTGGTTATTCCATCCATCTTCGAGAAAAGGTGGGTGGCAATTACCATCAGAATGGCAATGCCTCGAGCGACATTCAAAAAGGTAAGTCGATTGCTTGATTTCAAGGGCAATTCATTCACGCAACAGGTCCATCAATCCGAGGGTGGCGCCGATCTGAGGCTCGGCGGGGGCGATCCAGGTGCTGCCGGCCGCGGCAGTCCACTTAGGCAGATCGCCATTCTCGGATGCGCGGGCGATCACCCTGTTGGAAGTGTCTGCCAGTGCTAGGGCATCGCTGAGCATCACGAAGCCAATGTTGATCCGCAGGGGGTGACGGTAGCCGGTGCGGCGCAAGGTGGTGGCCGGGTGGGCCAAGCGCCATGCGTCGAGCCGGTCAAGTGTGGCCAGCGTGGCATCGGCGCGGCCGGCTTCGAGTTCGGCGAAGGCATCTTGGTCTTGCCTGAGACTCACGATTTGCGCGCGCCACTTGCCGTTGCGGTACATCGACACGGCGCTGCCCGCGAGCGTGCCGCTGACGGCTGCGATGCGCGCATCGCCAAGCTCAGCCAGCGTGGCCGACTCGCGCGCCGCATCTCGCACCACCAGCCCCATCGCGACCGTGTGATAGGCCCGGCTGCCGACCAACGTGCCGAGCGGCACCCACGGCCGCTTGGGCGGGGGAGGCGCGCCAGGGTGATCGGGCACGCGTGCAGTGGGCCGGCTCGGGGCGCCGAGATCGCTTGCGAAGAGGGCGAAGCCGCTCGCCATCTCGCACACGCCGGACGAGAGCAGGGCGTTGACTTCGTGCGAGAGCGTGCTGTCGCCTTCGCGCTTCGATTCGAAGGGCACGAGCCGCAAGGGGCGGCCGAGCTCATCGGCAATGGCCTCTGCCACACGCACATCGAGGCCGGTGAGCGTGCTTGCATCATCCGGCACGCGCTCATAAGACAGCGGCGGGTTGTTCTCGGCCATGCAGACCGTGAGCGGCTCGGCGGCTTTGGCACTCATGGCCGCAACCGCTGTGACGGCCAACAACGCCCGCAGCATCCGCAGCGCCTTCACGGCTCCTTGCCGCCGCGGCTGCCAACGTAGGCCCACAGCCAGTCGATCTGCTCCGGCGTGAGCGCATCCTTGAACGACGGCATGTTGCCCTTGCCGTTGGTCACAGAACTCGTGAAGCGCTCAGGTTGATCAACGGGGAAGCGCCGCAAGTCGTAGACCGTGGTGCCCGAGTTCACCATGTTGCGGCCATGGCAGTGCACACAGGTGCGGTCGTACTGCGCATGGCCTTTTTCGATCTCTTCGGCATAGAAGCCGGCCACCGCCGACCCTGCCGCGCCCATCGCGAATGCGGCCAGCAAACAAGCCAGCCGAGTCATCGCAGCGCAAAAGTCCAGAGCGAACCGCCGGCCGGGACCTGCGCCATGCGCTCATCCCCCAGCAGCGCCCAAACGCCGCCGCCGCCCGAGACGATCGACACGTACTGCACGCCGTCGCGCTCCCAAGTGACTGGCAGGCCGATGATTCCGGAGCCCGTTTGAAACTGCCAAAGCTTCTTGCCGGTGTCGGCATCCACGGCGATCACCTCGCCCGTTGCCGCACCAGTGAAGACCAAGCCGCCCGCCGTCGACAAGGTGCCGGCCATGCTCGGCTGGCCCGGCCACGGCATCTGCCATTTGGCCTTGCCGGTCATGGGATCAAGGGCGCTCAAGAAGCCGTGCGGCTCGTTCTTCGGCATGGTCACACCGCGAAAGTTCATGCCCAAATACCACTCGCCCTGCTTGTATTCGGGCTTGGCGATTTGATATGGCCAGCTGATGTTGAGCGTGTTCGCGTAGGCCAGCCCCGTGGCCGGGTTCCATGACATCGGCTGCCAGTTCTTGCCGCCGAGTACGGAGGGAAAAATCTCTTCGTCGCTGCCAGCGCGCACGCGCTTGAAGGTGGCTGACTCAACCGGCCGGCCGGTGGCCATGTCGATCTTGTCAGCCCAGTTGACCTTGACGTACGGGTTGGCTGCGAGCAGCTTGCCATCGGCGCGGTCAAGCACATAGAAGAAGCCGTTGCGGTTGGCTTGCACCAGCGTCTTGCGCATGCTGCCGTCGACCTTCATGTCGACCAGCATGCCGACTTCGGTGGAGTCGTAGTCGAACGGGTCGTTTGGTGAGAACTGGTAGTGCCAGACGAGGTCGCCGGTCTTGGGTCGAAACGCGAGCACCGAGTCGATGTAGAGGTTGTCGCCCTTGCGCGCTTCGGGGTTCCATGGCCCGCCGTTGCCGGTGCCCCAGTAGACGAGGTCGAGCTCGGGGTCATAGGCGCCGGTGAGCCATGACGGAGCGCCGCCTTTCATGGCCGTGTCGCCAGGCCAGGTGTCACCGCCTTTTTCGCCGGCGGCCGCGGTGGTGTAGAGGCGCCAGAGCTTGGCGCCGGTCTCGGGGTCCCAGCCGTCAATGAAGCCGCGCGTGCCGTATTCGCCGCCGGCGATGCCGGTCATGATCACGCCGTTGGCGATCAGCGGTGCGGCCGTCATCGCGTGGCCTTGTTTGTAATCGGCGGCCTTCGCCTTCCAAAGTTGCTTGCCGGTTTTGGCGTCGTAGGCGATCAGGTGATCATCGAGCGTGGCGCGGTAGACCTTGCCGTTGTAGATGGCGGCACCCCGGTTGAGCAGGCCGCAGCAGGCCATCTTGAACACATCGGGCGCGAACTCGAGCTCCTGCTTCCAGATTTGTCGGCCGGTCAGTGCATCAACTGCCACGGTGGTGGTGTGTGTGGTGATGTAGATAACACCTTCATAGACGATCGGCTGCGACTCCTGCCCTTGCCCGTTGTTGAGGCTGTAGTTCCACACCGGCGTGAGCTTGGCAACGTTGCCTTTGTCGATTTTTTTGAGCGCGCTGTAGCGCTGGTTGGCGTAGCCCATGCCGTAGGTGAGCACGTTGTCGGGCGTGCTGGCGTCGTTGCGCAAGTCGGTGAGCGATTGCGCGGCCGAGGGCAGCGCGGCTGCGCCCAGCGTAAAGCAGGCCAGCGCGAGCTGGCACGAACGGGTTGCCTTCATCTTTGTCTCCATCGGGGTCGATCTGCGGCGGCTTCACCCGGCACGGGCGCGGCTCGAGATGAAGACGTTAGGGGCCTCGCCTGCGCCGAGAAACCTAGGGGCATCCCTGAGCGGCGCGCGGCCGTGCGCTTCGCTCGCCACGGTTGGGGCCGAGCGCTGCGGCGTGTAGCAGATCGGAACACTGGCAGCGCGCATGGCGCCAACAACTTGCAACACCGCGGCCGATTCCGGCACGTGAATTGCTGCTTGCATTGGCGGGAAGCATCGGCGAAGCTTCACTTCATAAAACACAAGATTCGAGGAGCAACTGATGACATTTTTTAACCGCGCGCTGAAAGTCGGCGCTGCAGGCATCGCCATATTTGTCGCTGCGCCGGCACTTGCGTTCGTGACCGCGGAATCTCGGTTAACAGATGTGTCGATCCGCGTGATCGACCTCGATCTGGCTGACGGCGTTGCAGCGGCCATCACCTTCGGCCATGAGATCACCGACGGCACATTTGCCACGGCAAGCATCTTTGCAGGCACCGACTACGCGCTCGACAACATGGCCGCCGGCCCGGGTGGCCCGGCTTACGCGCTGGTCGGTACGCCCTATGCCTTGGCGAGTGCATATCTGAATCCTGGCGATCTTTTTTCGCTGCGCAGCGCGCCGTCGGCTGATGCGTTGGTCACTGTCTCGGGCGAGCACGCCAGTGCTTCGGCCTACGCCAAAGTGCTCACAGGCTATTTCGAGCTGACGCAGAACACGCGGTTCGTCATCAGCGCATTCGGTGAAGTCTCGACCCTGTCGACCCAATACGGCGAGTGGGCAGATGCTGGTGCCCTGATCAGCATCTCAGGCTTCAACGGAGAGCGCGACGCGGTTGACGCACTCTATTCATCCATCGCGGGTGACGGCACTTCGGGCTCGACATCGTCGCAGCACCTGCGGGCGAGTTTTTCGAGTGGCGCCGCGTCGACCCGAGGCCTCGTCAATGTGATCGGCTCGGCGAGCGTTCTAGACGCCACGCCGCCTGTGCCAGAGCCAACGACCAGCGCCTTGCTCGTGGCCGGCCTCGGCCTCGTGTGGGCCGCACGGCGACGCGGTGCGGCGGTGCCAAAAGCCGCGGAAGCAACGTCAGCCTGAGATCACGCCCGGCCCGTCGAGCCAGCGCCATTGCCCCGGCGCAAGCTCAGCGGGCAGCGCGAGCGCGCCGTATCGGCTGCGGTGCAGGCTCTCGACCCGGTTGCCCACCGCCGCGATCATGCGTTTGACTTGGTGGTACTTGCCCTCGGTCAAGGTCAGTTGAAGGCTGCGTTCGCCGGTGGCGGCGCATGCGGCGGCACGCACTGGCGTCGGGTCGTCGAGCAAGGTCACGCCGGCGAGCAAACGCTCGACTTGCTCGTTGCTCACCGGGTGCACGCAGCCCACTTCATAGACCTTGGGCACATGGTGCTTGGGTGAAGTGAGGCGGTGAATGAGCGCGCCGTCATCGGTCAGCAGCAGCAGGCCGGTCGTGTCTTCATCGAGCCGGCCAACGGCCTGCACATCGCGCTTGCGCAGCGGCGGCGGCAGCAAGCTGTAGACGCTTGGATGGTGCTTCGGCTTTTGCGAACACTCCACACCTGTTGGCTTGTTGAGCAAGATCAAAGCCTTGGTATGAAATGGCCACAGCGCCCCGCGCACGCCGAACACGAGGCCGGTGGTGTCGACCTCATGAAACGGGTCATCGCACACCGTGCCACCAAGCGTGACACGACCCCCCAGGATCAGCCCCTCGCATTCACGGCGCGCGCCAAAACCTTGCGAGAACAGAACTTGCGCGAGCTTCATGCGCACTGCGGGCGATTTCATCGGCACTGGGTCGGGAGTTTGGGTGGGCGGCGAGTCTATCTGGTCGGCGGGAGCGACCTCGATGACGCCCAGCTGGCGTGGTGCGAAGCGCGCGTCGCGGTGGCCGGCCATGCGAGCAACTCGCCCGCGAAGGCGGCCGACACTTTGCTGGTGTCGACCGCCGGGCGGCTTTGCCGGCGGCTGGCAGCGCGCCCGAATTCAAACTCGAGTCGGCCGTCTACCCTGGTGCGCCGCTGTGCAATGCAAAACTTTGTGAGTATTGAACAAGTGCCGCTTGAACTCGGTTGGATTGTTCGTTGGAGATTGCATTGGATGCGTTTCTTGCAACACCGCCACCAACTGCGTATGGGTGTTGCTTGTCGTCAGCGGTGAGCTGGTTTTGCCAACCCAGTACGACCCAACCATTGTCCAAATAGTCCGTTTTGATGCGCGAGAGGTCGTTGCTCAACACACCATCGAACTCTGCCGGGCGAAGCGGCGGCGAGTTGTAATCTATGGTGGAAATTGGCGCAATGCGCACTTTGCCCCGAAGTGCTGCATGCTCCGGCTTTTGTTGCAGTTTTTCCATTTCATAAATCACAGCTGCCTGGTTTTCGCCATTTGTCTCAGTTCGCCAAACGCCTGCCGCATAACTTTCCCGTATGGTTTTCGTTTGCAGAGTATTGGCGGAGTAAGTGATTGCGACGCCAGGCACTTGCCCATCTTCGATGAGCGCCTTCGCCATCTCAAGAATCGACTTGGCTTGTGTCCGCGATTTGATGGTCGCGCCGCTGGCGTCCGTGAATGGCAGATTGAAGCCGTGGAAGAGCCCGGCATCCGTGTGGGTTCGATGTTTCGCGACCAAGCGTGCGAGTGCCGCCGGATTCGGATGACGCAAGACCAGCTGTGGTGCTGGCGAGCCACCCGCGCTGTTAGGAATGGAAGGGGCCGTATTTGCTGCGATTGATGCGGTAGTTGGGGTAGTTGCGGCCGTTGCGGGCGGCATCGGCCGGGAATTCCAGTCGGGTTGCCAAGCAGAGTCGATGTCAGGCAAGCCGGTTATGCGTTGAGTGAGCCGCACCGAAGGCGTTCCGCTGGAGCTCGCGACAATATTGCGTTGTGCCACAGAAGCAGCTTGCGGTTCTTTGCTCTGCATCGCAAAGTTCTGAGAATATTGAATAAGCCTTTCTTGGATCAAGCTGGATTGTGACTCTCCTATAGCACGGCGCGAGTTTTTTCCTTGTCCGCCACCAACAGCATAAGGATGGCTTGCATCGGAAGAGGTAATCTGGTTTTTCCAGCCGAGTACCACCCAACCTTTTTCTAAATAATCTGTTTTAATTCGTTCGAGGTCATTGAGAATGACCGCGTCAAACATATCCTTAGCAAGCGGGCGCGAATTGCCGTCGACGGTGGAAATGGGGGCAATGCGGACCTTGCCTCGAAGCGCTGCGTATTCAGGGTCGCGTTGTTGCAGCTTCTCCATTTCGGCAACCACTTTGCCTTGATTGCCCTCGCGAAGGGTGGCGTCCCAGTGACCGGTTGCGTACCGCTCATGAACGCCGGATGTTTCGCGCGTGTTGGTCGAGCAAGTGATGGCGACGCCTGGCGCCCCTCCGTCCTCAATGAGCGCTTTGGCCGTTTTGAGTATGGAATGCGCTTGCATTTCTGCAGAAATTGGCTCTCCGGTGGGCGTCTCAAACCGCACATTGAGGCCGTGAAATACGCCGGTCTGTGAATGTGATCGATGCTTCGAAAACTCGAGAGCTAGACCGGCTGAAGTTGGTGCTCGATGTGACGGGCGAGTTGGCCGGCCTGCTGGTGCAGGATTTTGAGTCGTCAAAGGTCCGCTCAGTCGAGCTTCGTCAGTCCTTTGAGTGGGTAAGCGGGCGGGTGCGGGCGGCACAGTATTCGGAGTATTTGGCGCGCGCGCCGAAGAATTATCAGATACCTCTGGTGGCGCAGTGGCCTTCCGTCTTATAAAGAAGTTTTTCATGATTTGGGTGCGTTATTAATGGGGCCGAGGAGCGGCTGCGGAGTCTGACTATGCTTGTGACGGCACGCACCCATCCAGGCGAATGATCCGCCGAGAGGCCGAAGTTGATCGTGGCTGCGGCGTGGCTGCGGCGTTGCTCAGCTGAGGTGCGCGCGCGTCGCAGTCGGCTCGGGTGCCCAATTCGGGAAGCCAAAAAAAAAGGGGTTAGCGATGTGAATCGCTAACCCCTTCGTCATTTCTGGCCCCGCCGAACGTCATCACAGGTCGGCTATGCCCGCAATTCCCGCGTCATTCGTTCGCAGCTGTTTTGGCGCTTTGCATGTTTCCTGTCTTCAGGTGAGCCCACTCTGGCAATGGAGTGGGCACCTCAGCTGCCGAGTCGGCCGCCATCCATGGTGGCCGATGTGGAGTTCAGCCTTTCTGGCGCTCAGGGAAAGTAGAGCGCGATGATGGCGTCAATGGTGTTGCGTGCTTGCTGGGCGGTGGTGGTGTTCCATTGATCCTTGCGAACTTGGTACCAGCCCGGGCCGAAGTCAGGGTCGCCGTTGGGCATGCCTGGATAGACGGTGTTGAAGAACGTCAGGAAGGCGGCTTGGTCTGCGGGGATGAGGCTGCGGTAGCGAACCAGCAGATCACGAACAGCAGTTGATTTCGGGAGGCCCTTGGCCGCGATGTCTGAGCGCAATTTCGTCGCATTGACCGGGTGAATGCCCCAGAAGTGGATCAAGGGCGTGAGGTCGACACCCGCTGCCATGGAGAGCCGCAGGATTCGGCCGTCCACATCGTTGTTCATGTCTCCGGCAGTGCCTGCGATGTAGTCGAGGTTTTGTTTCGCGTAGAAGCCGGTGACCGCATTCCAGCCAAACAGCCGGGCGATATCGGCGTACTTGGCATAGCCGCGGGCCTGATAGCGGAACTCGTCTTTCGTGGTGTTGCTGTAGTTCATCTCGGCAGCGTTGCCGAAGTTGACTGTCACCATCCAATCAACGGCGGCACGGTCAGGCGTGAAGCCGTCTTGCACTCGGCTTGCGAGTGGCACTCGCGTCTTGGTGTTGTCGAACGAGACCCTGAAAGCTTCGTCGAAGCTGAATCCGAACTTTGTGTTCGCAACGAATGCATAGGGAAAGTTGACGAGTGCCTCTTCTTCTCCGCGAAACTTAGAGAATGCCTGCGCGTGGCCGAGTTCGTGAAAGTCGGCGTCGGTCGTCAATGGGTCAGTGATCATTGGCGAATGGCTGTCGCCGTGCTCGTCACCGCGCGGGTCGTAGGTGTTGTCGACTTGCGGATATCCAATTCCGAACACGGAGGCGCGAATCTGAATGTCGGGTTGCATGTAGAGCACAACGTCATTGCGCTTGTTCGCGGGAATGCCGGAGAACTCGGAGTAAGCCTGCATTGCAGTGTCCCAGTCTCGCAAGATCTTGCTCGGATCGGCTTTCGCATAGACCCAGTTGGTCGGCACTTGCATCATGAAGTGGTCGCTGACGAAATCGGCCCATGGCACGCCCGCAGTGCGGCGGCGTTGCCACTCGGCGGAGCTGGTCACATCAAAGCTGCGCATCGAAAAAATCGGTGCCTCCACAACGCCTTGCACCTGCACATCGATCATTCCTTTGGCGGCCAGGTAAGGCACTTCGATGTACACACCGCCGCCCAATGGGTTGGCGACATAGGTCACTTGTTGTTGGATGTCGAACCGGCGCGTGGTGCGGCTGAGCCGTTGGTGAAGGTCTTTGTCAGTGTGATCGGCGGTGTGGGCGCCGATCTGAACTGCAAAGCCCGCATTCACGAGTTCGGCAGGCACGGTCACGCGGCCAATGCTGCCCGGCGGAAGGTAGAGGCCCGTTGGGCGCAGTTTGGGGTCAGTCGCAAACCCAACCGGTACGCCCCACACGGCAGGCACAGTGCCATTGACTTTCACATTGAACGACTGCGTTGGATCCAGCGTGGCCGTTACTTTGCCGGGAAAGTAGTCGGCAGTGGCCCATCTGCGATTCTTCAGAACCACATTGCACGCAGCAACAGATTCAGTGCGAAAGGCTTCGTCGTGCACCGTTTGGAAGATCGCCAACATGCCGCGCGCCTCGCGCATCGCTGCAGGCTCGCCAGTCACCGCGGTATTGGGAATGCCGCCCGCAGTGCTTGCGCCAATGAACAGCGGGCCGGCGACTGACTCATATTGGTCGAGCAGATCGAGTGCGGCGACCATCGTCGCCTCGCTTGCCGGCAAATGAGCGGCATTGTTGGTGACGGCCTTGATCGCGGCATCGAATGCGGCTGCGTCGAGTTGAGTCTTCTTGCTGAAGTGCGCACTGAGGCTTGCCAGTGCGCGATTCAGCTTGCCCGGTTTCACGCCGAATTGGCGGGCCACGTCAAGCCACTGCGCCCGAATCTCGGCCGAGGTCAGTGCGCGCGCATAGCTGCGCAGGTCGGTGATCTCGAACGGGGCGGTGTGCCCAAAGCCCGGCACTTCGCCGATGAGCACAAATGAGTTGTATGGGTCACCATGAACGTGCCCAGAACGCGTGACGCCATTGACCGTGATCGAGCCGACCGAGCCTTCTCCGTTGGTGCTGTACGTCATCGTGACGCGAATCAACGCGCCGACGTCGAACGGGACGGAGTCGACAGTCGCCCAACCGCCGGTGTTTGCCGCATTGGTTGTTTGCAGTCGAAGCACGACGCGGCCCGCCGACGGCGTCGAGAACAAGATAAAGCCGGGGTTGCCGCCATATTGCGAGATGCCAGAACTCAGGATTTGAGCGTCGGTGTCAGGCGCTTTCAGCCAGAACGACACGCTGAAATCGTTGCCGCCTTTGCCAAGTTGCAGGCAGCCTTGGTCTTTCAGTTTGATCGTGTGGCCCGCACCAAACTTCAATGTGGTGAGGCCGTTTGTGCCGGTTGTCTCAATGATTCCGTCAGTTCGGGTGTCGATCGACTCTGGTGCAGTCAACAAGACGCCATCGCACCCCGAGGTGAGCGGCAAGGCGTACTTGGGCGCGCAACCGACGCGCGATTCCAAAACAGCACGCGAGACGCGCTCGGCTTGGGCCTCGGTGCCATCAGCTCGCTCGGCGGAGTTAGGCGCCGTCGCGCTCGAGTCGGTGTTGCTGCCGCCGCCGCAGGCGGCGAGCGCGCAAACGGCCAACGCAACAAATCGATGGATAACCAATCGCTTGAAAAGGAGCATGTCTCACCTTGATATTGTTTTCGGGGGCGATGAGCCATGAATCTTCGAGATTCAATCTGGCTCGGTCAGAACGGGTTCGAGCGTGCTTGCTTTGCTGTCGTCTCCAGCTGAAGACGAAACGCCGCGGGCAGCGATCCCAAGTTGACTCGATGTGGAATCTGAAGTCGGGCGGGACTATATGGGCCACGGTGCAATGTCCATCCCATGTATTACTTGCCGTTGCAACGTAAGCAATCGCAATCGCAATGGCAATCGCAATCGCAATGGCAATGGCAATCACGACGCGCTCACGTTCCGACCAACGCTTCACTCAACGCAGCCAAAGCCGCACGAAGCGACAACTGGCACCACTCAGCCCGTTCGCGCTCGGCCATGACCTGACGTACACTCCGCGCCGCTCCGGGGTGCACTGAGTGCTGAGACGGCAATTGAGCCGAACCCGACGAACTTGATCCGGTTAATACCGGCGGAAGAAGAGCCGATTCGTTCTTGCAGGTGATCGCCTCGGCAGCATGCCGTTCGTGAGAACCAGTGAGCACCAGCGGGCACTTTCCGGAGCAACCATTGCCACTCGGAAAGGATGCCCCGATGAACGCCCCCGACAAGTTCGACCCCGCCACTTTCGCGCAGCGCCTGGCGCTCACACGCGAGCCGTTCCCGGCTTCAAGGAAGGTCTACGCGCACGGCAGCGTGCACACCAACCTGCGCGTGCCGATGCGCGAAGTGGCGCTCACCAACGGCGAGGCGATCGCGCTCTACGACACCTCTGGCCCCTACACTGAGCCGAAGGCCGAGATCGACGTGCGCCGTGGCCTTGCGCCGATGCGCGCCTCGTGGATCGAGGCGCGCGGCGACACCGAGGCCTACACCGGCCGCGCGCCGCAAGCGCTGGACGACGGCACCAAACACGAGGCCCGCGAGGCCGCGCGCCTGGCCGCATTGCGTGCTGAGGCCGCCGCACTGCAACGCACGCCGCGCCGCGCCAAGAGCGGCGCCAACGTGACGCAGATGCACTACGCGCGGCGCGGCATCGTCACGCCCGAGATGGAGTTCGTCGCGATTCGCGAGAACGGCAAGCGCGAGTGGATGGCCGAGTACTTGGCTGATGCGTCACGCGAGAAGCGGCTCTTGGGCAACCCGATGGGCGCGCAGATTCCGCGCATCGTCACGCCCGAGTTCGTGCGCGATGAGGTGGCGCGTGGCCGGGCCATCATCCCGGCCAACATCAATCATCCCGAAGTGGAGCCGATGGCGATTGGCCGCAACTTCCTGGTGAAGATCAACGCCAACATCGGCAACTCGGCGGTCACATCGAGCATTGATGAAGAGGTGGAAAAGCTGGTGTGGGCGATCCGCTGGGGCGCTGACAACGTGATGGACTTGAGCACCGGCCGCAACATCCACACCACGCGCGATTGGATCGTGCGCAACTCACCCGTGCCAATTGGCACCGTGCCGATTTATCAAGCCCTGGAGAAGGTCGGCGGTGTGGCCGAAGACCTCACCTGGGCGATCTTTCGTGACACGCTGATCGAGCAAGCAGAGCAGGGCGTTGACTACTTCACCATTCACGCCGGCGTGCGCTTGGCGTTCATTCACCTCACCGCGAACCGGCGTGCGGGCATCGTCTCGCGCGGTGGCTCGATCATGGCCAAGTGGTGCATTGCACACCACCAAGAGAGCTTTCTCTACACGCACTTCGAAGACATCTGCGACATCATGAAAGCCTACGACGTGAGCTTTTCGCTCGGCGATGGCCTTCGCCCCGGTGCTGCAGCCGATGCCAATGACGAAGCTCAATTCGCCGAACTGCGCACCCTCGGCGAGCTCACCACCACCGCGTGGAAGCACGATGTGCAAACCATGATCGAAGGCCCGGGCCATGTGCCGATGCACTTGATCCAGGCCAACATGGAAGAGCAGTTGAAGCACTGCCACGAGGCGCCGTTCTACACACTCGGGCCGCTGACGATAGACATCGCTCCCGGCTACGACCACATCTCAAGCGCGATTGGTGCGGCCATGATCGGCTGGTTCGGCACCGCGATGCTTTGCTACGTGACGCCCAAGGAGCACCTCGGCTTGCCCGACCGCGACGATGTGAAAGCCGGCATCGTGGCCTACAAGATCGCTGCTCACGCAGCCGATGTGGCCAAGGGACACCCCGGTGCCCGCGCGCGGGACGACGCGCTCTCGAAAGCGCGCTTCGAATTCCGCTGGCACGACCAGTTCAACCTCAGCCTCGACCCCGACACCGCCCGCGATTTCCACGACGAGACGCTGCCCAAAGATTCGAGCAAAGAAGCGCACTTCTGTTCGATGTGCGGGCCAAAGTTCTGCTCGATGAAGATCACGCAAGAGGTGCGCGCCTACGCGGCAGCCAAAGGCTTGAGCGACGAGGCTGCGCTGGCCGACGGCCTGGCCGCCAAGTCGGAAGAGTTCAAGCGCGCAGGCGGCGAGATCTACATCCCGATTCAGCCGGCTGGCTCAGAGCGCGTCTGAACGGTGGCTGCGCGTCACATCGGCATTGCCGGCGCGGGCCTGCTCGGCCGCTTGCTGGCTTGGCGCTTGTCGAATCAAGGCCACGCGGTCACGGTGTTCGATCCGGCCGGCGGCCCGCTCGACCGCAGCCGCGCCGCGGGCTGGACGGCCGCCGGCATGCTCAGCCCGTGGGCCGAGCTCGAAACGGCGGATGACCGTGTTGCAGCCCTGGGCTTGCGCTCGCTCAACCTGTGGGCTGATGTGGTGGCCCGCTTGCCGCAGGCTGTTCACTTCAGGCGCAGCGGCAGCTTGCTGCTGGCGCACGGCAGTGATGTCGGCACGGCGCAGCGCTTGATCGGCATGCTGCAAGCGCGCATGCCCAGCGGCCATTCGCCACGCGCGTTGACGCTGGCGCAACTGCATGAACTCGAGCCCGCCATTCACGGCCCGAGCCGCGCCTGGATGCTCGAAGGCGAAGGCCAGATCCACAGCGTGCAAGCCATGCTTGCGCTGGCCGATGCGGCCACGCGGCGCGGCGTGCGCTGGCAATGGGGCACGGCTGTGCGTGCGCTGGCGCCGGGGCGCATCGATGCCGATCGGTTCGATGCCGTGTTCGATGTGCGCGGCGTCGGCGCCCGGCCCGATCTGGAGGTGCGCGGTGTGCGCGGCGAGATCGTCTGGCTGCACGCACCTGGCCTGCGCCTGGGCCGGCCGCTGCGGCTGATGCACCCGCGCTCGAAGGTCTACCTCGTGCCTCGGCCCGATGACATCGTGGTGGTGGGCGCGAGCGAGATCGAGTCTGAAGACCTCTCGCCAATCTCGGTGCGCACGCTGCTTGGCCTGCTGAGTGCTGCGCACAGCGTGCTGCCTGAGCTCGCCGAAGCGCGCGTTGTTCACACCGAAACACAGCTGCGGCCGGCTTTGCCAGACAACCTGCCGCTGATCGAGCACCAACCCGGCCTCACACGCATCAACGGCTTGTTTCGCCACGGCTGGTTGATTGCGCCAGCGCTGGTTGAAGACGCCTTGCAGCAAGCCGGCCTGGCGCCGGTGCGGCTGGCAGAGGCAGCGCAGGGCGCGGCAGCATGAGCGGCCATTTCGATGAGCCCGAACCGACGGTTGAGATCACCGTCAACGCCGAGGCGCGAAAGGTTGCGGCCAACAGCACCTTGGCAGATTTGGTCACCGCGCTTGGCCTCGCGCCCGAGAGCACGGCCACTGCGCTCAACGGCGAGTTCGTGCCGCGTGGGCGCCGTGCCGATTGCGTGTTGGGCCAGGGCGACCGCATCACCTGTTTTCAAGCCATCGTTGGAGGTTGAATGAACGAGCCTGCAGATCAAGCCGAACAAGCCGATCACACAGATCACTCAGATCACGCAGATCACATAGACCACTCCGGTCGGTCAGATCAATTCGTTCTCGCCGGAGTGCCGCTTCGCAGCCGCTTGCTGCTCGGCACCGCGGGCTACCCTTCGCCGCACGTGCTGCGGGGTGCCATTGCGGCATCCAATGCCGAGGTTGTGACGGTTGGGCTCAAGCGCCAGCTGGCTGCGAGCAGCCGTGACAACGGCTTCATCGAGATGATTCGCGCCAGCGGCGCGCGGCTGCTGCCCAACACCGCCGGCTGCCGCACGGCGCGCGAGGCCATCGTGCTGGCGCACATGGCGCGCGAGCTGCTCGGCACGCACTGGATCAAGCTCGAAGTGGTGGGCGATGAGCACACCCTGCAGCCCGACCCGTGGGAGCTTTTGCTTGCCGCCACCCAACTCGTGAGCGATGGCTTCGAGGTGTTCCCGTATTGCACCGATGACCTCGTCAGCGCGCAGCGCCTGGTGGATGCCGGCTGCCGCATCCTCATGCCCTGGGGCGCGCCCATCGGCTCGGGCCAAGGCCTGCTCAACCCGTGGGCGCTGCGCACGCTGCGCGCGCGCTTGCCCGAGGTCACGTTGATCGTTGATGCCGGCATTGGCACGCCATCACATGCCGCGCAGGCCATGGAGCTCGGGTTCGATGCGGTGCTGCTCAACTCGGCGGTGGCCCAGGCCATCGATCCCGTGGGCATGGCGCGCGCGTTTGGGTTGGCGGTCGAGGCTGGGCGGCTCGGGGTTCGCGCCGGGCTGCTGGCGCCGCAAGCGATGGCGGTGGCCTCCACGCCAGTCAGTGGCCGGCCGTTCTCGCTGTGAAGCCGCACCCCAACTCTCAGCAAGGCATCGCCCGGCACGAGGCACCGCGCCCCATCGTCTGGAGCATCGCCGGCTCCGACAGCGGCGCCGGTGCCGGCTTGCAAGCCGATCTCCGCGCGTTCGATGCGTTTGATCTCCACGGCTGCACGGCGGTTGCGG
>JAYWGR010000087.1:0-2715 GCA_043778145.1 Rhizobacter sp.
TGGGCGACCACTGCGTGGCGGCGCGCGTCAACGGCGAGCCAGTGGCCTTGCGCACCGAGTTGCGCAGCGGCGATGTGGTCGAGGTGATCGGTGCGCCCGGCGCGCGGCCGAATCCGGCGTGGCTCAACTTCGTTCGCACCGGCCGTGCGCGCTCGAAGATTCGCCATTACCTCAAGAACATGGAGCAGGAAGAGTCGCAAGACCTCGGCGCCAAGATGCTCGCCCAAGCGCTGCGCGCCGAAGGTTTGCAGCTGCCTGGCGACGACCCGGCGGACTCCTTGCTCTGGCAGCAACTCATGCGCTGGAGCGGCAACCGCACGCCGGCCGATCTGTTCACCGACATCGGCCTCGGCCGCAAGATCGCGATCATCGTTGCCAAGCGCCTGGCCGGACTGATGGCAGAGCACGGCCGCCGGCCCGACGCGCTCACCCTGACGATGGGCCGCTATGCCGCCGATGACGCCTCGCCCGCGCAAGGCATGGTGCTGATCGACGGCAGCGAAGGGCAATCGGTGCAGCTCGCACCTTGCTGCCGGCCGATCCCGGGTGATGGCGTGGTGGGCTATCTGGGCCGCGGCGAAGGGCTTTTCGTGCACACGGCCGAGTGCAGCGTCGGCAAACGATTGTTCGAGCGTGACAGCGAACGCTGGATGGGTGTCGATTGGGCCGAGCAGCCCACGCGCGCATTCGAGACCAACATTGCCTTGCTCGTCAAAAACGGCAAGGGCGTGCTGGCGCAAGTGGCATCTGCCGTCAGCGAGGCCGAGGCCGACATCACCCACATCGACATGGGCGACGATGCGGCCCAGGAGACCACCGAGTTGCGCCTTCTGGTGAGCGTGCGCGATCGCCTGCACTTGGCCGATGTGATGCGCACCTTGCGCCGGTCATCCGCCGTGCTGCGCGTCTCGCGCGTCAAGCCTTGAGCGGTGCCGGATAGCGCACAGCAATCACTTCGATCGCCGCCGGCCCACTTGGCGTGATCACCTGCACTTCATCGCCAACCTTCGCCTTCAGAAGCGCACGTGCAATCGGTGAGACCCAGCTCACCTCGCCGGCCAAGTTGTCGACCTCGTCGATGCCCTTGATCGTGACCGTACGCTCATCGCCCTGCACATCGGCATAGGTCACGGTGGCACCGAAGAAGACTTGATCGCGGCCGTGGTGCACGGTGGGGTCTGCCACCTCGGCGATGTCGAGCCGCTTGGTCAAGAAGCGTATGCGGCGATCGATCTCGCGGAGTCGCTTTTTGCCGTAGAGGTAGTCGCCGTTCTCGGAGCGGTCGCCGTTCTTGGCCGCCCACGAAACCACCTCGACGATCTTTGGCCGTTCTTTGTCCAGCAGATCAAGCAACTCGCCGCGCAGCCGCGCGTAGCCGGCCGGCGTCAAATAGTTCTTCGTGCCTTGCGGCAATGCGGGCAGCGCGGGATCGTCATCCTCGTCGTCTGCAGCGTCGCTCTCGCGGGTGAATGCCTTGCTCATGGCACAAGATGATGACAGCAGCGCGGCCGGCAGACATGGCGCTTGTCTGGTACCTTTCGGCCCGAACAAGAATTCCGGGAGACTCCGCTGTGAGCACCTTGCAAGACCGCCTGCGCGCACTGACGCCGACACGCCTGCAAGGCATGCGCCGCGGCATCGAAAAGGAAAGCCTGCGTGCGCTCCCGAATGGGTCGCTGGCACTCACGCCGCACCCGGCCGCCCTCGGCTCGGCGCTGACGCACCCGAACGTGACGACTGACTTCAGCGAGTCACAGCTCGAACTCGTCACGGGCGTGCACGCGAGCGTGGGCGCGTGCTTGGAAGAGCTGACGCAGATTCATCAAGCGGCCTACCGCGTGCTCTCGAGCGAGGGCAATGAGATGCTGTGGGTCTCGAGCATGCCGTGCGGCTTGCCGACTGACGAGACGATCCCGATCGGGCGCTATGGTGCATCGAATGTCGGGCGATCCAAAAGCGTCTACCGCATGGGCCTTGGCCACCGTTACGGCAGGCGGATGCAGACGATCTCGGGCATTCACTACAACTGGTCGCTGCCCGGCGTGTCGAACGAAGACTACTTTGCGTTGATTCGCAACTTTCGTCGCCAATCGTTTTTGCTGCTGGTGCTGTTCGGCGCGTCGCCGGCGATTTGCTCAAGCTTCGTTGCCGGGCGCGAGCACGAGTTGCAGCGCTTGAGCGAGAGCACGCTGCACATGCCGTATGGCACGTCGCTGCGCATGGGCCGGCTGGGCTATCAGAGTGATGCGCAGTCGTCACTTTCGGTCAGCTACAACAGCCTGGAGGGCTACGGCGAGTCGCTCCAAGACGCGCTCACCCGCCCTTACCCGGCCTATGAAGCGATCGGCGTCACCAACCCTGGCGGCGATTACAACCAGCTCGCCACCAGCCTGTTGCAGATCGAGAACGAGTTCTACGGCACGATCCGGCCGAAGCGCGTGATCTTCTCCGGCGAGCGGCCATTGCATGCTTTGCGCGAGCGCGGCGTCGAGTATGTGGAAGTGCGCTGCATGGACCTCGACCCGTTCGTGCCCGCCGGCATTCGCACCGAGACCGCACGCTTTCTCGATGTCTTCTTGCTGCACTGCCTGCTGGCCGACAGCCCCGCCGACACCCCCGAAGAAATCGCCGCGCTTGCTCGCAACCAGCACCGCGTTGCCGCGCGTGGCCGCGAGCCCGGCCTGCGCCTAGACCGCGCCAATGGCGACGGCTTTG
>JAYWGR010000088.1:0-7280 GCA_043778145.1 Rhizobacter sp.
GCACTGACCTGCGCGGTGTTGAGCGCCTGGACCTGGTCGGTTGCGAGCGCGGCCACATCGGTCGTCTCAAGTGCCGCGACTTGTGCGGTCGTCAAGGCCTGGACTTGCGTTGTCAAGAGTGCTGCAACATCAGCCGTGTTGAGCGCCACGATTTGCGTCGTCTTCAGCGCTTGCACTTGCGAGGTCGTGAACGCCTGCACATCGGCTGTGTTGAGGTTGGCAACCTGCGAGGTCGTGAGTGCTGCGACTTGTGCGGTGTTGAACGCTTGGACTTGGTCGGTGGCCAATGCAGCGATGTCGGTGGTCTCAAGTGCGGCGACTGCGGCGGTCGTCAGGGCCTGGATCTGCGTCGTCAAGAGGGCGGCAACGTCGGCTGTGTTGAGCGCCACGATTTGCGTCGTCTTCAGCGCCTGCACCTGCAAGGTCGTGAAGGCTTGAATGTCAGCGGTGTTGAGATTGGCGACTTGAGCCGTCGTCAATGCCGAGACCTGTGCGGTGTTGAGCGCTTGAACCTGATCGGTTGCCAGAGCAGCGATGTCGGTTGTTTCGAGCGCGGCAATCTGCGATGTCTTCAGAGCCTGGAGCTGCGAGGTCGTCAGCGCAGCCACATCGGCCGTGTTGAGGGCGACCACTTGCGCGGTCGTCAACGCACCCACCTGCGCGGTGTTGAGCGATTGCACTTGATCGGTCGCGAGTGCGGCGATGTCGGTCGTCTCGAACGCAGCAACCTGGGCAGTCGTCAGCGCCTGGAGTTGCGTGGTCGAGAGTGCCACCACATCGGCTGTGTTGAGCGCGACGATTTGATTCGTCTTCAGCGCTTGCACCTGCGCCGTCGTCAACGCTTGCATGTCAGCGGTGTTGAGGTTGGCAACTTGCGCGGTTGTCAGCGCGCCGACCTGCGAGGTGTTGAGCGCCTGGATCTGATCGGTTGCGAGTGCGGCGATGTCGGTGGTCTCAAGTGCTGCGACTTGTGCTGTCGTCAGCGCCTGGATCTGCGTGGTCAAGAGGGCGGCCACATCAGCGGTGTTGAGGGCGACGATTTGATTCGTCTTCAGCGCTTGCACCTGCGCCGTCGTCAACGCTTGCATGTCGGCGGTGTTGAGGTTGGCGACTTGCGAAGTCGTCAGTGCCGAGACCTGCGCCGTGTTGAACGCCTGGACCTGATCGGTCGCGAGTGCGGCGATGTCGGTGGTCTCAAGTGCTGCAACTTGTGCGGTCGTCAGCGCTTGGATCTGTGTGGTCAAGAGCGCGGCAACGTCGGCGGTGTTGAGTGCGACGATTTGAGTCGTCTTCAGCGCCTGCAGCTGTGAGCTCGTCAACGCTTGCACATCAGCGGTGTTGAGGTTGGCGACCTGGTTGGTCGTCAACGCCGAGACTTGTGCGGTGTTGAGCGCACGGACTTGGTCGGTGGAGAGCGCGGCGATGTCGTTGGTCTCAAGGGCAGCGATCTGCGCGGTCTTGAGTGCCTGAATCTGCGAGGTCGTCAACGCGGCCACATCGGCCGTGTTGAGTGCCACAACCTGCGCTGTGGTCAGCGCGCCAACTTGCGAGGTGTTGAGCGCTTGGACTTGGTCGGTGGCGAGTGCGGCGACATCGGTGGTCTCAAGTGCAGCGACTTGGGCAGTCGTCAACGCCTGGACTTGCGTGGTCAAGAGCGCGGCCACATCGGCGGTGTTGAGCGCGACGATTTGGTTCGTCTTCAGCGCTTGAACCTGCGAGGTCGTCAACGCTTGCACGTCGGCGGTGTTGAGGTTGGCCACTTGCGAGGTCGTGAGGGCTGCGACCTGTGCGGTGTTGAACGCCTGGACTTGATCGGTCGCCAGTGCTGCGATGTCGGTCGTCTCAAGTGCTGCGACTTGCGACGTCTTCAGCGCTTGAATCTGCGTGGTGGTCAGCGCGGCCACATCGGCCGTGTTGAGTGCCACGACTTGCGCCGTCGTCAGCGCACCGACTTGCGCGGTGTTGAGCGCTTGAACCTGATCGGTTGCGAGTGCGGCGACATCGGTGGTTTCGAACGCAGCGACTTGTGCGGTCGTCAAGGCCTGGATTTGCGTTGTCAGCAGTGCAGCCACATCAGCCGTGTTGAGCGCAACGACCTGATTCGTCTTCAGCCCTTGGAGCTGCGCGGTCGTGAGCGCCTGCACGTCGGCCGTGTTGAGCGCGGCGATCTGCGCGGTGGTCAGCGCACCGATCTGCGAAGAATTGAGCGCTTGCACCTGGTCGGTTGCAAGAGCGGCCACATCGGTGGTCTCCAGTGCGGCCACTTGGGCGGTCGTCAAGGCCTGGATTTGCGTGGTCAGCAGTGCGGAGACATCGGCCGTGTTGAGCGCGACGATTTGATTCGTCTTCAGCGCTTGCACCTGCGCGGTGGTCAGGGCTTGAATGTCAGCGGTGTTGAGGTTGGCGACTTGCGCCGTCGTCAGCGCCGAGACTTGTGTTGTGTTGAACGCCTGGACCTGATCGGTTGCAAGAGCTGCAATGTCGGTGGTTTCGAGCGCGGCGACTTGAGCGCTCGTCAAGGCCTGGATCTGAGTCGTCGTGAGCGCGGCCACATCAGCCGTGTTGAGTGCGACGATTTGGTTCGTCTTCAGCGACTGCACCTGCGCGGTGGTGAGCGCTTGAATGTCGGCGGTGTTGAGGTTGGCAACTTGGGCGGTCGTCAGCGAAGCGACTTGCGCGGTGTTGAATGCCTGGACTTGATCGGTCGCGAGTGCGGCGATGTCGGTCGTCTCCAGTGCTGCGACTTGCGATGTCTTGAGCGCTTGGATTTGCGATGTGGTCAGCGCGGCCACGTCGGCCGTGTTGAGTGCCACGACTTGGGCAGTCGTCAGCGCGCCGATCTGGGCGGAGTTGAGCGCCTGGACTTGATCGGTGGCGAGCGCGGCAACGTCAGTCGTCTCAAGGGCTGCAACCTGCGCGGTGGTCAGGGCCTGGATCTGCGTGGTCAGCAGCGCGGCCACATCGGCCGTGTTGAGTGCGACGATTTGGTTCGTCTTCAGCGCCTGCACTTGCGCAGTCGTCAAGGCTTGAATGTCGGCGGTGTTGAGGTTGGCGACTTGCGCGGTCGTGAGGGCCGAGACCTGCGCGGTGTTGAACGCCCGGACTTGATCGGTCGCGAGGGCAGCGATGTCGGTGGTCTCGAACGCGGCCACTTGAGCGCTCGTCAAAGCCTGGATCTGAGTCGTGGTGAGCGCAGCCACGTCAGCGGTGTTGAGGGCGACGATTTGAGTCGTCTTCAGCGCCTGGACTTGCGATGTGCCCAACGCTTGCACGTCAGCGGTGTTGAGGTTGGCGACTTGTGAGGTTGTGAGTGCTGCGACTTGCGCGGTGTTGAACGCCTGGACTTGGTCGGTCGAGAGTGCGGCGATGTCGGTGGTTTCAAGCGCGGCGACCTGCGAGGTCTTCAGGGCTTGAATCTGCGTGGTCGTCAGCGCGGCCACATCGGCCGTGTTGAGTGCAACGACTTGCGAAGTGGTGAGCGCACCGACTTGTGAGGTGTTCAGCGCCTGGACTTGGTCGGTCGCGAGTGCGGCGACATCGGTGGTCTCGAACGCAGCAACTTGCGCAGTCGTCAGCGCTTGAATCTGCGTGGTCAGGAGGGCTGCCACATCGGCCGTGTTGAGCGCGACGATTTGATTCGTCTTTAGCGCTTGCACTTGCGAGGTTGTCAGCGCCTGGATGTCAGCGGTGTTGAGGTTGGCGACCTGGGCGGTCGTCAACCCGCCCACTTGCGCGGAGGTGAGTGCTTGAACTTGGTCGGTTGCCAGTGCGGCGATGTCGGTGGTCTCGAAGGCTGCGACTTGCGCAGTCGTCAAGGCCTGGATTTGCGTGGTGGTCAGCGCGGCAACGTCAGCGGTGTTGAGCGCGACGATTTGATTCGTCTTCAGCGCTTGCAACTGCGATGTGGTCATCGCTTGCACGTCGGCGGTGTTGAGGTTGGCGACTTGAGCGGTGGTGAGGGCCGAGACTTGCGCGGTGTTGAAGGCTTGGACTTGATCGGTCGAGAGTGCGGCGATGTCGGTGGTCTCAAGGGCGGCGACTTGCGAGGTCTTCAGCGCTTGAATCTGGGTGGTCGTCAGCGCGGCCACATCGGCCGTGTTGAGTGCCACGACTTGAGCTGTGGTGAGTGCACCGACCTGCGCGGTGTTGAGCGCTTGCACCTGATCGGTTGCGAGCGCGGCCACATCGGTCGTCTCGAAAGCGGCAACCTGCGCGGTGTTGAGCGCTTGAATCTGCGTGGTCAACAGTGCGGCCACATCGGCCGTGTTGAGCGCGACGATTTGGTTCGTCTTCAAGCCTTGCAACTGCGAGGTCGTCAGCGCTTGGACGTCGGCCGTGTTGAGGGCAGCGACTTGCGCGGTCGTCATGCCACCCACTTGTGCGGAGCTGAGTGCCTGCACTTGATCCGTTGCCAGCGCAGCAATGTCGGTGGTTTCGAAGGCTGCGACTTGTGCCGTCGTCAACGCTTGAATCTGCGTCGTGGTCAGCGCGGCCACGTCAGCGGTGTTGAGCGCGACGATTTGATTCGTCTTCAGCGACTGCACTTGCGATGTGGTCATCGCTTGCACGTCGGCGGTATTGAGCGCGGCGACCTGTGCGGTGGTGAGCGCCGAGACTTGGGCGGTGTTGAACGCCTGGACCTGGTCGGTCGCGAGTGCTGCGATGTCGGTGGTCTCAAACGATGCGACTTGTGCGCTCGTCAGCGCCTGAATCTGCGTCGTCAGCAGTGCGGCCACATCGGCGGTGTTGAGTGCGACGATCTGATTCGTCTTGAGCGACTGCACTTGCGCGCTCGTCAAGGCCTGCACATCAGCGGTGTTCAGGTTGGCGACTTGCGCGGTGGTGAGCGCCGAGATTTGCGCGGTATTGAACGCCCGAACCTGGTCTGTCGCGAGAGCGGCGATGTCGGTGGTCTCGAGCGCGGCAACCTGCGAGGTCTTCAGTGCTTGGATTTGATTGGTCGTCAGCGCAGCCACATCGGCCGTGTTGAGTGCCACGACCTGGGCGGTGGTGAGTGCATTGACTTGCGCCGTGTTGAACGCTTGCACCTGATCGGTTGCGAGCGCCGCGATGTCGGCGGTCTCGAATGCTGCGACTTGCGCGGTCGTCAAGGCTTGAATCTGCGTGGTCGTGAGCGCTGCGACATCGGCCGTGTTGAGCGCGACGATCTGGTTCGTCTTGAACGCTTGCACTTGCGAGGTCGTCATCGCTTGCACGTCGGCGGTGTTGAGCGCGGCGACTTGGGCGGTGGTCAGCGCGCTGACTTGCGAGGTGTTGAACGCCTGGACCTGATCGGTCGCCAGCGCAGCAATGTCGGTGGTCTCGAATGCGGCGACTTGAGCGCTCGTCAACGCCTGGACTTGCGTGGTCAACAGTGCGGCGACATCGGCGGTGTTGAGCGCCACGATTTGCGCTGTCTTCAGCGCTTGCACCTGCGCTGTCGTCATGGCCTGAATGTCAGCGGTGTTGAGGTTGGCGACTTGCGCGGTCGTGAGCGCACCGACCTGTGAGGTGCTGAGTGCTTGGATTTGATCGGTCGCGAGGGCTGCGATGCCGGCGGTCTTGATCGCGGCCACTTGCGCGGTGGTGAGCGCCTGGATCTGCGTCGTCAACAGCACGGCCACATCGGCGGTGTTGAGCGCCTGCACTTGGGCTGTCAGCAGAGCCTGGATTTGTGCGGTTGTCAGAGCCTGGATGTCGGCGGTGTTGAGTGCGGCGATGTCGGCCGTGTTCAGGGCTTGAATCTGCGTGGTCGTGAGGGCCTGCACCTGCGCGGTCGAGAGCGCGGCGATGTCGCCGGTGTCGAGCACGGAAGTTTGGGAGGCGGTCAGCGCTTGGATTTGAGCGGTTGACAGCGCGGCGATGCCGGCGGTGTCGAAGGCCTGAACTTGAGTCGTCCTGAGCGACTGCACTTGGCTCGTGGTGAGCGCCAACACATCATCAGTGTTGAGTATCGCGACTTGCGCGGTGCTGAGCGCTTGCACCTGAGCCGTCGTCAACGATTGGATTTGATTGGTCGCCAGCGTGGCGATGTTGGTCGTGCTCAGTGCAGCAACCTGTGCCGTCTTCAGTGATTGCACTTGGGTTGTGGAGAGCACGGCAACGTCAGCCGTGTTCAATGCGCCGACTTGCGCTGTCGTCAAGGCCTGCACGTGCGCGGTGTTCAGCACGGAGATGGCGTTGGTGTCGAGCACGGCCACGCTGGCGGTGCTGAAGACCTGCACCTGAGCCGTCGTCAGCGATTGAATCTGCGATGTCGTGAGCGCCGCCACGTTGGCGGTGTTGAGGATGGCGACTTGGTTGGTCTGCAGCGACTGCACCTGCGCCGTCGTCAGTGCCTGCACGCTGGCGGTGCTGAGCACAGCCACTTGAGTGGTTTGCAGCGCGCGGGTTTGCGATGTGGTGAGCGACTGGATCTGGTCAGTCGCGAGCGTGGCCACGTTGGTTGTGGAGAGCGATGCCACTTGCGCGGTCAACAACGATTGAACCTGCGTCGTGGTGAGCGCAGCCACATCAGCGGTGCTCAGCGCTTTCACTTGGCTGGTGCTGATCGATTGCACCTGCGCGGTGGTGAGCGCCTGCACGCCGTCGGTCGTCAGGGCTGCGACCTGGGTGGTCAGCAACGCGGGAATCTGCTTGGTCGTCAGCGCCTGAACCTGCGTGGTGCTGAGCGTGGCGATGTTGGTGGTGCTGAGCGCTGCAACCTGCGATGTCTTGAGCGACTGCACCTGAGCGGTCGTCAGCGCAGTGGCTTGGCTCGTGCTGAGCAGCGAGATCGCTGTGGTGCTCAGCACCTGCAGGTTGGTGGTGGTGAGCGCCTGCAGGCCGTCAGTCGCGAGGGCGACGATGTCGGCCGTGGTGAGCGCGACGGTCTGCGCTGTGGTCAGGTTTTGAATCTGCGCAGTCGTCAACGCCTGAATGTCGGCGGTGGTGAGCGCGGCGATCGCACTCGTCGTGAGGTAGCCGATCTGCGATGTGGTCAGCGCCTGTATCTGCGCCGTGCTGAGCGAAATGATGTCTGCAGAATCCAATTGCAGGATCTGGGACGAGGACAGAACTGCGATCTGTGCTGTGCTCAAGCCGCTCAGGTTTGACATGGTGTGTTCTTTCGGGTGTCAGACAGTTCCCGCAACCAGGCGCGGGAGTTGGTCTGATTTCGGAATGCCCACACCGAACTTGAGGGATCGAAGTTGCGAGAAGCGCAGTCGCGGCGATGAACGTGAGATTTGCAAGCTCTCTCGACCTATCGTTAACCCGCGGTGTGACGGCGATCACGTTTG